>NZ_CP019343.1:4152644-4472079 GCF_002117105.1 Oceanicoccus sagamiensis | reverse complement strand
GTGTGATGCCTTTTATAATGTCTCAAAAAGATCCCCAAGATCCAGTGATGCTATTATAAAATTGGTCGAAGAGGGTAATTCTGAACTGTTAACAGCTCTTTATCATGGTTTTCGTTATCGTGATTATATTTTGTTATTCAGAGCTCTTGAGCAGTTTGGGGAAAATCGTATATCAGGAAGAAGAAATTTAGAAAGCGTTATTTTATTTCTTGTGTTTTTCGTATTCTTTCGTGTTTTTCTAATGAAGGACTATTCGCTAAAAGAAGCTTGAATATTTCGTTAATTGATCAGCTGCATGTTAGATACAGATTATTCATAAGTGAAGATGTTATGTTTCAAGTCGATAAAGAAGCCGGTTTGAATGATGTTGTATCCTATAATAACTATCTGTGCATGCTTGACGGTGCGCGGATAATAAAGAACGAGAAAAATCGTAAGATAGTACAGGCGTTTTTGCCAAACAGTAAGGAAGTATTTTGCAAGCTATATTATCAGTCTGGATTATTTCCTTTATTGAGAAGGCTTCTTGTTGGATCTCGAGCTGCCCACCAACATAATCAAAATCTAAAATTCTATAAAACTGGATTTGCAACACCTAAATCCTTGGGCTATATATGCCGGAGGGTAGGTTTTCTTAAGTGGGAATATTTTCAAGCCTGTGAATATATTTCTGGTAGCATGACGCTTTCAAAGGCTCTCTCAGGTGATTCTCGACTCACTAACCAGGGCCGAAGCGCTCTTTTGGCAGACCTTTCTAACTTAGTCGCCCGATTTCATGGCAATAACTGGGTTCATGGTGACCTTAAGCTTAATAATATACTTCTATCTGACGGAGAGCTTTATTTTGTCGATCTTGATAGATTTGGTTTTTCATACAAGCGAATGGTTCCAGAAAGAGATTTGGGGCGTTTATTAGTTGGGCTTTCAGAAACTGGTCTTAATAGTCAGGAAATTTCTGAATTTTACAGACAGTATTGTGAAGCCTACGGGGTGGCGGGCCACGAATATATTAAGAAGGTTGCCCCGTGGATAGATAGATTCCAGAAGAAGCATAAAGAGAAGTACAATATTCATCCTTCTAAAGTTTTAAATTGTTGTGCTTGCAAAAAAGGCATCGGCAGTCACGATAAGAACGGTTTAAATATATTATTGCTCCGGCGAAGAGATGCAAAATACACATTTAAACTTCTGGAAAATGTTGCCGGCGAAATCAATATTGATAGGTACTACTTATCACGGAGTCAGCAAAAATGTCTTGATGGCTATTTACAGAACTTTAATTTGAAAGAGTATGATCGTATCGTTATTGACCTTAAGTGGTCATTGATAAGGTTTCAAACTAAAGCCTTGAAAAATATTAATGGTCTGGTTATTTATGAGCATGATGCTTGTCAAAATTTTATGCCCTCCAGCCGTTATTACAAAAAGTTTCAGCGGTTTTATCGAAAGCTGCCAAGGGCAAGAATAATTTGCAGTGGATGGCGCTCTACAGAAAGATTACAGAAAATGGGTTTTTCAGTCGACTTTGTACCAAAGTACTACGATGATATTAGCTTGAGTAATATGGGAGTAAATCGAGATATAGGCTATGCATTTATAGGGACTCTTAAGAACAAGATCTATAAAAAAGAGAGAAGATGCTAAAGATGATATCTAAGGGGCTGCCTTTAAGATATTTATCTGCGGCCTCTCCAGATGAGTACTCTGAATTACTCAATAGAATTAAATTCTTTATCAGCGCTGATGTTGGTACAGATGAGTATATGATTAAAAACTTTGAAGCATTGGCGTGCGGCTGTGTTTTAGTGGCCTACAGGCAGAAGCTGGAAGAGGCAAGGTTAGGGTTGGTGGATATGGTTAATTGCATCCTGTATTCAACACCTGAGGAGGCAATAGAAAAGGTAAAGAAGGTTTCTTCAAGTCAGTCTTTATTAGAAAATATTGCTTACAAAGGTGAGCTTCTTGCAAAAAAATATACAACTAAGTGCCACGATGAAGCATTATTGGCGGTTATAAATAAAGATATTCAGCAAACCAATAAAAGGTATTCTGTTTTTGATAGGCTTAGAGGTTTTTTGCTTGATCATACTTTTTTATTGGATGTTACTATCAGGTAGCTAGAAAATAACAAAGATAGGCTTAGGTCCAGCTTTCGACAAAAAACGACTACAGCCAATAGTTAGTGTATATCTACGTGTAGCTATAAAAAAATCTTCCATGATCTTCACTAACCCCTTCCAAAATGCCAACTATAAGAACAGCCGCCATACAATAAGAAAGAACTATAAAGCTAAACAAACTATCAAACTATAAGGACAGACGCCGATAAAAGGAGTATGCGGATATAGAACTGATAGCCATGAAATTATTAAGAGTGTCGGTAGTATTTACAATCCCTGATAGTAAGTTTTTGTTCAATTCTATTAAGTTATTGATTTCTATAATAAAAACAACCTTGGCATAGCGATTGCTAACATGAGGTTAAAATAATATTGACATATCTTTATGGGAACGCCGCATGCTCAACACTTCTTTTAAAAACGGCCTACTTTTGGCCGCTATCATTGGCTCAGCTGCCACCAACGCAATACCTACAGTTACCGTAGACGGCGTGCTTGAAGCCGGTGAATACCTTGGCGGTACCCAGGGTCTCGACTACGGCACAATCAATTTACCATGGTATAACGACCACCATTCAATCTACGACCTCGATGCAGGCTTAAGCAACGATTTACACTGGGAAATCAGCGGCACTGGAAGCGAGTATAACCTGAATGTATTTTTCGAAGTGCCTGGCTATGCCCGTCGCATGATCTGGGATAATGGATGTGACTATGAGGCAGGCAACACGATTGCCGAGGCAGGCTGTACAGACCTCTCCAACGCGCTCCAAGCAGACGGTCTCACCGAAGAAGAAGTTACTGCAGCTTTAGATGCCTATAAAAATAACCACCATGGTCACGCCAATATGAGTTTCAGCACTCAAACTGGTAGCGAAGAATTCGAACTGGAAACTTTCGGTGGAGATACCATTTTTATGACCGATTGGGACGGCTCTGAGGAGGACTTAGGCGACAACTATGTTGACCATGCCACCTCCCTTGACTGGTTACTAGATAATGACGTCTGTGATACCAGCTTCTGCGATGCTTGGGAGGTCACTGCATCAATCGAAGTTCAATGGCAATTTGGAACACGAGATGCTACAAACGCCTTTTTGGGCGATCTTGGCAGAATGCGTCTGCACTTGTCGGATGAAGCTCGAGGGCTGCCAGTATTAACCAGCGTGCCTACACCGCCTACATCTGTATCAGAGCCCGGTAGCTTGGCGCTACTAAGTTTAGGTTTAGCCGCTCTTGGATGGGCAAGACGTAAGGCTGCTTAATAAGCTGTAAGGTTTTGAACATTTTAGAAAGCCCGCTAGCTGCGGGCTTTTTTGTGCCCTGAATCATAAACCTCAATTCAGACATAATCATTTTAAGTGATTTCGGCTTGGCTGTAATGATAACTGTTAGGGCCGGGGGCAGTTATGGGTCAACTGCTCCAGACCCCTCCTTCAATTACCCATAAATTAAACGGCAGCTTGTCTCCTGATAGCAGACATAAAAAAGCCCCGAGATTAATCGAGGCATAGGGGCGGCGGTGTGCCATTAGCGGACTAAAGCAGAATCAAAAAAAGGCCCCATGCAGGAGCCTTTAAGCAGAGCTGTTTGGTGTATTACTTCTTGCGCTTCACTCCTACCAATCCTAACAGCGCCGTACCAAACAGCCACGCCGCAGCAGGAACAGGCACCGAACTGACATCCCCCGCGCGGACTGCCCAGCTATAGATATTAGTACTCTTCCCGGCGGTGTACTGTTGGCCACCACCGGTACCGAAGATCCAGGCGTTAACTGTAGATGGAGCGTGCTCCTCGCCGTACCAATAAACATTATTCTGTAAATTCAAAATGCTCACATTGTCGCCACTATCGCCATCCGTAAAGCTGCTATTGGAAACGCCAAAGCCAGATTGAGATGAACCGCTGGCATCGTAAGCTCCCAGATTGCCTAAGTTGTTGTAAAACATATGGCCTAGCTCCCCCGTCGTAATGTTATAACCACGATCACAACTGCCATCATATGCGAAACACGGGCTGGCGCCGTTTATTAAGTTTGCTGAAGCTAAGCGCCAGTCATCAAAGCCGCCGTAGTTCAATTGGTCAGCCCACGCATTAGCATCGTCCCAAGTCATTCTGCCATCGGCATCGTAGCCTGACGTTTGCGCATAGTTGGCATCTTGCAGCCAGGTAATGTCTAAGGTGTCATCGTAAATCATGCCGTTGCCACGGTCGTACAAAGCAGCATTAGCAGACAATGATATTGTTAGGCCAATTATGGCCAGAGTTTGTTTCAGCATGAGGTGCTCCTTTACTTTGTAGTTGTTGCGTTATTTTAATTTTAGGCACTTCCCTTTAATCCATGGTGTGGGTCAAACCGGCTCTGTAAAGCTTGTCGCCACTTGTTTTGATCAAGTAAACTATTCACAGGGTTAGATGGGTATGGAGTAGAAGCGTGCCCATTAAAGGCATTTACTGCCTAAGAACAAACTTTATTGAAATTTGAACCCTCTTTCTATCCCCCATTAGTCTGTAGTGGCTACCGACTAAAGTATATAGTGGGTCATAAACCGCTAAGGGAAGCTAAAACTAATTATTGGTGCCGACGTCTGTTGCTAATGAGTGTCTGCTAATGAGTGTCTGTCCCAAAAGATCTGCCCTAATGAGTGTCTGTCCCAAAAGATCCACAAAAGATCCAAAAGATCTGCCAATAAGCTTTGTTAGTGTTGGCGGTGTTATTACTGCAGAGACACAGGGGAACACGACTGACCACTAGCTTGTTTGCCACTCTCTAATCTCCTCAAAGCTAAGCTCATGATAACGGGGCGTGATTAATTCTAACTCGCCATTATCACGTTCCCCTTTAGCTATAAATCTACCGATGATCGGTTGTTGAAATATTGTTCCTTCTATAAAAGTTCGACTATTTAAACTCCCCCAAAAATATCGACTAACTCACCAGCAATAGCTATAAATTACGGCAATCTGCTCGCCCTCTAAGGTGGGGAAATACCTTGCTAAAGTGTCTTAATACTAAAGAAAGAACTACAGGAGTAGAGCGATGCTGGCTAACTGGATGGTGTTCCCCGAGTATATGGCCCTGGGTGCTCTGGGTGCCGCTTCTATCGAATACTTAAAAAACTATGAGCTGAAAAATAATCGCACTGCGCTGACCTATCGACGCATTATTGCCAGTCTGGTTTACAGGTTTAAATTTTTGTTATTTCTGTTGGCTTCCGGTTTTATTGCCTGGGCCTTAAATGAAAACAACCCCAATGCCACCGTTTGGCAAATTGTTATTTCTGGCGCCGGTGCCAATGCGCTGGCCAATAAGGGGATAGAGGCCAGTTTATCCAGGCAGGAACTAACCGCCGGTGCCGAAGATGACCAGCCCCCCGGCTTGAGCGCCGAAAGGCCGCACCCTTACCGCATTACCTTGCGGGATCTATTTTGAGTGGTGCTTCAATATGTCACTTTTTTCAGGGAGATATAAATGTATCAATTAAGACAGTGGATAAAAAACCTAAGTGTGGCCGTGTTGTTATTGCTGTTTGTAGAAGCCAGCCATGCGGGCCTGATAACCGCCTTGGTTCGATTGCTTGATGATCTGGGGTCGGCGGCACCGGCAGCCAGGAAGGTTGATAAGGTTCCGGTGCGTGAAATACCCGCTAAGCCAGGGGCTGTTTATGATGATGTTGGCCGTGTGGCAGCGGATGCCGAGGACCCCATCCCGGCTCATGTTGGTGGCGATACCGTTGAGCGGCAGGTGTTGCGCACAGGGCTGGATGTTGGCAGGCAGCACGATAGCTTTGCCAGTGTTGCGCACGAGCCGGAATTGCTGGTCGCCATGCCGACAAAGCCGCAGCACTATAAAAAAGTCTATCAAACCGATAGCGTCAGCCAGGGGGCAGAAGAGCAGTTGCAACATTTTGCCAGACAGGTCAAAGAAGGCGAGGGCGTGACTGACTTGAATGGAGGAAGTCTTGATTTATATGCCCGTATCCACCGTGCGGAGGGTAGCCCCATTGTAGTATTTGCTCATTCAGAAAAGGGGGGTAAGCGGTTATTTATGCCTAATGGAGAAAAGGTATTGGATAAGGATATTCACAGGCAGTGCGCCAGAGCAGGCAAGCTATGTGTGGTACTCACTTGCCATGGTGATGATTTTGCCTTGCAGGGCCAGGTCACTGCCTGGGAGGCGATGTCGATGTGGCAGGCTGCACAGAAGTCGATACAGGCAGCGGATGGGCTGCCTGTGACAAATGGAGAATTTATTCATGTAATGCGCACCAGAAAATCACAACTGGATACGCAGCACCAAGCCAAGGTGGCCTTGTCTTTTTCTGGCCCGGTCGGTTCATTGTTTTATTATTACGCCAGCGATAAGGACGCATAGCTTATGCACAGGGATATTATTTACCAATCGATCAGGGATGAAATTATTGACCAAAAGCGCTGCCAGTTTCAGTTGTTTAGTATTGCCCTTGCGGTAACCTCCGCTGTATTGGCGTATGCGGCGGCAACCAAAGTGCATTCACTGGTTTATATAACTCCCATGTTGTTAATTGAATTGGCCTTAATCGTAATCTTTGATAAGGCCGTGACTATTCAAAGAAAAGTGGGCTATTTGAAAAAGATTGAGCAGAACCCTGATATTAGTCTGTGGCGGTGGGAGACCGACCTTGATAATTATCGAGGGCATCTGGCGGTCAATTATCAGGCCAATCTGAGCGGTGAAAGTCGCAAGCACTCCTATGTCACCAGTGTCGGCGTTATGATGATGGTATTGGCTCTGTTTTGTGCGGGGCTGTTTTATTTTGGCCCGGATGGGGCGGCATTGCCACTGGTTGATAATAGGGCGGCGGGCTGGATCGATATCTTTGTGCTGTCGGTTCTGCTATCCACGGCGTACTTTTTTTGCAGCAAACGCAAGTCACTGGTTACCGGGGTGAATTGCAGTGCTGCCATCAGTGCCAAGTGGGATATGATTCTTCAATTAAGGCCCGGGGAATGACTTGCATCATAGGCTGTTATCACTGTCCACTGATCCCCATAATCGCTTTGGTTTCTAAAAACTCTTCAAAGCCAAACTTGCCAAACTCCCGGCCATTGCCCGATTGCTTATAGCCGCCAAAGGGGGCGTTATAGTCCCCTTCATCGCCATTTAATAACACCATGCCGGTACGCATTTTACTGGCCACGGCCACGGCTCGTGCTTCATCACCCCAGACATAGCCACACAGCCCATAAAGAGAATCGTTAGCAATCTCAATTGCCTCTGCTTCATCTTTATAAGGCAGAATAGCCAGCACCGGGCCAAAAATTTCTTGCTGGGCTATGGTGCTGTTGTTTTTTACATGGGAAAAAATAGTCGGCTTAACGTAATAACCTTTGTCCAGCTTGTCAGGTTTACCGGGGCCGCCACAGGCCAGTTTGCTACCTTCATCAATACCTTGCTTAATCAGGCTTTGAATACGGTCAAATTGCACCTGGCTAACCACAGGACCCATGGTGGTGTTTTTATCACTGGGGTCGCCGGTGACGACGGATTGGGCGGCGCGCACTGCGATTTCTACTGCCTTATCATGCAGCTGTTCGGGCACTAACATTCGGGTTGGGGCATCACAGGACTGGCCGGTATTAAAAAAGCAGCCCAGTGCTCCTTCAGTGACCGCCTCTTCGAGATCGGCATCCGCTAAAATAATATTGGCAGACTTGCCCCCCAGTTCCTGCGAGACGCGTTTGACGGTATCCGCTGCGGCTTTGGCCACCTGTGCACCGGCACGGGTTGAGCCGGTAAAGGAGACCATATCCACATCGGGGTGGCATGACATGGCAGCACCTACCGTAGGGCCATCGCCATTTACCAGATTAAAAACACCGGCAGGCACTCCGGCTTCTGCTAATACCTCGGCAAATAAGTAGCTGGAATAGGGGGCGACCTCGCTGGGTTTTAGTACTATGGTACAACCTGTTGCCAGCGCGGGCACGACTTTACAGACCACCTGGTTAATCGGCCAGTTCCAGGGCGTGATTAAGGCACAGACACCTATAGGCTCCTTATAAATACGGGTGCTGCCCATAGGCTCTTCAAACTCAAACGTCTTTAAGGTTTCTATCGCTGTTTCCAGATGGCCAGTGCCGGTGCCTGCCTGGTCTTCCATGGCTATGGTAATGGGCGCGCCCATTTCTTCGCTGATGGCTTGGGCAATTTCATCATAGCGACGGTTATAGATACTGAGAATATTTTCCAGCAGTGCCAGGCGTTGCTCGCGGCTGGTATTGGCGTATGAAGGGAAGGCTGCTTTTGCCGCGGCTACCGCTGTATCCACATCCGCTGCCGAGCCCATAGCAATATGGCCGCTGATGGCTTCAGTTGCCGGGTTTATAACGTCCAGTGTATTGCCAGAGTGTGGGGCTACCCATTGGCCATTAATATAAAAGTTTGTGTATTGGCGCATGCTGTTGTTTCCTGAATAGTATGGGTGGGCGGCAATAGCAATTATGAGTGCTAGCTGAGACGGTTATAAATCGTCTTAGGTATTGTTGTAAGCGTTTCTGACTTCCTCGGCGATTATCTGTATGCCCTGTTTAACAGTTGCTTTGTCTTGCGCATAGGAGACACGGATGCATTCATGTTTATGCTCCCAGTCATCCTGTATGCCGACAAAAAAGTTATGGCCGGGCACAATTAATACCCCCGTTGTTTTAAACGTTCATACAGCACTTGGCTGCTAATCGGCAGTTGGTCAAACCAAAGCCAGAGAAAGATAGCCCCCTCGGGTTTATGGATATGAAAGGGCAGGTCATGCAGGGCTTCACGAAACCATTGTGCTGCGGTTTCTGCGCCGTCTTTATAGAAGGGGGCAACATGGTCATTGGACAGGCTAAGGATTTCACCGCTCTTAAATAGCTCTTTAGCCAGTGCTGGCCCCAATGTCCCACAGGCCAGGCTAACAATGGTATTGGCGGTGGTATAGGCATTAATCACTTCTTCATTGGCCACCACAATACCGGTACGCACTCCGGGCAAACCAAGCTTGGAGAGGCTTAGGACTAAAATCGTATTATCATTCCAGTGCGGTTTTGCATTGGTAAAAATAATACCGGGGAAGGGTAGGCCATAAGCGCCATCAATAATAAAAGGAATATTATTGGCTTGGGCAATCTGGTCTAAATGTTCAATTTCATCGTCGGTGAGTACATTGCCGGTTGGGTTGGTTGGCCTGGAGACACATAGTGCTGCGCTGGATTGATCAATCTGCAAGCGGGAAAAATCCACGCCGTATTTAAACAGCTGATTATCGAGTAATTCAATGGTGGGTTTGGTGGCGGTAAAAAAATTATCACTGAGCCCGGTATCCGCATAGCCCAGATACTCCGGTGCCAGAGGCAGATGAATGGATTTTTCGCTGCCGTCTTTCATGTCACCGGCAAACATATTGTACAAAACAAAAAACGCCGATTGGCTGCCATTGGAGACGGCAATATTACGGTGGCTTAAGGACCAGCCAAATTGTTGGTTAAGAAAACCGGCCACCTGTTTAAGAAATTCCTTGTCACCCTGTGGCGATTGATAAATACCAAATAAGCTATGGCGCTCATCCGGGTTTGCCATAATCGCTTCCAGCCGCTGCTGAAAAACCGTCTCAACATGGGGTAGTCGGCCGGGGTTGCCGCCACCCATAAAAATCATATCCGGGTTTTCGCTCAGGGCAACCCCGAGGTCGTCCATCAGTTCAACAATACCGGAGCTGCCGGTAAATTTTTCACCAAACTTTGATAGTTTCATTCTGGTATCTATTCCTGTGGTTACCAGATCGATGCTTTATATCAGGGTCTGTAAAAAGCTCGATATTTTTTCTGCTGGTTGATCGCGGTTAAAACGATAGTCGCCATGGGTATAGTCGGCGACGGGTATAAACTCGCTTTGGGCTCCGGCGTTTAACAGTGCACTATGCATTAATTCACTTTGTGCAATAGGTACAATAGGGTCGGCGTCGCCATGCAGTAATAAGGTGGGTGGGCAATCCTTATTGGCCAGTTTTGCCGGTGAGGCCAGGTCAGCTTTTTCCGGTGCTGTGCGGATGGACTCGCCCAGTAATTCGGTAACGGGTGAGTCTGGCGCATAATAATCCAATAATCCATCGTAATCTTCTGGCACCGATAGAAAATCCGTTGGCGGGTATAAGGCGAGTACACCCTGTACCGTATTAGGCTGATCATTATGTTCACCCAGTTCACCATTTAATGTCTGGTGGTCGGCAGAAACGCCAAGCATACAGGCCATATGGGCACCTGCTGACATACCGGCGGCGATAATTTTATCTGCGTTAATACCCAGCTCACTGGCATTGGCGCGTAAATAGCGCAGGGCCGCTTTGGCTTCATGGCATTGGCTTGGCCACTGGGCGATATCACTCAGTGAGTAACTCACGCTGACCAGTGCAAAGCCCCGTTCCAGTTGCTCGGCGGCAATACGTTCAATGGCCTGCCGATTACCCATTTTCCAGGCGCCGCCGTGAAACCAGAGAATAACGGGCAGGGGGGCAGCAGAAGGGGCTTTGGGGCGGTAGATATCCAGCATCATTTCCCTGCCACCACTTTGGCAGTAGCAGAGAGTCTCTGGCTGATAGTCCTTCAGGTAGGCGCGCCCGAGAATGGCGCTATACACCATAATGCTGATAACTTTTAGGTTTAGAAAGAAATTACGTAATGTTTTCATAGGCTTGCGTTGTTGTAGCTGGCGGCTGTAGCGCTTCAATTCTTATTGTTGGTGGGGCAATCTACCAATTTCTGGCGTGCTTTACTACGGACAATGAGTATTTCGCTTGTTGTTGACCTTGACGTTAACGTCAACTAAGATAAGCCCATCCTTCATTAGCCACTATTTGCTCTATGTCCAAAGTCAGGCAATACACCATTTCCGAATTAGCCGCTGAGTTTGATGTGACAACGCGTACCATCCGCTTCTATGAAGAGAAGGGTTTATTAGCGCCCGAGCGCAAGGGCACCAGCCGTATTTATAGCAGCGCAGACCACACCAAATTAAAGCTGATCCTGCGCGGTAAGCGGCTGGGGTTTTCGCTGGAAGAGAGCGGTGAAATTATCAGTATGTACGACCCCGATCATGGTAATGCCGCCCAGCTAAAAAAATTAATGACGATGATCCAGACTCGCCGCGAGCAGTTGGCCAGCCAATTGGAAGATTTACAGGTCATGATGCTGGAATTAGAACAGGTTGAGCAGCGGGCCGCTGAGGCCCTTGGCAAATCGTAATAAACACAGAGGATAATTATCCATGAGCACCAGCTACCCCACCTTAAATTTTAACCTTGGCGAAGAGATCGATATGCTGCGTGATGCGGTGTATAAATTTTGTCAGGATGAAATTGCTCCCCGCGCCGAAGCGATTGATGCTGATAATGCCTTCCCTATGGACCTGTGGAAAAAGTTTGGCGATATGGGTTTATTGGGTATGACGGTGGCGGAAGAATACGGTGGCACCAATATGGGCTATCTGGCGCATGCGGTGGTAATGGAAGAAATCTCCCGCGCCTCCGGTTCTGTCGGTTTATCCTACGGCGCTCACTCTAATTTATGTGTTAACCAAATCCATAAAAACGGCACAGCGGCACAAAAAGAAAAATATTTGCCCAAGCTATGTTCTGGTGAACATATCGGTGCCCTGGCCATGTCCGAGCCCAATGCCGGTTCTGATGTGGTTAGCCTAAAACTGAAAGCGGAAAAGCAGGGCGACCACTATATTCTTAACGGCAATAAAATGTGGATCACCAATGGCCCCGATGCCCATACCTATGTGATCTATGCCAAAACCGATATCAGTGCCGGTTCCCGCGGGATTACTGCTTTTATCGTTGAGCGGGATACTGAAGGTTTTAGCCGTCATCAAAAACTCGATAAATTAGGTATGCGCGGTTCTAACACCTGTGAGCTGGTATTTGAAAATGCCAAAGTGCCCGCCGAGAATATTTTGGGTAAAGAGGGGGGCGGTGTTGCGGTATTAATGAGCGGCCTGGATTTTGAACGGGCAGTATTGGCCGCAGGCCCGCTGGGTATTATGCAGTCCTGTATGGATTTGGTAGTGCCCTATATCCATGACCGTAAACAGTTTGATCAAAGCATTGGTGAATTTCAATTAGTTCAGGGCAAGGTCGCCGATATGTATGCCGAGCTGGCGGCGTCCAGAGCCTATCTATATGCCGTTAATCAAGCCTGTGACCGCGGTCAGGAAAGCCGAAAGGATTGCGCCGGAGTGATTTTATTTATTGCGGAAAGAGCCACACAAAAAGCGCTGGATGCCATTCAGTTACTGGGGGGCAATGGTTATATCAATGAATTCCCCGCCGGCCGTTTACTGCGCGATGCCAAACTCTATGAAATTGGTGCCGGTACTTCTGAAATTCGCCGTATGTTAATTGGCCGCGAATTATTTAATGAAACCCAATAAAGCGCAGCAGGAAAACAGCTATGCCGATTATTCAATCGAAAATTAATACTCGCAGTACAGAGTTTAGTGACAACGCCAAGGCGATGCAGGCGCAGGTAGATGACCTGAGGGAAAAACTGGCCGCGATTAAACTCGGCGGCGGTGAAAAATCCCGCGAGCGACATCTTGCCAGAGGTAAGTTATTACCCCGTGATCGCGTGGCCGGTTTATTAGACCCCGGTTCGCCCTTTTTAGAAATCTCGCAACTGGCTGCTATGGATGTTTATGGTGAAGATGTTCATTGTGCGGGTGTGATTGCCGGTATCGGCCGGGTGAGCGGTCAGGAGTGTATGATTGTTGCCAATGATGCCACAGTCAAAGGCGGCAGCTACTACCCCCTTACGGTTAAAAAGCATTTACGCGCCCAGACTATTGCTCAGGAAAATAATTTACCCTGTATTTATTTAGTCGACTCTGGTGGCGCTAATCTGCCTCGTCAGGATGAAGTTTTTCCAGACCGTGAACACTTTGGCCGTATCTTCTTTAATCAGGCGAATATGTCAGCGCAAAATATTCCACAGATTGCAGTGGTGATGGGCTCCTGTACCGCCGGTGGTGCCTATGTGCCTTCTATGGCCGATGAATCAATTATTGTGAAAGAGCAGGGCACGATATTTTTAGGTGGACCGCCGTTGGTAAAAGCCGCCACGGGAGAAATTGTCTCCGCAGAAGATTTAGGCGGGGCGGATGTACATTGTCGCACCTCCGGTGTTGCCGATCATTTGGCGCAAAATGATCATCATGCCTTAGAACTGGCCAGAAACTCAGTGGCAAGACTTAACCGCGTTAAACCGATTGCGCTGGATATTCAAGAACCCGTTGAACCCTTATTTGATAGCGAAGAAATCTACGGCATTATCCCCAAAGATACGCGCCAGCCCTATGATGTTAGAGAGATTATTGCCCGTATTGTTGATGGCTCTAACTTTGATGAATTTAAAGCCCTTTATGGTTCAACTCTGGTCTGTGGTTTTGCCCGTATTTCAGGTTACCCGATAGGTATTGTGGCCAATAACGGTATTTTATTTGGTGAGTCTGCACAAAAAGGCGCGCATTTTATTGAGCTCTGTGCCCAGCGCAAAATCCCTTTGGTTTTTTTACAAAATATCACCGGCTTTATGGTGGGCAAGCAATACGAAAACGACGGTATCGCCAAACATGGTGCCAAAATGGTGACCGCTGTGGCTACTGCCCAGGTGCCTAAATTTACGGTGTTAATCGGCGGCTCCTTTGGCGCGGGTAACTACGGTATGTGCGGCAGAGCCTATGACCCTCGCTTTATGTTTATGTGGCCCAATGCCCGTATATCCGTGATGGGTGGTGAGCAGGCTGCCGGTGTTTTAGCCCAAGTAAAACGCGACCAAAAAACCAAGGCCGGAGAAGCGTGGGCCGAGAGTGAAGAGGCCGAGTTTAAACAGCCGATTATTGATAACTACGAAAGCCAGGGCCACCCCTATTATGCCTCGGCCCGATTATGGGATGACGGAGTGATTGACCCTGCGCAAACCCGTGAAGTATTAGCTCTGGCTATTTCAGCCAGCCTGAATAAAGCCATTGAAGACACCAGGTTCGGTGTCTTCAGAATGTAATTAACCGTCATTCCCGCGAAGGCGGAAAGCTGGTGCTAGTAGGGTGGATTACAATCCACCAACCCCAACCAAAAGTTGTGGTAAGCGGTGGATTACAATCCACCCTACGCCCGGAAAGCTGGTGCTAGTAGGGTGGATTACAATCCACCAACCCCAACCAAAAGTTGTGGTAACCGGTGGATTATAATCCACCCTACGCCCGGAAAGCTGGTGCTAGTAGGGTGGATTACAATCCACCAACCCCAACCAAAAGTTGTGGTAAGCGGTGGATTATAATCCACCCTACGCCCGGAAAGCTGGTGCTAGTAGGGTGGATTACAATCCACCAACCCCAACCAAAAGTTGTGGTAAGCGGTGGATTATAATCCACCCTACGCCCGGAAAGCTGGTGCTAGTAGGGTGGATTACAATCCACCAACCCCAACCAAAAGTTGTGGTAAGCGGTGGATTATAATCCACCCTACGCCCGGAAAGCTGGTGCTAGTAGGGTGGATTACAATCCACCAACCCCAACCAAAAGTTGTGGTAAGCGGTGGATTATAATCCACCCTACGGGCTGTTATTGCCGTCTTCGCGGGAATGACGGCGGTGAGTGATATTTTATTGGAGCGTCTATGAAATTTGTTACCACTAGCCTCGATCATCGTGGTGTGGCCACGGTTACACTCAATAACCCAGATAAGCATAATGCCTTTGATGATGTGGTTATCAACGAGCTTAAGCAAACCTTTGCCGAGCTTAATGATAACTGCGATGTCCGTGTGGTGGTGCTGGCGTCTAATGGCAAAAGTTTTTCCGCCGGTGCCGATTTAAACTGGATGAAACGTACCGCCAATTATAGCCGTGAAGAAAATCTGGCCGATGCGGTAGCTCTGGCAGATATGTTAAAAGCATTAAATTTTATGGCCAAGCCCACGATTGCCAGAGTGCAGGGCGCTACCTTTGGTGGCGGTGTTGGTTTGGTGAGTTGCTGTGATATGGCCGTTGCCGCCAACCGAGCCGTGTTTAGTTTAAGCGAAGCTAAAATCGGTATGATCCCCGCCACTATAGGCCCTTATGTTGTGGCAGCCATTGGTCAGCGCGCTGCCCGCCGTTACTTTACCACCGCGGGGCGTTTTGATGCGGGTGAAGCTTTAAATCTTGGTCTGGTATCACAGGTGGTTGCTGATGAAGCGGCGCTTGATGCTGCTATTGCCGAGTTGGTTGAGCAGCTATTAACTAGCGGGCCAGCAGCGGTAGCTGCGGCCAAGCAATTAGTGTTTGAGGTTGATGGCGAGATCACTGAGCAAGTGATCAGCGAAAGCTGCGAACGCATTGCGGATATTCGAGTATCAGCAGAAGGGCAGGAAGGCTTAACGGCCTTTTTGGAAAAACGTTCACCGGCTTGGGTTAAGTAAACCGATGACTATTCAATACTTTCATAAAATTCTGATTGCCAACCGCGGTGAAATTGCCTGCCGGGTTATTCGCACAGCCCGTAAACTCGGTATTCGCACCGTAGCGGTTTACAGTGATGCGGATAAAGATGCCCTGCATGTCAGTATGGCCGATGAAGCCATACATATTGGTGCGGCGCCTTCGAGGGATTCTTATTTAGTGTATGAGCGGGTTATCGAGGCGGCGAAAAAAACCGGCGCAGAAGCGATTCACCCCGGCTACGGTTTTCTTTCTGAAAATGCAGCATTTTGTAAAGCCTGTAAAGATAACGATATTGTTTTTATCGGCCCTCCGGTTGGCGCTATCGAAGCAATGGGTTCCAAGTCTGCGGCCAAAACCATTATGGAAAAAGCCGCTGTTCCTTTAGTGCCCGGTTATCATGGTGATGATCAAAGCAGAGACATATTAAAACAAGCCGCTGATGAGATGGGCTATCCGGTACTGCTTAAAGCGGTTGCTGGCGGCGGTGGTAAAGGCATGCGTCAGGTATGGAGTGAAGCGGATTTTGATGAAGCATTAGAGGCCGCTAAACGCGAGTCACTTAACGCCTTTGGCAATGAGGATATGCTGGTAGAAAAATATTTAACCCAGCCCCGCCATGTAGAAATTCAAGTCTTCTGTGACCAGCAGGGCAATGCCGTGTATTTATTTGAGCGGGACTGCTCAGTGCAGCGCCGCCATCAGAAAGTGATTGAAGAAGCGCCGGCACCGGGAATGACCGAGACACTGCGTAGCGCTATGGGTGAAGCGGCTATTCGCTCCGCTCAGGCGATTAACTATGAAGGTGCGGGTACTGTAGAGTTTCTATTAGATAGCGATGGCTCCTTCTATTTTATGGAAATGAATACCCGCTTGCAGGTAGAGCATCCGGTAACAGAAATGATCACTGGCCAGGATTTAGTGGAATGGCAGTTGCGTGTTGCCGCCGGTGAACCGCTGCCAGCCAGTCAGCAACAGCTAAGCATAAGTGGCCACGCTTTTGAGGCACGTATTTATGCGGAGGACCCGGATAATGATTTTCTTCCTGTGACCGGTACGTTGTCTTTTCTTCAGCCACCAGCAAGCTCAGACCATGTTCGAGTGGATACCGGGGTATTGCAGGGAGATGAGGTCAGTGTCTATTACGACCCGATGATAGCCAAACTGATTGTCTGGGATGAAACCCGGGAAAAAGCCTTGCAGCGTTTAACCCAGGCTTTAAAGGACTATCGTATTGGTGGTATGACCACCAATATCGATTTTCTCTATAATCTGGCCAGCAGCAAACCCTTTGCTGAAGCCGAGTTGGATACCGGTTTTATTGAAAAACACCACCCGCTTATTTTCCGCAGCCGCAGCGCTGATATCGAGCAGGCAGTAGCTCTGGCCAGCTTGTATTTGATGCTACAGCAGCAACAGCAGGCGGAGCGCAATCGTGCCAACTCAACGGATGCCAACTCTCCCTGGTTTGATGCCAGCGGCTGGCGTTTAAATGAAGCTCCTCAACATCAGTTTGAACTACAAATACAGCAGCAAGTTATAGCGGTAACAGCAGAACAAATAGGCAAAGGTGTAAACCGTCGTTACCGTATTAGCGCCAATGGCAACACGACCACCGTGCAGGGTAGTTTGCATAACCATCAACTTAAGGCGACACTCGATGGCCACCAATTATCCGCCACAGTGGCCGAGCATCAAGCTGGTTATAGTCTTTATACACAAGATAGTGCTGTCACTTTTAATCTGCTACAACCCGACCTTGGCGATACCGAAGATTGCGCTGGCGCTGGCGGTTTAGCCGCGCCAATGAATGGCACTATGGTGGCCCTGTTAGTTGAAGCCGGTGCTACGGTGAAAAAAGATGATGCCCTGCTGGTAATGGAAGCGATGAAAATGGAACACACCATAAGGGCACCTGCCGATGGCAAAGTGGTTGAGTTTTATTATCAGGCAGGCAGTTTGGTGGATGGTGGTAGTGAGCTGGTAAATTTTGAAGCGGTTGAATAAATAATGAATGTGCCAAAAAAAGTGCGATTGGTTGAAGTGGGCCCCCGTGACGGTTTGCAAAATGAACAGCAAGCTATCGATACCGGCACAAAAATACAACTGATTGAACAGCTGGCAGCCGCGGGTCTTGGTTATATTGAGGCTGGTGCTTTTGTAAACCCCAAGTGGGTGCCACAAATGGCGGGCAGTGCTGAGGTGTTTGAACAGCTTAAACGCGCTGAGCATGTTACTTATGCGGCGCTGGTGCCAAACCTGCAAGGCTTTGAGCGGGCGCTGGCGGTTAATGCCAGCGAGGTTGCCGTGTTTTGTGCCGCTTCTGAAGCCTTTACCCAAAAAAATACTAACTGCTCTATTGAAGAAAGTCTGCAACGTGCCGCTGCCGTGATCGACGCCGCGACGACAGCCGGGATAAAAGTGCGGGGCTATATTTCCTGCGTGGTTGGCTGCCCCTATGAAGGTGCGATTGATCCCGCCCAAGTGGCCTATGTGGCCAAACGGCTATTTGACTTGGGTTGCTATGAAATTTCTCTGGGCGATACGGTGGGGGTGGGGACGCCAATAGCCGTTAGCCAAATGTTAGCTGCGGTGAGCGATAACATCCCCATGGATAAACTGGCGGTGCATTTTCATGATACCTATGGTCAGGCGCTGGCCAATATTCTTGCGGCTCTGCAATTGGGTGTGGCGGTGATTGATAGCTCTGTTGCAGGGCTGGGCGGTTGCCCCTATGCCAAAGGTGCCTCGGGCAATGTCGCCACAGAAGATGTTGTCTACCTGTTAGATGGCATGGGTATAGAACACGGTATTGATCTGCCACAACTGGCCAGTACCGGGCGCTGGATATCCGCTCTGCTGGGTCGGGCTCCGGCATCTAAGGTAGCCCAGGCGCTGGCCGCTGATATCAAGTAACCCGGCTTGCTATAGCGGCCTGCATAAAGACATTCTATGTCGTGGGACTTGCGGCAGTAGCAATGCCATAATGCTTATTCTAATAAACTTCTGGATACGCGAGAAACCCTTGATGTTACTTTTAGCTCCCCTTGTCATTGTGCTGGTCTTGTTTGTTGTGACTCAATTTTATTTTCAGGGGGAGGACTTATCCCAGTATCAGCAGCCTCGCCCTGAGGTGATCAATGCCGGGGTTGAGCCCAGTGAAGCCCATGGGGGTATTGTTGCCTTTCTGACACCGACGGCGGAAAGTCGGGCCAAGGTTAAGCAGCTGGATAAAAATGCCAGGCTGCTCTCTATGCGTGAGGGCATGGACAAGTTTGGTAAAACCGCTCAATTTGAGGGCAAGATAATCCCCGTTGATTATCAGGGTATCAAAGGCGAGTGGTTGGTGCCCCCCAATGCCAATGTTCAAAACCGTATGCTCTATATTCACGGCGGCGCTTTTCTGATGGGCAGCCCTGTGAGCCATCGCCCCATTACCGCTCACTATGCCAGGCTGATTGGCGGCCCGGTGTTTGCACTGGACTACCGTTTATTGCCAGAGCACCAACGTCAGGCAAGTATTGATGATAGCCGCGCCGCCTACCAATGGATATTGGAACAGGGGCCGGAAGGGGCGGCGAATTTAAATAACCTCTATGTTTCCGGTGACTCTGCGGGGGGCAATTTAGCGCTGGCCTTAAGTCTTTGGGTACGCGATAAAGGTTTGCGTGCTCCGCAAGCTGTGGTGGCTCTGGCGCCGGTGACCGATAGTACCTATACCAGCCCCAGCCTTACCAGTAATGTTAAAACCGATGTATTGCTGTCGCCGCTGGCGGGTGCTCTGGCTAAATACCACCAGAGCCTGCTAGTGTGGTTTACGGCGGTGACCTATCGTATACGGCCTGCCGACCCCAGTATTTCTCCGGTGTTTGGTGACCTGAGTAATTTACCTCCAACCCTGATCCATGCCAGCAGCAATGAGATGTTGCTGGATGACTCGGTACGTTTTGCTAATAAAGCCCGCGCCGCAGGCTCACCGGTAACGCTGAAAGTCTGGCATGGTCTGCTCCATGTCTGGCATATGTTTGTGGATACCGTGCCAGAGGCCCAGCAGGCCTTTGCTGATATTGAACAATTCCTGAAACAGCACTCTCGCTAAGCCCATTTGGAAAAAACTTTTACTTGCACTAAAAAAAAGTTTGTCTATGATACTGTTTATGTGTACAGTACTTCCAAATCGGGCCACACAGACCAAATATTCCGCTGGGTACCCGCCGCAGATTGCTGCAATCTGTGCCCGGCACAATATTTAGCCAACGATAATAGCTAATAATATATAGCGAGAAGCGAGAGAGACGATTATGGATACCAATAAAGAAAAAGCCCTATCAGCCGCCTTGTCCCAAATTGAGCGTCAGTTTGGTAAAGGTTCCATTATGAAAATGGGTGAAGAGTCACGGGAAGCCATTCCTGCGATCTCTACCGGCTCACTGGGTTTGGATGTGGCTTTAGGTATAGGCGGTTTACCTAAAGGACGTATTGTAGAAATTTATGGCCCTGAATCATCCGGTAAAACCACACTGACTCTCAGCGTGATTGCCGAAGCACAAAAGAACGGCGCTACCTGTGCCTTTATCGATGCGGAGCATGCACTGGACCCTTCTTACGCTGAAAAGCTGGGTGTTAATATCGACGATATGCTGGTATCCCAGCCAGACACCGGCGAACAGGCTCTTGAAATTACCGATATGTTGGTACGTTCCGGTTCTGTTGATGTCGTCGTAGTCGACTCAGTGGCAGCACTGACCCCTAAAGCAGAAATTGAAGGGGATATCGGCGACTCTCATATGGGCCTTGCAGCGCGAATGATGTCACAGGCTATGCGCAAAATGACCGGCAATATCAAAAATGCCAACTGCCTGGTGATCTTTATCAACCAAATCCGTATGAAAATTGGTGTCATGTTTGGTTCGCCAGAAACCACCACTGGCGGTAATGCACTGAAGTTTTACTCATCAGTACGTTTAGATATTCGCCGCACTGGTGCTATCAAAGATGGCGATGAAGTCATTGGTAACGAAACCCGCGTTAAGGTTGTGAAAAACAAAGTATCACCACCCTTTAAGCAGGCTGAATTCCAGATTATGTACGGCAAAGGTATTTACCGTATGGGTGAAGTTATCGACCTTGGCGTTAAGCAGGGGCTGATAGATAAAGCCGGTGCCTGGTATGCCTATAACGGTGACAAGATTGGGCAGGGTAAAGCCAATGCGGCAAAATTCCTGCTGGATAACCCGGATATTGCCGACACCATTGAAGGTAAAATTCGCAGTGAGTTATTAGGCCCTGTTAGTGGCGGCACGCCAGACCTACAGGTAGTAGAAGATATGGAAGCCGCCGAATAACCCTGCAACCCACCGCCGCCTGACTGCTGCCCTCGTCATTCCCGCGTAAGCGGGAATCCAGCGCTGTAGAGTAGGGTGGATTATAATCCACCAGGGCTTTGCCCGAGCAGACATAAGCGGTGGATTATAATCCACCCTACGGGCTGTGCTGAGAGTGGGGTTAGAAAATAACAATGCCTGTTAAGCCCAAAGAAATAAAACCTGTTGATATTCGCCGTGCTGCTATGGATTTGTTGGCGCGGCGGGAACACGCCTTTCAAGAGCTGGTTAATAAGCTCTCTACCAAATTCCTTCGCTATGCTGATTATGGTTACTCTTTTGATAAGGAGTGCCTGATGGAGCTGATAGCTGACCAGATATTTACCCTAAAAAATGAAAACCTGCAAAGCGATGAGCGCTTTGTAGAGTCCTTTATTAACGGCCGTAAATCATCCGGTAAGGGCCCCTTGAGAATCCGCCGTGAGCTGGAGCAAAAGCAAGTGAGTTCAGCGTTGATTAATACCTACCTTGAAGCAGTCGCGGATGAGTGGCACGGATTGGCACAAGAGGTTTATCTAAAAAAGTTTGGTGGGCAAGAATCAAAAGACTTTAAGGAAAAAGCCAAACGCAGCCGCTTTTTGGTTTACCGTGGCTTTTCCCACGAGTTAGTCAGGTCGATTGTTCGTTAAGGAATTCTTAACAGCACTTTGACTGAGGCGTCGACTGCAGAGCTATTAATATAGCCAATCATGCTGGGGTTATCGGCTACCAGTAATTTTACTTCATCATCGTTGCTAACCTGGTTAGGGGGTTGGCTTTTACCGGTAAATACCTGTCTTGCCCAGTAGGCATTCAACTGGTTTTGATTCTTATTAACCAGCTTTTTATAGAACTCATTGCGCACATCACTGCTTCTTTCCTGGTCGATAGGGATAACCAGTTTGCCGTTAGGCAAGGTCTTGGTTTTGCCCAGAAAAATATTAGACGCTTGAGCGGGTGAAATATTGCTCATATCGATATTGGGGTGAACAACAACAGAGACCTCAGCATGGGCGGCGCTGAATAACAGGCAGCTGATACAGGTCAGTGATAATCGGCGTAGGTAGGCAGTATTCATCTTCATGACTAAAACACCACATCGAGAACGATAGAGTAAATATCGATATTGTCGATGTCCTCTGGACCACTGCTACCGTTGAGCTCATCAAAGCGCAGCCCGTTCCAGATACCACCGGTGCCGTCCATGTCGGTATAGTGTGTCCACTCCAGCTTGGCACTGGTGTTTTCAGTCAGGTTATAGCGTAGGCCCGCAGCATAGGACGTACCGGTAAAGTTAATAAACTGGCCGAGCAAAATATCCACCGGGTCATCTTTGGGTTCGTTGGTGGTATAGGACTTTCCATAGGTGAAGTGGGGCATAAATTTGCCCATATGCTTGCCCAGCGTGACATAACCGGAATCAGTATCTCGGAATACCGTGGTCTGGTCGGTCTTGTAGGTTGAGATTTCTGTAATGGCTAACCAGTTGCCATCATCGTACATCCCGGCAAGGGTGTAGTAGGTGCCACCGTCTTCAATATTTTCTGTAGGCTCAAAGCCTGCAAACTTGGAAAATTCGATATCAAATTTAAAAGCGCTGATGCGGTAAGTCCAGGGGCCACTGCTTGAGGTGATATTGCCGCCAAAGAAGTTACTGGTATCAAAATTATCGTCGTTATCATTGCCTGCAAACACCTGTAGTTGGTGTATCCAGTCGCCAGTGGATGCGGTGTATAGCAGGTCTATACCTTCATAATTTTTAATCGGCAGCGCATAGACTTCATTGGGTGGCCTAACCCAGGGGTAGCTAAAGCCCACATCTAAGGACTCAGAAAAAAGATAGAGCGGCAACCTTAAACGGCCGGCACGAAAGGACAGGTCATCCGTCAGGTTATAACGTAAAAAAGCCCACTCGGCTTCCAGTTCCCAGTTGTCAGCGGCACGGGCAACCATTTGCACCGTCACATCGGATTTGGGGGATAATTGAAAACTGGTTTGAAGGCCAACAATGGTATCAGTATCAAAGGTGATGTCGTCGCTGATATCGATATTTTGGTCATAAACAGCAGGGTCAGCTTTGGATGCGCCGGCGGTTAGAAAGCCGTTGATCTTTAAGGCACTTTGCTGTTTTTCCAGTGAACGTTTTACGCTGGATATTTGAGTTTGGTTATTTTGGCGAGCAGGGACAAGCTGCTCCTGAATAGTGGCTTCTGATTCCTGCTTTAGTTGTTTGATTTCTTCTTTGAGCGCGTCATTTTCAGCCTGTAAGGCTTTAAACATTTGGTCAATTTCAGCATCGGTATAGGCTAGTGACACAGAAGGCAATAGTGCCAGAAGCAATAGAGGGATAATGCGTTTATTTATTTGCAGGGGTATAGCCATTGTTATTCGTGGTATCTTGATTGAGCCCAGAGCGTTTATTGTCATTATAATGCCCAAAGAGTATAGCAATAATATATTTTGAAGCCAGCGCTATCTCCATAGGTTTTTAATCAATGCTCAGGATGTTGATAGCGGCTGGGTGACTCAGGCGATGGGCTTCCTATGTTCCGGTGGCTGAGTATAAAGTGTTAATCGCTGTTCTGCTAAGCTTATGGTCAATATCGTGTTAGTTTCCAGTGATGTCCAGCTTAGCAGCGTTGCAACGAAGCCAGGGGATAATGAATATAGACAGTTCTATCGTTGAGGCGACACCAGCCAGCTCTGGCTTGGCCGCACTGTTGGCCAAGGCCTTTGCTGATGACCCGGTGATGGCTTATATCATCCCGCAGCAGCAAGGCCGCTTGCAAAGGATTGAAGGCATTATGCAATTGGCGATAAAAACTTATCGCCACAGTGGGCTGATTGAAACGGTGGCAGGCCGGTCAGCGGCGGTATGGCAGCGGCCCTCTCCTGGGGAGCCCTCACTGTTAGCGGTTATCCTTAATTCCCTTGAAGCGATGGTGCGCTTGCGGGGTGCGGTTGATCGGGCGCAGCAGGTGCAGCGCATAACGGCAGCGGCGCGTATTGCGCAGCCTCATTGGTATTTGGCGATTATTGGTACGGACCCGGCTTGTCGCGGTCAGTGGCAGGGTGGGGCATCGCTGGCAAGCCAGCTATTGCTATCGGTGTTAAAGCGTTGTGACCAGCAGCAGTTACCGGCCTATCTGGAGTCCTCTAACTACCATAATCTGGGTTTTTACCGACGCTTTGGCTTTGAGGTGACGCAAACCTTGCAGCTGCCTGATGGGCCCGCTATGTGGGCGATGGTGCGAGAGCCAGAGGCTGGCCAGTCATCAGTGGCTTTCTACCAGTAAGTTATCCGGCAGGCTGATAGCGACTTCAAAGCCACGGCTAATATTGCGTGCTTTAATGCTGCCGCCATGGTGTTCAATCGCTCGGCTCGCAATGGATAAGCCCAGACCATGGCCTCCGGTATCACTATGACCACGCTCGGTTTCCACGCGATAAAACGGGTGGAAGATATTTTCGATCAAATCATCAGGCACACCCTGACCCTGATCACTGACGGTAATACGAATATTGCCATCGGCTGGTTGATAGCCAAGATGAATGGTCACGGTGGTATTTTCAGGGGCGTGGCGCAGGGCGTTTCGCGTCAGATTATCTACCGCATGCCACATTAAATTACCGGAAGTGGTAAATAATAATTCTTCCAAATCGGTTTTCACTTCAATAGTTTTATGGCCTTGCTCGGCTTCTAATTGGTCATCGCTGGCAATACCTTTGACCAGTGAAACCAGGTCGATGGTGTCATCCAGTGGCTGGTTATAGTTGGGAACAACCAAGAGTTGCCCAATTAATGCATTTAAACGGTCGCATTCTTTTTCTACCCGCTCCAGTTCCGCGGTATCTTCGCCGTGCTTGCGTTGGGCCAGCGCCAGAGCAACTTGAATACGGCCCAAGGGTGAGCGCAGTTCGTGGGAAATATCCCGTACCAATTGTTTTTGTTCTTCCAGTGTTTGGCCAATACGCTCCGCCATATTATTAAAATCATGGCCCAGCTCAGAAATTTCATCACTGCGGTATTTGCTTAAATCAAAGCGGAAATCCAAATTGCCTTCGGCTAACTCTTGGGTGGCATCTCGCAGGGCAACAATAGGGCGGGTGATGGCCCGGGCCATAAAGAAACAGATTAAACCACTGACCAGGATCGCCGCCAATAAACGGAACCAGATATAGGTGGTAAAAAAGTAAACCAGTGGCGAAGGGGGTAAGGGGGTAGCTATTAATAATTCTGAAATGGGTTTGCCATCTCGAATAAGCAGTTGGCCATAGAGCATTGAGGTGGTGAGTTTAACCGTGAGCTTGGGTTGCTCCAGCGATAATTGCGCGGCGGCACGGCGCACATCATCTGGTACAATGGTTGAGCGTTTAGGGTCTTCCAGATTAATAATATAGGCATTAACACTGTGGATACTCGGCAGGCCTTGAATCCACAACTCCAGCTCTTTAGGGGTTCTTTCTTGAGCAATATCTGCGGTGCGCGACAAAATACCTTGTGCAGCTTTACCCAACTCATAGGGAGAAGGGTTGGGCGACTGTTCGATTTCTGCGATATAACGCGTGGCCGCCAACATGGCGAGTAATACCGCAATGGTAATTAACCAAAAGCTAATAAAGATTTTAAAAAAAAGCCGGTTCATTGGCGCAGCCTAAACCTATTTGTCTTCAGTCAGCATGGCTTGGGTAAACTGGTAGCCTACACCACGAATATTTTTTATCAGGTCATCATCGACGCCGCACTGGCTGAGTTTTTTGCGGATATTGCTGATATGCACGTCAATGCTGCGGTCATAGGCGGCCAGTTTGCGTTTTAATACTTCACTGGAAATATTTTCTTTATCCACCACGCTGCCAGCCCGTTGCATGAGCAGCTGCAAAATTTCAAATTCGGTTGAGGTTAAATGAATCGCTTCCTCTTTGTAATACAGTTCGCGGCGGGTGATATCCAATAATAATTCACCGGTGGATAAAATACTGGGGGACTTTTGCTGCTGGGTATTTTGCGCACGGCGTAATACAGCTCTTACTCGGGCGGCTAACTCTTTAGGGTTACAGGGTTTGGGCACATAGTCATCGGCACCCAGTTCCAGGCCCAGAATACGATCGGTATCGTCACCCCTTGCGGTTAGCATCACTACTGGGAGGTCGCTGGTATTACGCACGGCCCGCAATACATCCAGACCTTGCCTGCCGGGCAGCATAATATCCAATACCATCAGGTCATATTTTTTGCTTTGAAACTCATCGACAGCCACGTCGCCATTGTGCACGGAGGAAACGGTAAAGCCCTCCAGTTGCAGAAAGTCTGTTAGCAGGCGGCATAGCTCAACGTCATCGTCGGCGATTAAAATATGTGAGTTCATAAAATCATTACCCTTTTAGAGTACTTCTAACATCTTATACGCCATAGATTGTTATGGAACCGTACGGCTGCGGCTATCTCCTTTACATAACTTTTATATCGCTAGGCCTAACTTAACAGCTTCTAGACGGTCTGGGTCTCAATAGCGTTAATTTTCACAAAATCGCCCAGTGGTTCGGCATTAGACTGGTTGGTAACCACCGCCAGACTGGCGCTCTCGGGTGTTAAATAGCGGCTGGTAACACGCTTTAAATCATCCAGTGAGACTTCAAGCACCCGCTGCCTAAAGCCGCTGCGCTGTGCGTGGCTGCGGCCAAATAAATTATTGTGAAAGGACTGTTTGGCTTCACCGGCAGGTGAGCCCGGTTTATCGAGGCTGCTGATCACCCCTAAAATAGCCTGCTCTAATTGCTCGGGGTCATGCTCGGTTTCCAGTAGCCAGTTAACCGCGCCATCAAAATCTTGCAGGGTCTCTTCCAGCCGCGGGTCGCGATAAGAATAAAAGCGGAATGAAGCCGTATTGGAATCCTGACTGGCGCCACCCCCATAAGCGCCCCCTTGTTCGCGGATAGCCCGATGTAAATAACCATTGCGCAGAAAACCGCCCAGTACCGTTAAAGCCGCAGCATCAGGGTGTTCAGAGGTCACGGTGGGGTAGGCCTTGGCACAAAAGTTAACCTGAGTATTGGCTATCCATAATTGCTTATTGATCTGGCGAATAGTGTCCGGCTTAAATGGGCTGGTCTTCGTTGCTACAGGGGTATCCGCCCATAAGGTGCTAATGCTCTGTTGGCATTGCGCCAGTTTATCGGCTTCGGCTACCAGTAAACACTGTTTGGGGGCGGCGAGTATAAGCTGATGCAACTCTTGGAGTTTGTCCGCATAGGCTTGCAGCCCTGCCTCGTTTTGCAGGCTATCATCCAATTGTTTGACTGCTTGGATACCGGCTAAGCCGCTTAATTGATGGCTGAGCTGTGCCACTGGGCTCATACCTGAGCTGGCAGCTGTCATCGCCAGACTATGGCCGTTATTGGTTACCGACTGTTCCCGGCGGGCGCGTTGCTGGCCCACCAGTTCACGCAGTCTTGGCAACTCATCGAAACGGGCATCTTGTAAGGTTTGCTGCATCAATTGCGCTTGTTGCTGCTGGTTGCGTGACAGAGCCTTGGACGACAAAATTAAATAACTGCTCACCGCTTGCTCGTTATCAATGGCGCCGCGCATCGTCGTAAAGGCATTAATGCTGCCACAGATATTGGCCTGCCAGGCCTGAGTGGCCAAATAGTCTTTATCGCCTATGCCAATTTCAGTCAGGGCGCTGGTGTAATAGGGCAGCAATGCAGTGAGTTCATCGGATAATGCCGGTAACTCAATTAACACTTGCTGGTAAACCAGGCCGTTGGTGCCCTGAGAAAAACTATGGGTGGGCATACCACCCAGTGTGGCGGTATCACCTGTCACCTGTCGAATGGTGGGGGGGACATCTTCAAGGCCCACTTTCGGTAGAATAGATTCATCGTCCTTTTGCCGTTGCCGCTCGTTTAAGGCATGGGCCTGATCGATAATCTGCTGTTTTTCCTGCTCGGTCAACGCCGCTTTGATCTCGGCCAGTTTGGCCGCTTCTGCCTGATCCCGCTGTGCCGACAATTCGCTGTCGGGTGCCATGGTCAACGTGACCCGGTGGGGGTTGTCGATTAATAACTTTTTCGCCAGTCCTTTAATAAATTCAGGGTCTTTAATATCTTCACGCAGTTGTTCTAATACCGGGTCCAGATTCAGTACCGCTATAGGGTCGCCCCGGTGAGTGGCATTGCCGATGGCTGCAAGAATAAGTTGCAGGCCAAAGGGGTAGCCATCGCCGCCCACTTCCCGCTGGTGTAGCTCTAACTGGTGCAATACGGCGTCGACCTGTTGCTGGGGAACGCCATTGTCAGCCACATCTTGTATGGTTGATAGAATCATCGCTTCGATATTGTCTACG
This sequence comes from Oceanicoccus sagamiensis, assembly GCF_002117105.1. Taxonomy (GTDB): domain Bacteria; phylum Pseudomonadota; class Gammaproteobacteria; order Pseudomonadales; family Dasaniaceae; genus Oceanicoccus; species Oceanicoccus sagamiensis. The sequence continues at coordinate 4,443,753 of NZ_CP019343.1, read as the reverse complement.
TCGGCGGCCTGTGCGCCTTCAACACCGCAGACAAAGGTTAGCTCACGCATGGAGTCTTCAAGGCCGCATAAAGGGGAGGGTGAATTGGCCAGTTCGGTGGTTTCCAGGGCGCGTTGCAAGGGCGAGTTACTGTTATCCAGCAGTACGCTAGACAGTAATTGCCCTTGTAATAAATCTTGCAGATTGGCGCTCTGCCCCCATAACCAGCCCATAACCACATGGTTTTTATTGTCACTGCTGCCCTCTTCATCAAAGGCATAATGTTCTTTGGCGGCAACCGGCGCGCTATAACGTTTTTCTTCAGGGACATGGATATTGATATCCAGTTTTTCAAACCGTGACAGTGCCCGTTCTTCAAAGCTGGCGTGATGTTCTTCGGCACTGATATTGCCGTAGGTCATAAAGATCGCATTGCTGGGGTGATAGTGGGTGCGATAAAAGTCGAGCAGTTGCTGGTAACTGAGGTCGGGAATATCAACTGGGTCGCCGCCACTGTTGTAATGGTAGGTGGTGGTTGGGTAGAGGTGCTTGCACAGGGTTTGCCACAGCGTGCTGGGCACTGAACTCATCGCCCCCTTCATTTCATTAAACACTACGCCTTTATAGACCAGGTCGCTGTCGGCATTATCGGTTTCAGCAAATTCTACCCGATGGCCTTCCTGGGCAAAGTCCATCTCATCCAACCGGGAAAAGAACACCGCATCCAAATAGACCTCTAACAGATTGTTAAAGTCTTTGCGGTTTTGGCTGGCAAAGGGGTAGGCGGTCCAGTCGGAGCTGGTAAAGGCATTCATAAAGGTATTGAGTGAGCGACGGATCATCATAAAGAACGGGTCGCGTACCGGGTAGCGCTCGCTGCCGCAGAGGGCGGTATGCTCCAGGATATGAGCCACACCGCGGGAGTCCATAGGCACGGTTCGCAATGCGACCAGAAAGACATTCTCATCATTATTGGCGGCCATATGGTAGTGGGCGGCACCGGTTTTTCTATGGCGGTATTCTTCAACGGTGATATTCAGTGAGTCGATGGTTTGGCTGCGAACCCACTCGAAGGCGGGGTGGTTTGAGCGGCTGTCATTTACTGCTTGGCTGGCTGAAGTCATTAGTTATCCGTGATGGTCAATATAAGCGGGCTATTGTAACGCCTAATTGCCCGTTACGGGCAGTTTTTTGGCTAATCCAGCCAGTCCTTTGAAACGTAAGAAGTCATTGATATCACTTAACAAATATAAACTTTCAATATAATAACATTCGGGTATGCTTGCGGCTAAATGGCTGACTGTGCCGCCAGCAAGACCCTGCTAAACAGACCCTGCTAAACAACGATAACAATGGAGAGTTGAATGAAGTTCCGCAAATGGTTGCCGGTTATTGTCGGTTGCGTCCTGATCACCGTTATTCTGGCCTCCTATAAAGTCCATCAAATCCGCAAAGCGATCGAGTTTGGCAAGTCCTTTGGGGAACCCTCCGAAGTCGTTGAGCTGGCCACGACCGAATCGTCTGAATGGCAGCAAACGATTACTGCTACCGCTGATGTGGTGGCTGTGCAGGCGGTGGATTTGACCAATGAGCTGGGTGGCCGGGTCGAAACCATTGATTTTAAAGCTGGTGACCAGATTAAACAGGGGCAATTACTGCTTAAGCTCGATACCACCGAAGAAGAAGCGCAATTAGCCGCTGCTGAAGCCGATGCCCAGCTGGCCGCTCTGGCACTGGAAAGAAACCAGAAACTGGCCAAAACCGGTGTTGCCTCGGAAGAGGCCAGGGATCAGGCACTGGCCCAACGCAATGCCGCAGTGGCTTCAGAAGATCGCCTTAAAGCGATTATCAGCAAAAAAACCATTCGCGCGCCCTTTGATGCTTCCGCCGGGATCTTTGAGCTGGAAGTGGGGCAGTATTTGCAACCTAATACCATGATCAGCCGCTTGGTAGGCGATACCAGCAAGGTCTGGCTGGATTTTTATTTACCGCAGCGGCAGTCATCCTTAGCACTGGGTGATGAGATATCGGTGATGCTGCGCGGTGAAGGTATCAAAGCAACAGTGATTGCCAAAGACTCCTGGGTTAACCCCCGTTCTGGTAATTTACGTTACCGCGCCGAAGTTGATAATACTGCGGGCAAATTATACCCCGGCACTGTAGTGACTATCTCTGCACCGGTGGGTGAGCCGCAAACAGTTTCCAGAGTACCGATGAATGCGGTTCGCTATGATGCCTTTGGCCCTAATCTCTATGTGCTGGTGCCCGCCGAAGAAGGTGCGGCTGAGGCGGAACGCGCGGCTAAACGCCGGGTCACTCTGGGGCCTGAGCAAGATGGCTATGTGGTTATTTTGAGTGGCCTGGAACCCAGTGATCGTGTTGCGGGCAATGGCGCTTTTAAATTACGTGATGGCATTTTGGTTAAAGCGGTTGATATGGCTGCCGAGGATAAGACGGCTGACACTTCAGAACCCACGACGGGGCAATAATCATGAGCGAGACAAAGGCAGAGACCAAAACCGAGAATAGACCCTCCTGGGTTGATATTTTTGTTGAAAGGCCGGTGCTTTCTATTGTGATTTCACTGGCGCTGGTATTAATCGGTGTGCGGGCAGCGATGGATTTGCCGATACAGGAATTCCCCAGAATTGAAAGCGCCTCGCTGGTAATCAATACGCCTTATGTAGGCGCATCGGCGGAAGTGGTACAGGGTTTTATTACCGAACCGATTGAACGTATTGCGGCGACTATCCCCGGTGTTGATTATGTGGATGCCACCTCCACCGCAGGGATGAGCACGGTAACGGTATGGCTAGAGCTAAACCAGAAAAGTACCGATGCTCTGGCTGAATTATCCTCCCGCCTAAGCCAGATTCGTTTTGAACTACCCCAAGGTGCTGAAGACCCTGCGGTTTCAGTGCGCCGAGCCGATCGACCTATTGCCGGTTTCTATTTGGATATCCCCCTTAAAGCCGGTATGACCCGCGCTGAAACCAGTGACTACCTGACCCGCCGGGTAAACCCTATTCTTACCGCCATCCCCGGTGTGCAAAATGTCACACTGGAAGCGGGGCGCATGCCCGCGATGCGCATATGGATGGACCCTGACCGTCTGGCGATGTTCCAACTTAGCCCCCGGGATGTAGAAGAAGCTCTGCAAAGAAATAATATTATTGCCACCATCGGTCGCAGTGAAAATACCAACCAGCGTATCGACTTAATGGTCAATACCTCACTGCAAACCGTGGAAGACTTCGAGCAAATGGTAATTCGCGAAGTTGAAGGTGCTGTTATCCGCGTGCGCGATGTAGCGCGGGTAGAGTTGGGTGAAGAAGAGGGCAGCGTTAATGCCATGCTCGACCTTCAGGATGCGGTATATATCGGTATCTGGCCTTTACCGGGTTCCAATGAAATTGATATCGGTGATCGACTCTATGTGGCTCTGGATGAAATTAATGCCACTTTGCCTGACGGCATGAAAATAGGTATTGGCTACGATGTTACGACTTATATGCGCAATGCCCTGCGGGAAATTATTATTACCCTGATCGAAACCGTAATCTTAGTGGGCATTGTGGTAGTCGCTTTTATGGGCTCCCTAAGAACGGCGCTGGTGCCTTTGGTAGCAATACCTATTTCTCTATTAGGTGCCGTTGCCGCTATGTCACTGATGGGGTTCTCGTTAAACCTGTTAACCATATTGGCGGTGGTACTGTCAGTGGGTTTGGTTGTCGATGATGCCATTGTGGTGGTGGAAAATGTCTCCCGTTTTATGCGACAGGGCATGACTCGCACTCAGGCAGCTCTGGCCAGTTCAAGGCAACTACTGTCACCTATTATTGGTATGACAATTACTCTGGCGGCGGTGTATGCCCCCATTGGCTTATTGTCAGGGCTAACCGGTGTATTATTTAAAGAGTTTGCCTTTACCCTGGCGGTGGCGGTATTAATTTCTGGTGTTGTAGCGATAACGTTGTCGCCAATAATGAGTGCCTATGTCTGTCCCGAGGGTGGCCATGAAGGGCGCTTTACCCAGTGGGTCAATAACTGGTTTATCCGCATTCAGGAAAGCTATGGCCGCATGCTGGATAAAACGCTGGGCTCCGGTCCACAGGTGTTTGCGGTGGGGATGTATTTTACCGTGCTGATTATTCCACTGTTTTTATTGTCGCAACAGGAGTTGGCGCCGACGGAAGATGAAAGTTCTATCAGTGTTGTGACTTCAGCACCACCGGATGCTTCGCTGGAATATACCAGCAAGTATATGCTGGATGTTATTTCTACCATGCACTCGCTACCTCATACCTATGCCATGTGGGAGATAGTGCAACCCGGTGGTGCTTTTGGGGGGATGGAGTTTGTTGATTACTCCGAGCGGGATAAATCCGTGCATGAGATATTTCCCGAAGCTTTTCAAAAGTTAAAACAAGTGACCGGGGTAAAAGCCTTTCCAACCTTGGGTTCGGCATTGCCTACCGCGGGTAACTTCCCGGTTGAGCTGGTGATTATGTCCCCCGATAGCGCCGAAGATATGTTGCCCTATGCAGAAAAAATTGTAGCGGCGGCCTATAAAACCGGCATGTTTATGTTTGCCAGTACCAACCTGAATATTGATTTGCCCCAGGGCCGTTTTCAATTAGACCGTGAACGCGTCGCCAATGCCGGTATGTCTTTGCAGGATGTGACCAAGCAAATGGGTTTATTGTTATCGGGTAACTATGTCAATCGCTTTGATCTGGAAGGCAAAGCCTACCGCGTTGTACCTATGGTAGAAAAGGGCGGCCGCCCCGATCCACAGGCATTGCTGGATATGAAAATACGCACCCCGGATGGCGACTTAATTCCACTAGCCAATCTGGCAACCCTTGAAACCAAATCGGCCCCTCGCTATCTGGCCAAGTTTCAGCAGAAAAATGCTTTCCGTGTTTATGGTGGTGTTTTGCCTAATGCCACCAAGGAACAGGCTTTATCCGCTTTAGAAGAAGCGGCAAAAGAAATCCTGCCAGCGGGCTACACCATCGACTATGCCGGTGAATCCAGACAGATCCGCCAGGAAGGCAATACTCTGATTGGCGTATTGGGTGTTGCACTAGCCTTTGTATTTATGGTGCTAGCGGTACAGTTTAATAGCTTCCGCGACCCCTTGGTGGTGCTGTTAGGCTCGGTGCCGTTGGCCTTTTCCGGCGCCATGCTATTTACCTTTGTTGGCTGGACCACGATTAATATTTATTCGCAGGTAGGTTTTATTACGCTGGCGGGCTTGATTGCCAAAAATGCCATTTTGATTGTGGAGTTTGCCAATCAGTTGCAGATTCAGGGCAAGGATAAATTGGCGGCGATTAAAGAGGCCTCGATTATTCGTTTGCGTCCGGTATTAATGACTACCGGTGCAACGGTATTGGGTCACTTTCCGTTGGTATTGGTATCCGGTCCCGGTGCAGAAGCGCGTAATAGTATTGGTATTGTGTTAGTGGCGGGTATGTTGGTGGGTACTATCTTTACCCTGTTTATTTTACCGAATGTGTATATGTGGTTGGCGTCTGAGCATAAGCAGCCAGAAGCCAGCGATAGTGTGGGTGATACAGTGACCGCAAGCTAACGCCTCTGCTTCGTCATTCCTGCTTTCGCGGGAATGACGAAGCAAGATAAACCCCTGAAATTCCCTCAAAAAACAGATTTTCCCCTACTGGCCACACCCGCAAAACCCGACTACTATCTATTCCCAATAACCTGGAAATAAGAGAAACCGATGCGTCTAAATCAATTGATTGGCTCTATTGCCGAAGCGGGCAGAGAGCTGCTAAACCGTACCCGACCTGAAGCCCGTTCTGTAGAGCAGTTGTGCGAAGACCTTAGCTCTAGTAAAGGTGAAGCCATGGGTACTGCCATTGCTCAGGAGGTTGTGGCCGCCTATGACAAAATGGATAAAGAGCAAAAAATCGATTTCTTTGGTTTGCTCTATAACAAATACAGTTCAGACCGTGAAACCATTCTGAAATCCGCGGAAGCTTATAAAACCACTAATGACCTTGAAACGTTTAAAGCGCTTAGTGTCGCTGTCGATGGTCCGCGTAAAAATCTGTTCCGTAGTTTTAATATGGCCCCTAATGGCACTTCCACATTGGTCAGAATGCGCGAGGACTTGTTTGAGCTTTTGCCAGAGCATAAAGAGCTGGAAGCCGTTGATGTTGATTTTCTCTATTTATTAAAGTCCTGGTTTAACCGCGGTTTTTTAACCCTTGAAACGATTAACTGGCAAACCCCGGCCCATATTCTGGAAAAGCTGATTGCCTATGAAGCTGTGCATGAAATGCAGGGCTGGGATGATTTAAGGCGCAGGCTGGCGGATGATCGTCGTTGCTTTGCCTTTTTTCACCCGGCTTTACCGGATGATCCGCTAATTTTTGTGCAGGTTGCTTTAGTCGATGGTATTGCTGGCAATGTGCAGGATCTTTTAGCCGAGCCCCGTGCTGATGATGACCGCAGTAATTTTGATACCGCCATTTTTTACTCGATCAGTAATTGTCAGGAGGGTTTGCGGGGTATTTCCTTTGGTAACTTCCTGATTAAGCAGGTGGTGATGGAGTTGCGTAAAGAGTTTCCGCAATTAAAACGCTTTGCCACCTTATCACCAATTCCCGGTTTTAGGCGCTGGCTCAATAAAGAGGTGGCCAATGCGGAATCAGCGCTATTAACCGCTTCTGAAAAAGAACAGCTAAGCCAATTAAATAGTGACCAATGGCATACCTTTGAGTCCTATGTCGATATGGTGGAGCCTTTGTTAATGCGCCTGTGTGCTCATTATCTTTACCATGCTAAACGTGGCAAATACCCACTGGACCCTGTGGAGCGCTTTCACTTGGGCAACGGTGCCAGAATAGAGCGCCTTAACTGGATGGCGGATACCTCAGCCAATGGTTTGGCCCAGTCTGCCGGTATGTTGGTTAACTATGGTTATGAACTCAGCAAAGTGGAAGAAAGTCATGAGGCTTATGTGAATGATCATGCTATTGTTACCTCGAAAGATTTTTTAAAACTGATTGATTAATAATAAGAAAGCTCGGTTATGCCTATTGCCCCTTATTGGTGGTTTATCGCCCTTTATTCTCTGTCGCTATTATTGATTGGCTGGTATGCATCCCGCTCGTCGGTTGAGTCTTCGCTAAAAGATTATTATCTGGCCGGTGCCAGTCTTGGGCCAGTAGCTTTATTTTTTACGCTTTATGCGACCAACTATAGCGGTGGCTCATTATTTGGTATTCCGGGTAAAGCTTATCGCACGGGCTTGGAAGTGGCTCCGATGATTGTGGGGCTAACCGGGGTAGGGATTGTATTGCTGGCCTATGCGCCAAAACTTTATCGTATTGCCAAAGCGCACGATTTTTTAACCCTCGGCGATTTTGTTCGTTGGCGTTATCACTACCGCCCCTTATTTTGGTTGGTCAATGCCCTGGCCGTATTTTCATTAACGGCCTATATCCTGAGTAATTTATTGGCGGTAGGTCTGTTATTAGAGACCGCCAGTGATGGTGTGCTGAGTTTTTCTACCAGTATTATTTCTGTCGCTATTATTATGGCGATTTACGAAAGTATGGGTGGTATGCGTTCCGTAGTCTGGTCTGACATTATTCAGGGCGCTTTATTATTAGTCGGCGCCTTATGCGCCTGTGTGCTGGCTTTTATCTTTGAGCCTAAGGCGGTGCCTGCTCTGGTGGATGCCTTGGCAGCACAGCAAGATAAGTTTGATGCCGGTGAGTTTCCCGTGGTGACGTTTATTAGCTTATCCATTGTGACGATGTTTGCCGCCTGTGTTTACCCGCAAAAAATTCAACGCATCTATGCGGCTAAAAATCTGCAAACCACCTTAACCGCTTATAAGGTGATGTTATTTATGCCGCTGATTACACTGTTGCCCTTAACGATGGTAGCGATGGCAGCCCCCGCTTGGGTGCCGGGCTTGGAGGGTAGGGACAGTGAGCGAGTGATGTTGTATGTGATCGCCCAACTTGATCAGCATATTGTTGGCGCCCGGTTTTTATTAACGCTGTATTTGGCTGCCGGTGTGGCGGCGATTATGTCGACTATTGATTCGGCTTTATTAACGCTGGGTTCGATGATTACCCACGATGGTATTCGTCCTAACTACCCTGAGCTATCGCAACAAAAATTGCAAAAGTTTGGCAAGCTATTAAGTTGGGGCTTGATGATCCCCATGGTAATCGCGGCGATTAATTTACCCAGTTCGGTTTGGTCGCTATTGGTCTTTATGCTGGAAATCATGCTGCAATTAACCCCTGCGGTATTGCTGGGGGTTTGGTTGCCAGCTTTGCGTGGCCCAGCGATGTTTGCGGGTATGCTAGCCGGTTTGTTGGTCACGTTGGGCTTAAAATTTGTTGAGGGTGGCTCTATGCCGCTGGGGGTTCACTCTGGGTTATGGGGTGTAGGCTTGAATCTATTGTTGGTGTTTTTATTTAGCGCTATGCCGCAAAAAACAGCGCGTTAATTAGTCGGGGTTTTTAACAATCGGTTTAAAGCGTGTACCTAACGGCCCTCTGGGTACATAAACTGTCAGTACTTCTTCTCCCCGCTGAATTTCAACCAGAGTCATTTCACCCACATCCCCTCCGGCGGTACTCTGGTAGAGGTTGGCGGGTTCGTAGATACGTTCTCCGCCATAGCTAATAATCAAATCCCCTTTTTGGATGCCGGTGCTATTAGCTGCTGACCCGGTTAAGATGTCGGTCACTTCTACCCGGTTTCTTTTGCCCGAAGCAAATAGCATACGGTCGTAGTTTTGTTCGCCTAACTGTTGCCGTAAATTGCTATCAATAGTTTTTAGCTCTCTATAGAGGCTTCTACGGAGTTTGGCGTCGCGGGCCGCTTTGTTGCGTAGCTCGAGCTTTTCCAATTCGGCCTGGTTATGCAGGGTTTTGATCGTTTCAATGTCAGCCGGGTCTACATTAAGTGCCAGCAAACGACTTTCATCAAACCAGGTTTCCGCTGCTCGATTCTTGCGGTTGGTTGGGCGAGGGGGGGTAGGGCTTGAGGCATCCGCTAATAAATCTTCTAATAATTGCAGTTCATAATCGAGGGCGGCGGTATTTTCTTGTTCAAAATGCAATTGCTGCTGTAGCTTTGCAATCGTTTGTTGTAGCTGGGTGATATCGGTGTTTTCTACGTTGTCAGCCAGAGGGGGGGCGGTGTTAGTGCTGGCCGCGGGGGTGGCAGGCTGTGGAGGCTCAGTCAATGTTAGCACTAGACCGGCTGAGATTAAGCCGCCTAATAGGGTATAGATAATCCGTTGTGTGACGATACCCATAGCCATTACTTTGCCATACAACTCAGTTTATCTGTCAGGCAGCTGGCTTTGCAGGTTGCTTCATTAAAGCCGCTATTAAAATGCCGCAGTTCACACCAGCTATGGCAGAGATTGCTATTAAAATTGCAGCCGCCCCACAGGGGGGCGGTAAATACGATAACGACAAAAACAGCTAGCGCGCTGGCCGCGTATTTAATCGTTTTCATCAATAACAGTCTCTGTTTGACCCTTAAAAGGGGAGTGGTGTTTCACCCAGTTCAATACTAATCCATTTTAACTCGGTAAAGTGTTCAACACTGTATTTACCGCCACTGCGGCCGAAGCCGGAAGCGCCAATACCGCCTACAGGGCTTAGTGAATCACTTTGGAAAGAGTGGGTACCCAAATGCACGGCACCGGCGCGAATCTGTCTGGCGGCGGTTAGGGCACGGGTCATATCGTTGGTGAGTACACCAGCACTTAAACCGTATTCGCTATCGTTGGCCAGGGCAACCGCTTCGTCCAGATCTTCCACACCCACTACGCTAACCACTGGGCCAAAGGTTTCTTCAACCCAAACACCGCGATCACGGGGTGGCTCTAACACGACAGTAGGGCGGTAAATTAAGCCGCGCTCAACATCACCACCGCAGAGCACTTGTGCGCCATTGTCTCGTGCGCCTTCAACATGACTGATTACTTTATTCAGTGCGCCTTCGTTGATAACGGGACCATAAGCGGTAGTAGGGTCTTCAGGCTCACCAAAGGTGAGTGAGTTAGCTTTTTCTACTAGTGCTTTAACAAACTCATCCAGTACGGATTTTTCTACAATAATCCGGGTACTGGCCATACAGATTTGGCCGGCATGGAAGAATGCACCGGTGGCGGCAATGGCTGCAGCTTTAACCGGGTCGACATCCCCTAAAACTAATAGCGGGTTTTTACCGCCAAGCTCCATTTGCATGCGGCGCATTTTGGCTGCACCGACAGCAGCAATACGGCTGCCGACTTCGGTAGAGCCGGTAAAGGCAATACCGTCGATATTGCCGTGGTTAATCAGCGTGTCACCCACGCTGCGGCCGGGGCCGGGTACCACGTTAAAGCAGCCATCAGGTAAACCTGCTTCTTTAAAAATTTTGGCAAATTCAATAGCAATTAGCGGCGTTTCCGAAGCGGGTTTGGCAACCACGGTATTGCCAGCGGCCAGTGCGTAAATAGTCATCTTGGCTAGTAGGGCAAAGGAGGCATTAAAAGGTGAAATAGTTGCGACCACACCAATCGGCTCGCGAATAACCATCGACATACGGTGCGGTTTATCGTTGGGGAAGGTCTCACCATAAAGGCGGCTGGCTTCACCGGCGGCGGTGCGTAAACGGGCAGCAACATTATTCACTTCAAACAGGGCTTTTTGTTGCGTGGAGCCACTTTCCTGGATAACGATGTTACTTAAATGCTCCGCACTGGCTGCTACCAGGTCAGCAGCTTTTAGCAAAACAGTTTCGCGGATAACCGGTGCACACTCGGCCCAGCCTGGGTAAGCGGCGCGGGCAGCCACGACGGCATTATCGACATCGGTTTCATTGCCTTCTGCAATGGTAGCGATGCTGTCGCGGGTCCAGGCAGAGAGCACCTCAAATTGCTTGCCGTTATCACTGGGGCGCTCTTCGCCATTAATAAATAAGCCGTAGGATGGAGTGCTTGTCATTATTGTCTTCCTAAGATGTTTGCAGGGGTATTTTTAGTGGCACAGATTCAATCATGTTTTAGCATTGGATGCCATTATTTACGCAGGGATTAATACGCTGGACCAGCACCTGCGGCTTAGCTTTTACAGTAATCGACTAGCAGCCGGTTAAGTTGAAGCCTGTGCGGTTACTGAGCCAGCCACTATCAAAGTGCTTGGTGTGGCGATGGTGAGTGAAACAACGGGTGCATAGCGTATCAGTCGTTTATTATGGTTAACTTTTTCCAGTAGAGCGGGGATAATAACGTCCCCGATAATAACAGTATATGGCGCTATGGCTGGTTTAACTGCAGATCCTGCAACTTTTCGTGATTTATTGCTTGCCAATACCCCTTTTCTCGATGTGCGGGCTGAGGTGGAGTTTGCGGCTGGTACTCTGCCAACGTCATGTAATGTGCCTATTCTTAATAATGAGGAACGCCATCAGGTTGGCACTTGTTATAAACAGCAAGGGCAAGCTGAGGCGATTGAACTTGGCCATCAGCTGGTCAGTGGAGAGACTAAGCAGCAGCGTATTGAGCGCTGGTGCCAGTTTGTCAGGGATAATAACAACGCGCATTTGTATTGCTGGCGTGGCGGTATGCGCTCCAATCTTACCCAGCAATGGATGGCAGAGGCTGGTGTAGATATCCCTTTAATCCCCGGTGGCTATAAAGCCCTGCGTCGTGTTCTGCTGGATGAAATTGAGGCCGCCTCTGTTGCGCCAATGATCATTATCGGTGGTAAAACTGGCACGGCTAAAACGCCTCTGGTCAGCGAGCTGTCGACCGGTATTGATCTTGAAGGTTTTGCCCATCACCGTGGTTCCAGTTTTGGTCGCCGAGTTGAAGAGCCGCCTTGCCAGTCGGACTTTGAAAACCGTCTGGGAATCGACCTGTTAAAAAAACGCGAGGCTGAAAAAAATGCACCGCTGTTTTTTGAAGATGAAAGTCGCATGATAGGGCCAATAACTTTGCCCCATAATTTATGGCTGGCTATGTGCGAAGCGCCTATTGCGGTGGTTGAAATGTCACTGGAGTTTCGTATTCAGCGCATCTTGCAGGAGTATGTGGTTGAAATGGAGCAGGAGCATTTGGCGGTAGATGCCGGGCAGGGTTATGAAAACTACCGCCAGCATCTATTAGCCAGCTTGTACCGCATTCGCAAGCGCCTGGGCTCGCAGCGTTATCAAACATTAGAAAAAGTTATGAATGCCGCGCTGGACCGGCAGCAAAGTAGTGGCGATGTTTCAGCCCACGAAGCATGGATTAAAACTCTGTTGGTTGATTATTATGACCCGATGTATGAATACCAATTGCAAAACAAACAACCTCGTATTCAATTTAGTGGCGATTATCAGCAGGTAATAGAGTGGGCTAGTGCAGCTCTTTGCAGTGGCTAAGCTATTGATTTTAAAATTAATCCTGCACTAATATTGGCGCTGGCATAGGATGGCCAGATCAAAGGATGAAAAAAAACTTGTCGAGTACGACAATTTGCGTACAATGGAGGTATGTATGGGCTTCAAGGAAAGAAAAAAGCAGGTGCTGCACTGCTTGCAACATGGATATGTTTTACATCAGCAGCGTTCCCATATCGATATTAAAAATCTACTGGCAGTAGGTGATGTCTCCTTAGCTGAGGTGGCAGCCATTATTGGCAGGGCGGGGGTGAAACCTACAGTACCAGCCCTCACCATCTGGATAAGCGTGTTGATGTTCATATTCTGGCAACAAGGTATAAGGGCCAAAACTGGTATATCAAATGGTATTTTCTGGAACCTGATAGCGTTTTTATCAGTGTTCATCATTAGGGATTAGGGAAATGTTGTTGGGAAATGTTGTTAGGAAGATATTATTAGGGAGGTGTTATGAAAATTTTTAAAATTGGCGATTCAAAACAGGCCATGTGTGAAACCTGCGGCTCGCTGCAGCGGGCAACTTTTGCATTACGTGATGTGCCACTTAGTGATGGTAGTGGCGTGGTAAAAAGTGTACTGGTGGGCGTATGCGATCAATGCGATAACGTGAGCCTGCTACCTCATCAATCAACCCCTGTGGTGCAAAAGCAATTGCTCTCCCAGCGCAAGCCGGTAGAGAGCAGGTTGCCCGCCCATATGATTGATATTCTCAATCTGGCGGCTTTAGCTGTAGGTGGTTCAACAGATTTTATCCAGAGCTTGATGAAATATTATATTTTTACGCTGGTATCAGATCAGAATGCTGCCAAAACACTTTCGCGTTTTTTAAGCAGTGATCTTGCCAAAGGCAGGGCAGAAAAGCGCCTTTCGCTTAAAGGCCGTCGGCTCTATGATGATGTTGATACCCTAAAAGCCATTACTGATATCGACAATACTACCGACCTTATTAAAGGTGTTATTTTAAAAATCCATGACGACTTGTTAGTTAAGAAAAAGCCCAAACCCTTAGAGCAACTAAAAAATATAGCTGCAGCCATGGCCTGAGGCGAGGTGTTTATGGGGGAGTAACAGTACCGCTACTGAGAAGTAGCGGTACTGATCGAGCACTGGCTGGCTAGCTGCTGGTAGCAAGTGGGTCGGTGGTTTTTTCAACGTTGGAGCCTTTTAAGTCTTCCAACACAATATACATACACGGTAGCAGTAACAGCGTAATGACCGTGGCAAACACAATACCAAAAGCCAGTGAGACCGCCATGGGTACAACCTGTTGAGCCTGCACGCTGGTTTCTAATAAGACCGGCAGCAAACCAAAAAAGGTGGTTAGAGAGGTGAGAAAAATAGCTCGAAAACGTTTACAGCCCGCATCCACTACAGCCTGATAAACTGGCGTGCCTTTAGCGACAGAGCGATTAATAAAATCCACCATAATTAAACTGTCATTGACCACCACCCCTGATAAGGCAATCACTCCAAAGAACGACATCATGCTAAAGGCATAACCGGTAATCAGATGTCCTACAATGGCGCCGATAATACCAAAGGGGATAGCCCCCATAATAATCAGTGGTTGCATATAGGATTTGGTTGGAATGGCCAGCAGGGCATAGATACCAAATAACGCCAGAGTAAACCCTATCAATAAGCTGCGACCGGTTTTTGCTTCCTCGTCACTCATGCCGGAGCGGCGATATACCAAGTCGGGATAACGCTCAGCCAGACCCGGTAAAAACTCAGACAAAAGTTCATTGGTCACCCGGGATGGTTCTATAATTTGCTTATTAGCTTCAGCATCAACCGATACTGCCCGCTGGAAGTTAATATGGTTGGTTTTATTCAGGCCCGGTTTAACTTCCAGTTTGGCCACCGAATCAAAGGGCACTGCATCGCCACCTGGGGTGCGAATAAACATACTGTCCAGGCTGCTGGTTGTATGTCGGTCTTCCATGGGGTAACGCACCATCACTTTGATTTCATCGATGCCCCGCTGGATACGCTGTGCCTCGGCACCATAAAAAGCATGGCGAACCTGAGAGCCTAAATCAAAACGGGTTAAGCCTAAAGCTTCAGCTTCTGGAAGAATATCCAAATGGAATTCATCCGAGGTAGCACTGGCGCCGTTTTGTACATCGTAAACGCCTTCATAGGTTTTTAACTGAGCTTCAAGTTCTGCGGCGGCAGCTTTTAATACATCAAAGTCTTCATGAATCAAGTCGAAAGAAATAGCAGGACCAACTTTAGGACCATCCGGGGCGGTAAAGGATAAAACCTCTGCGCCACTGATATCACCCACATTTTCTCGCCAGCGACGCATGACTTCATCGCTATTAATATCCCGGATATCAGACTTGGTTAGTTCGCCCATTAAAATACCGTTGATGCGTTCAAAACCATAGCTAAACGTATGTTGAATCACTTTGCTATCAGTACCGGTTTCCTGTTGGTAGTCCCGTTCAACCTGTCGCAGGCCCTCATCAATGCGGATCATGGCATCCAGTGTTTGCTGCTGAGAGGTGCCGTCGGCCATTTTTAATTCCGCCTGAATCATATCCGCCGGTACTTCCGGAAATACCACATAGCGCACGATACCACCGGTCATTAAACCAAAGGTCATAATCAACAAACTTAAAAACGCGGCGAGTGTTGTATAGCGGTTGGCAATACAGCGTTTAACAAAGGGGCGATAACGGGCTTCGATAAATTGTCGCAGTTTACTATTGGTGGCTGCTGGCAGCACACCGACGGCTTTTAGCCAGCGGTTTGTTACCGGTTTGCTGTGAGCAAGGTGTGCTGGCAATATCCATTTGGATTCGACCAGTGAAAAAATCAGGCAAAGGATAACTACCCAGCCTACCGCTGCTGGTAAAGCGCCCATAACACCGGAAGTGAGTAGTGTAGGTAAAAAGGCCATAATGGTGGTGAGCACACCAAAGGTGGCTGGCGTGGCAACGTTATGAGTGCCGTCGATTACTGAGCGAATACTCAGGCCACTTCTCTCTTGTTCGCTGTAAACACTCTCACCGATAATAATGGCGTCGTCCACCACAATACCCAGCACCAGAATAAAACCGAACAGGCTTAATACGTTTAGTGAACCGCCGATAATGGGTAAATTAAATACCGCGATGGCGCCAAAGAAACAAACCGGAATACCGATCATTACCCAGAAGGCTAATTTGATTTCTAAAAACAAGGCGAGAACAATAAAAACTAGTAACGCACCAAAGGCCAGGTTTTTATACATCATGCCCAGGCGTTCTTCGAGGTAATAGGTAACATCCATCCAGTGGGCGAGTTCTACGCCTTCAGGCAATTTGGCATTTTTTTGCTCGACATATTTTAGCGCTCGTTTGGCGGTTTCCAGTTCATCCTGATCACCAATGGCCATAACGGCCAAGCCGACTGAAGGGCGGCCATCGAATAAAGCAAAACCTATTTCGTCGACAAAGCCGTCATTAACATTGGCAATATCACCCAGTGTCAGGCGGGTGCCATCGGGAAAGGTTTTTAAGACGATAGCTTCAAAATCATATTGCCGATAAGCCTGGCCTGTCGTGCGCAACATAATATCGCCATTGTCCGTACGCACTGAGCCGCCGGGTAAGTTTAGCGATGAGGCATTGATAATATCGGCGACTTCTCCCAGGGTTAAATGGTATTCACGCAGTTGGTGTTCGGACATTTCAATACCGATTTCATAATTTCTTACCCCCTGGATTTCTACCATGGAGACTTCGGTATAAGCCATTAGTTCGCGCTTAACTTCCTCGGCAAGATTTTTCATGCCTCGTTCGTCGAGGTCGCCATATATTTGTAACATCAGCGCTACATCGCGCATGGCCCAGCGATTGATGGTGGGTTTTTCAGCTTCTTGAGGAAAATGTTGAATACCATCGATACGGTTTTTTATCGTATCCATTAAATTATCCAGATCAAAACCATCCGCAGGTTCAATCCAAATATTGGCTATCGATTCACGGGCTTCGGCAGTCAGCCGCTTGATACCTTCCAGATCTTTCAGGGCTTCTTCAACTTTTAGAACAACACCTAGCTCAACTTCCTCGGGTGCTGCACCGGGGTAGGCAATAACAATGCTGATAATCGGCACTTCGATTTCAGGAAACATAGCCCGTTGAATCACACTGCCTGAACCAATGCCCACGACAATAATAACAATCATTAACAGGTTGGCGGCTACCGGGTTTTTGGTAAACCAGGCAATGATACCCGTGCGGTCCGCTGCATTATCGGCGGCTTTATTCATAGTGATGCACCTGTACTTAGCAGCTCTTGCGGTTCAGCTTTTTCTGCCATAACTGGTGATTCTGCCGCTGGCGCATCTTGATCAAATAAGCGGTTGCTAGGTGTTTTACTACTTATCGTCACCTTTGAACCGGCGATAGTGGCGCCGGTCGGTGTCAGGCAAACCAGGTCGCCATTTTGCAGGCCGCCGGTGATATACATTTTATCGCCCTGTGTACGCAAGGTGCTGACTTTACGGTTGCGCAGCGTTTGCTGTTGGTCAATCACCCAAACCAGATTGCCAGTACGTAATACATTGCGGGGCAGGGTAACTACATTTTCAATTAAGCGGCCATTGATTACGGCAGAAACAAAGGTGCCAATGCGTAATGGTGTTTGAGGCTCCGCTTGCTTAGCCGCTGCAATAGCGGCGGCAGTGTTTAGAGGTTGGGCCTTGAGTAAGTAGGGGTCGTTAATTCGAGCCACCACAAATAATACTCTGGAGCGTTCATCATAAACCCCTTCAGTGCGGTGTAAGTTTGCCGACCAGTGCTGCAGCTCACCGGCAACATTGGTATAAAGATCAACCTCCGTGCTATTGGCTTCGTCGTAATCACTGATGGTGGGTAGTTCCAAATAAGGTAGCTTGCTTTGCGGAATGGCTAAGCGGATTTCAGCAAAATCTACCGCCATTAAAGTTGCCAATGGTGTGCCGGGCGTTAGATACAGGCCCAGATCACTTTGCTTTTCTCTAATCAGGCTGTCGTAGGGAGCGCGGATAACCGTGCGCTCCAGATCGTGTTCGGCTTTACGCAGGTCAGCCTGTGAGGATAGTAGTTGAGCTTCAGCCTGCTTAAGTTGGGGTTTACGCAGATAAAGATCTCTTGCGGTGCTAGTGCGATGTTTTTTGGGAAACTTTTTAAATTCTTGTTCGGCAACATCTGCTCGGCCCTGTTCCTGGGCTAAGGCGCTCTCCGCTGAAGCAACTGCTGCCTGGGCGCGATTTAATTTTGCCTGATGTTCAACATCATCTATACGCAGCAGCACATCACCTTTGGCAACATAGCCACCAGCATAGAAGGTAGGGGAGACCTCAATCACTTTACCCGCCACTTCCGCAACAATGGCGGTTTCCCGGTGGGGGCTAACCGTACCCTGAGCCTGAATGGGAATGCGCAAGTCCTGCTTGACCACCGCGGCCACGTCAACGGTCAGGGTGCGGGCGGTATTTTCTACCTTGGCATTATCAGGGCGGTTGGCGGTCAGGGTAAAAGTCACCAGCATGGCAATAGATACCAATATAATGGGGGTTAGCCATTGACGTATTGTTGAGCTCACTATTATGTACTTCCTTTACTGCTATTGAAGGGAGGCGTTGCTATTGTTTACAGTGTATACATTCATTCTACACGACCTTTGCTGATAAAACAGGAGGGATTGAACTATTTCTATCAATGCGTGGATTATTACGCATCAAATCCTCTTTTCGATGATGACTTGCCCAAGTATTTCTACCCTCCGTTGCCCGTCAACGCTTATTGAATGCGGATGTTGCTACTGTTTACCATCCTCCTTTGGGTTCTTGATTGTCCAAAATAACACTTATACTGTTATATAGGTCATTCTTGATGATTTGTCGTATATAGCTCTTTTTATGTTTTTTTGGCCAAATCCAGCCTTTAAGGCTACAGTTATAGCTATCTGGTGAAAGCCATGTATCAAGGTGGGTTAGATGACTAAACAGATCAGTGTATTTGCATTGCCGCAAAGTTCGGGTGCAGCCGTTATGGGTGTGATTGATATCTTTAAGGTGGCCAACTTAATTGCCGAGCGAATTAATGGGGCGGCAGAGCCCTTGTTTGATTGCCGGGTGCTATCCGCTGACGGTGAGCCGGTATGCTGCTCCAATGGTTATTCGATCTCAGTAGCCGGCAGCGTGGAGGATATTGACCCGCAAGATATCTTATTTCTCGCCGCCTTTAATGTCAGCACCCATGGAGAGTTGGATGCTGTGATGGCCGATGTGCAGCCTTATATCCCCTGGTTTAGGGAAAACGGACCCAGGCAATCGACCATTGCCACCAGTTGTAGCGGTAGCTTTGTATTGGCTGAAGCCGGTTTGTTAAACGGCGTTGCGGCCACGACTTCCTGGTGGTTGTCCGACTATTTTGCCCAGCGTTATCCGCAGGTGGCGTTAGATGCTGACGCTATTTGCACCGTGGCGGGCAATAGAGTCTGCGGTGCAGGTACCACTGCTTATCAGGATGTTTGTCTATCCATTCTTGAGCGCTATGCGGGTAAACATTTTGCCCGCCTGACCGCCAAATATATGATGATAGATAACCAGCGTCGCTCACAGGCACCCTATAGAATACTGTCTTTAATCGATAGTGATGATGAGGTGGTCAAGCAAGCTGAGGGATGGATTCGGGCGAATTTATCCCGCGACTTTAAAATCAATGAGGTCGCGCACAACTTAGCGGTAAGCCCCCGTACTTTAATTCGTCGCTTTCAATATGCTTTGGGCGAAACCCCGCAAGCCTTTACCCAAAAATTGCGCATAGAAAAATGCAAAGTCTTATTGGAAACGACGCAGTTAGGGTTTGGGGAAATAGTTCAGCGTTGCGGATATAACGACGAAAGTGCTTTTCGCCGTTTGTTTAAGCGTTACTGCCAATTATCTCCCAGAGACTATCGGCGCCGTTTTAATACTGCAACGGCGCTGGAATAGTTAATTGGCGTTGGCTTTACTTAATAGCGAGTTAAGTTGATGCACTTCCGTTTCTGGTAGCCGGCGGTCCATTAAACTTTGGGTCCAGTCAGCGTGAGCGTCAGCCATTTCTCTATACAGTTGTTTGCCTTTTGGGCTCATACTGATTTCAGTCATGCGACGATCTTTTAAATTGCTGCGCCTCTCCAGTAGGTCTTCAGCGACCATGCGTTCCACTAGCTTGGTGATATTGCCGTTAGACGCTAATAATTGGTTTGCTACTTTACCAATAGCTTGCCAATCAGATTCACCTTTATCGAGTTGTGACAATAAATCAAAGCGAGTAAAGCTTTGATTAAAGTATTTTCTAAAACGGTGGCTGATTTCTTGTTCGAAGTTTTTGGAACAACGTAGAAGTTGTTGAGTAAACTCCAGATAAATTTCCTTTTGTTGAGAAAATTCCAGGTTTTTTTCTATGTCCATGCTTACAGTCCCTATGATTAATTATTCGTTATTAAATGCCATCTACTTACATGTAAGCAATTTGTAAAACTCCATCTCGACAAATGCGTAGCAGGCATAAAACGAACAATACCTCATAGTTGCCAGTAAAAAAACCTATTTTATGCCCCCTAACATAATTATTAAGTTCTGGAAGTTCTCATGGTTACAAACTCTTCAGCGGCGGTTGGGTGGATACCAATCGTGCTATCAAACGTGGCTTTAGTGGCGCCGGCTTTCATTGCCACAGCCATGCCCTGAATGATTTCTCCTGCGTCTTCGCCCACCATATGAATGCCGACTACCCGGTCAGTTTTTGTTTCAACAATCAATTTCATGTACGTTCGTTCCATTCTTCCGCCAATGGTATGCTTCATTGCACGGAAATTAGAATCGTAAACCGTGATGTCTGAATAGTGTTCGCGGGCTTGTTGTTCCGATAGGCCACAGGTTCCAATATTAGGCTGACAAAAAACCGCGGTGGGAATGGTGTCGTAATCCACAGTTGTTGGTTCATTGTTATAGAGTGTTTTGGCAAAAGCCATACCCTCTGCCAACGCAACCGGTGTCAGTTCCATGCCGCCAGTAATATCCCCCAGAGCATAAATGTTAGGTTCGCTGGTTTGGAAATTATCGCCAATTTTAATGGTGCCATTATCGTTAAGCGCCACATTAACATGGTCAAAACCGAGGTCTTGCAGATGAGGTTTGCGGCCAGTGGCATAGAGAATGGCGTCGGTTTCTATAGTGCTGCCATCTTCTAACAGGGCTTTTAAGCTGCCATCGCTTTGTTTTTCGATAGCGGCAATATTGCTGTTAAAGCGCAGGTCGACCCCGGAGGCGGCAATTTCTTTGGCGGCAAATTCGCGAATATCTTCATCAAAGCCCCGCAGGAATAAGGGGCCGCGATAAAGCTGAGTGGTTTGTGCCCCAAGGCCATTAAAAATACCGGCAAACTCAACGGCAATATAACCGCCGCCCACCACCAGCATCCGCTTGGGGAATTCGGCCAGGTCAAATACTTCATTGGAGCTAATGGCATATTCGCTACCCGGGAATTCGGGAATATAGGGCCAGGTACCGGTGGCAATCATAATGCGTTCGGCGGTGTATTGCTGCTCGTTAACGGCCACAGTATGGTTGTCGACAAAGCGACCACGGCCGTTAATGACCTCTACACCGGCACCGCCTAACATAGTGTCGTAGACACCATTTAAACGGGAAATTTCTTCAATTTTATTATCGCGCAATGTGGGCCAGTCAAAACTGGGGGCGCTTGTGCTCCAGCCAAAACCCTGGGCGTCTTTAAAGGCGTTGCGATATTCGGAGGCATAGACATAGAGCTTTTTGGGAACGCAGCCCACATTGACGCAGGTGCCGCCCATATAGCGGTCTTCAATTACCGCTACTTTGGCACCAAAGGAGGCTGCCATACGGCTGGCTCTAACGCCGCCTGAGCCGGCCCCAATAATTAATAAGTCAAAGTCGTATTGCGTTGTGCTCACAGTATTCTCCAGTGCTGTTTATTTGATAGCTGCCGAAATGATAGGGCCTAAAAGCAGAAATAAGAACTTATAAATGACTATTCGTTCAATAGTTTATTGCTATTAGCTTATAGCGGTGTGTCATTCCCGCGAGACCGTAGGGTGGATTATAATCCACCTGTAACTGCTAACTTATGGCTGGGCTTGGTGGATTGTAATCCACCCTACAATGTTCGTCGTCAGTTAAGTCCTGAAATCTACTACAGGTTTCAAGCGCCGAGGCTATAATAGGCTTGGCCTTATTTAAGGCATTGGTTCCGTCCTCGCGGGAATGACGGTGCTTAGTGGGATTAGCGCTTCCGGGGTGCTGCGTAAGTGTAGGCGGTGGCGTAATTGTCGAGAGCCATGATCCACCAGAATATTTAACAGCGCGCTGACCGCAATAAGAATCACGGCAACATCCAGTCGAAAACTTTCAAAAGCGCTATCAATGTAAAACCCTAATGTATGCACGCCGAGTATGCCAAGAATGGCGCTCTCTCGTAATATCACTTCCCAGCGGTAGCAGAGAAATGCCAGAAACTGTCCGTAGATACGCGGCAATATCTCAAAGCTATAGCGCGCAAAACCTCTGCTGGCATCCAGTCGCAAAGTAATTTGATCGCTGTGGCGGCTAATCAGGTTGGCGATAATTGCGCCGTTATGAATCGCCAGTGCAATAATGGCAGGCAGCATGGAGGGGCCTAACAATAATAATAAGGCGAAGGCGATAACCAGTTCAGGTGTCGAGCGCAGAATAACCAAAGCCAGGTGGCTGCTAACACGCATCGGTAGCGCAAAAAATTGTTTGGAGCTAAAGGGGAATAGGCTAAGGGCGACCAGTGCTGTCAGTATTAAAGCGATTTGGGTGACCAGCAGTGTATTGCCAATACCGGGTAATATTTCATGAGTGGTCAAGTGGCTTAGCCATGGCAGTATTGCCTCGCCGTTTCTAATGGGCAGTGGTGTGATGTCGGTAAAAAAGTGTGTGGCTAAGGAGAGCTGTAAGCTGTGATCGCTCCCGTGCAGTAGCGACCATAATGCCAGGGCAAAATACACCGGCAGTAGTTTGGCCCGCATCCACCAGCGCAACGTGGCAATCATGAGATAGAAAATAAATAATATGCCTGCGGCCTGGCTATACAGCCCCTGCATAAAAGCAGTTTCCAAATGAAAACCCAGAGTGGGTAGGCCAATAAAGCCCAATACCGTACTGGAGCGCAAGCCGCACTCCAGACGGTATAAACTATAACTGCGAAAATGCGGGAATACCTGTGGCCACTGCCCATAAAAAAAACGGCTAATACGATCAGTGTTTTGCAAGGTGACAGCTTTGGACTGATGCTCTTCTAAAATTTCCGCAAACACTTTGGCAAAGATGCCGGTATAGGGCAGGGCGATGGCAAAGTATCCCGCCAGCGGATGAATACCAATCAGCTGAATAAATAGCAGCCCCCAAAATAATTCATGCACTGAGCGAATGGCGGCACATAGAGAACGCAGCCATACTTGGTTAAAAAATAAGCTGACAACAAAGCCAGCGAATGCGGCGGTGCAGACCGCCAAAAAAGCGTAGCTAAAGGTTTGGGCAATGGCAGTAATCAGTTCATCGACAGGCAATAGTGTCGGCTGAAAAAAACCGCCCGCCATTGCTGCGAATTCTTGCCAGGGGTTGCGGTTGCTAATCTCAATATCGGCAAATAACGTACAGAATAGAGCGACGGCCAGTAGCAGCAGAAAGCTGCGAATGCCCATGGGTAGCTGATAGCGCGGTGCGCTAGTCATGATCGTAGAGCGGTGCTAGTTGGGCAGGGCTTAGATTGTCAGGGTGGTCGTTAACCACGATTTTTCCCTGTTGGATACCGATGACTCTATCGGCAAAGGCCAGCGCCTGTTCGGTATTGTGCAGGGCAATAACACAGCTCTGGCTGTAGTGTAATAAGGCGGATATCACATTGTCGGCATTGGCTTTATCCAGGCTTGAAGCCGGTTCATCAGCAAGAATAATATCCGCCTGGCTATAAATAGCCCGAGCAATAGCCACCCGCTGTTGTTGCCCCCCCGATAACTGCTCAACGGTTTTGAAAAGTGTTTCTTCCAGATTAAAGCGCTCTAACAGTTGGCTAATGGCGGCCACTTCTTTAGGGCGTGGCCAGAGTATATTGATCAGGTTATAGGTACGTGAACGCTGGTCCAGTTGCCCCATGTAGATATTGTGAAACACGGATAGTTTATCTACCAGACCTAACTGCTGTGGCACCCAGCCTACGCGATGGTCGGTATGGCTGAGGTGTTGGTAGATCAGTTTAAGCAGTGTTGATTTACCCGCGCCACTTTTACCCAACAAGGCAATCCTTTCGCCCTGATGTAGTTCTAGCGTTACCTCATCCAATACTCGCTGTTGCTGATAAAAGACTTCAGCGTTTTCCAGTCGAATTAAGGGTTGGGCTTGCGGGCTCATGGCTTAGTCCAGTAAGCCAATGTCGCGGGCGGTATCTTCAATAGCTTGATAATCAGCATTGCTAGCCGGTATAAACGCTTTTCGGGGAAAGGCGTTAAGTAGCGCCGGATCTTTCATATCCAGTAGTGCTTTAGTAATTTTTTCTTTAAAACCTGCGCCCCAGCGTTGATCGACATCCCCTCTAACGGTCCATTGATAATCGGTATAGTCGGGGGTAGTCCAAATAATGCTGACTTTATCCAGATCGATTTTTCCCTCGGCTAATTCTTTTAACCAAACTTGATAATTTAAGGCCCCCAGTTGATAACTACCGCTTTGTACCAGTGCGATAGTGCGTGAGTGGTTGCCAGAAAAGCCAACACGGCTAAACAGTTGCTCAGGTGTTTGTTGAAATTGCTGCTGTAAATAAAATTCCGGCATGAGTCGGCCAGAGGTAGAGCTTTTTGAGCCAAAGCTAAAGCTCATTCCTTTAATTTTTTCACTCAGTTGCTCACCGTTATTGAGCCCAGTGCTGTGATGGGCAATAAAATAACTTCTAAATTTGGGGTCTTCTGCCCCTTGGGCGATAGCTTCTGACCCGGGCGTTAAACGGCGTGCCTGAACACCGGTTAAACCGCCAAACCATGCCAGTTGTACCTGGTCGTTTCTAAACGCGCTGACAGCGGCAGCATAGGATTTTACCGGAATATAGTTTACTTCCACGCCCAGTTGTTGCTCGAGGTAATCAGCGACTTTGGAAAAGCGGGCATTTAATCGTGTTTCGTCCGCATCAGGTATAGCGGTAAACACAAAAGGTTCTGCGGCGACGGTACTGCACAGTATGAGGGCCAAAGATGTTTTAGAGAGTTGTTTAAAGAGTTGCTTAATCATTTTTTCCCAGGCTTGTAGTAGTGGATGTTAAGGTGATTAGGTTACTGTTATCGATATAGCCAATGATTGCAGCATCGGGGCAATCACTTTGCTGTAGTGCTTGCAGGCAAGGCTCAGACTGCTCGGTATTTATGGCGGCTAACAAACCCCCTGCGGTTTGTGGATCAAATAGCAGCGGGTAATGGCTATGTTGTTTAAACGCTTCAGCATGGCTTAGCCACTGTTCGGCTTTGACATTGTCCGGGTGCAGTGAGCTTAACCAGCCATTGCGCGCACATTCAGCGGCGCCATTTAATACGGGTAATTGATGAAGTTCAAGGCTGGCACCACAGTTAGTGGGTTTTAGCATTTCCAGTAAATGACCCAATAAGCCAAAGCCGGTGATATCGGTACAGGCGGTGGCGCCATGCTGGTAAATAATATCGGCTGCTTGCTGATTGCTAATGAGCATATGTTGGATCGCCTGATCAATCCAGCGACCCTCCGCCTGGCCCTGCATATTGGCGGCCAGTAAAGTGCCTGTTCCTAACGGTTTTGTCAGGATAAGCGCCTGGCCTGATTGAAGATTACCCTTGGTTAAGAGTCGCCCTGGGTCGGCAATCCCATTAACCGATAAACCAAAACCCAGTTCAGCGCCTTCGCTGCTATGGCCGCCAATCAATGCCGTATTTTGTTGATTCAGGCTGTCGACAGCGCCGCTCATTAATTGCAGCAAGGTGTCTTCCACTAAGGTTTCGCTAGCATAGGGTATTGTCGCTATCGCCAGAGCGGAATGGGGGGTGGCGCCCATGGCGTAAATATCACTGAGGCAATGGTTGGTGGCTATACGGCCCAGTAAATACGGGTCATCAATAAAGGCGCGGAAATAATCAACCGTTTGCAGCCATTGCTTATTGGCCGGTGGTGTCATCACTGCGGCATCGTCGGGGGCGTTAAGGCCTATGGGGGTGTCAGGGCTATCCGTGATATTGAGTTGTGCCATTACGCGATGAAGAATTTGATGGCCGACTTTGGCGCCGCAGCCACCGCAGCGCATAGTGGATTCATCGTGTGCTGTTGCTGTTGCTGCTGTTGCAGTGGGTAGTTGCTGGTATTGATCCATAAAGGCGCGGTCTATTTTATCTTTCCAGCGCCATAGCCATTTCCCGGTAACACTAAAGGGGCCTCTTGAGGCTATGGCTTGTTTATCACCGGTCATTAACAGACTGAGAAATTGCCGCTGCGGGCGATAGGGCAGTAGTGCCTGACCCATCACCGAGCGACGCAGATTATTGCTTAAATGCTTGCCGGCCCGAACCGCATAGACACCGCTTTTGGCCAGTGGTTGTTGGCTAAAGTCGGCAATATCTCCCGCTGCAAATACATTGGGGTGTGAGGGGCTTTGCAGGTATGAGTTAACACTGATAAACCCCTGTGCGTCGCAGGCGAGTCCGGTTTTTTGCGGCCATTGCGGGCTGCCAGCATGAATGGCCCAAATGATTTCATCCGCTGTCTGGCTCTCGGTCTTGTCAAAGTGAAGTTGATAGTGGCCATCGCTTTGTTCAGCGCCAGTGACTTTGTGTTGAACCTTTAAGGTGATGCCGCGTTGCTTAAGAAGGGCGGTCATTGTCTTGCGGGTACGACGGTTATGGCTTGGCAATATCTCATCGCTTCCACAGTAAAGGGTAAACTCAGGGCTATTATCGCTGCCATTGCACTGTTGCCACTGATACTGGCAGGCCAGTGCGACTTCAGCGCTGGCTGCGCCACCGCCAACAATGGCGACTTTGGACGCGGGGCTTAGTTGGGGGACTGTCTGTTGCCAGTGGCTTAAAAACCGGTCGATGGGTTTAACGGCAATACCGCAGCTGTGGGCACCGGGAATGCTATCGATGGCCGGTTGTGAGCCAATATTGATAGAGAGCCAGTCATAGCGAACCGGGCTGCGGCCCTGACAATGCACCTGCTGCTGGTCCAGATCGATATGCGTGACTTCTGATTGAAAGAAGCGAACCTGAGCAAATTGGCATAGCCGTCGCAGGTCAATATGGGCTTCATCATGCTGGTAATGCCCGGCGACTAAACCGGGCATCATGCCAGAGTAGGGGGTATGGCTGTCTTTGCTGATAACCGTAACCCGCAGGCCTGCCACCGGGTTCATCCCCAGTTGTTTGATCACCGCCAGGTGACTATGGCCGCCGCCAACCAGTACAAGGTCGGTGGTATTGCTTTGTTGGGTGTTTGAGTCCATATCCGCCGGGGTTGTTGATTGATGGTTAGCGATACAATCCGCTAAATGGCTTTTTATTCATAGGCTTAGCTTGGCCTATTGTGGAGTAATAATGGCTGGATGTGTAGCCAATTGGTGCATTTGGTATGTCCGGTTGGTACATAGCGTCATACCTAACACGGCTATTAAGCAGGTAAAATAGACTTCGTTGATAATTTTGCTTTAATTGACGCTACACCATAACAATATCACTGGTCGCAGCCTGGACCGGTCACCTATATTCTGGAGCTTAAGTATGATTGGTCAGATGATGAATTCGCCGTTAACTATTACTTCGTTAATGTCGTTTGGCGAGAAGGTGCACGGCGATACAGAGATTGTATCTGTCACCATGGATAACCCGCTGTTTCGTTATACCTTTGCCGATGCTTTTAAGCGTACCCGCCAGCTAGCCAATGTGCTCGCCAGGTTAGGTGCCAAGCCCGGTGACTGTATTGGTACTCTGGCCTGGAACGATCATCGCCATCTTGAATTGTATTACGCCATTAGCTGCTCAGGCATGATTTGCCATACCATGAACCCCCGTCTGTTCCCGGAACAGATTGACTACATTATTAACCACGCCGAAGACCAATTTGTATTTACCGATATTTTCTTTTTACCGTTGCTTGAGAACCTAAAAGATCGCCTAAGCAGCGTAAAGGGCATTATTGTACTGACCGACGAAGCCCATATGCCGGACACTTCGATGGAAAATGTCTACTGCTATGAGACGCTTTTAGCGGCCGAGACAGATGTCTTTAATTGGCCGGAAATCAATGAATTAGATGCCTCTGGGCTGTGTTATACCTCGGGTACTACTGGCAATCCGAAGGGAGTTCTATACAATCACCGCTCCACCGTATTGCATGCTTTTGCCGGTAATTTAGGCGATGTTATGGGCTTGGGTACCGACGATGCTGTCATGCCGATTGTGCCCATGTTTCATGTGAATGCCTGGGGCGTTCCCTACGGTGCCATCATGAGCGGCACCAAGATTGTTTTCCCCGGCCCCAAGATGATTGACGGTGAAGCGCTGACGACATTGATCAATGAAGAACATGTCACGATTTCAGCCGGTGTGCCGACGATTTGGTTGGCGCTAATTAATTATCTTAAGGAATCGGGTAAAACCGTCGAGCCGCTAAAGCGGATTATCGTCGGTGGTGCTGCTTGCCCGGTTTCTATTATGGAAGATTTTGACAGCTACGGTGTTTATACCCATGTCGCCTGGGGTATGACAGAAATGAGCCCGCTGGGTACCTATAACCCGTTTTTGGACCGTGAAGCTTTGGGTGAAGAAGAGTTTGCCCGGTTACGAGTCAAAGCAGGCCGATGTATTTACGGTGTTGAAATGAAAATCACCGATGAACAGAATCAGGACTTACCCTGGGATGGTGTAGCCTTCGGTTCATTAAAAGTGCGCGGTCCCTGGATTTGCGATAGCTATTTTAAAATGCCGGATAGCGATGCCCATGATGCCGACGGCTGGTTTGATACCGGTGATGTGGCGACCATTGATCCGTCGGGCATGATGCAAATTACTGACCGTAGTAAAGATGTTATTAAATCCGGTGGTGAGTGGATTAGCTCCATCGATTTGGAAAATACGGCTGTTGATCACCCCGCGGTGGTTGAGGCAGCAGTGATTGGCATGTACCACGAAAAGTGGACCGAGCGCCCCTTGTTGTTAGTAATTAAGCAAGCGGATGCAGAGCTGAGTAAAGAAGAGATGCTGGCCTGGTTTAAAGGCAAAGTAGCGACATGGTGGATTCCAGACGATTGTTTATTTGTTGAAGAATTGGCCCATACCGCCACTGGTAAACTCAGTAAAAAAGATTTGCGCGAGCAGTATAAAGATTATCGATTCCCCGCTTAACAGTGCGGAAAAAGTTTTAACCCGTAAGACAGTTTGGAGAACAATAGCTATGTCAGATTACATTGCCCCCGTTAAAGAAATCAGTTTTGTACTTAACGAGTTAGCGGGTCTATCTCAGGTGTGTGAATTGCCGCGCTTTGAAGATTCCAGCGAAGATGTGGTGGACGCAGTTCTTGAAGAGGCAGGTAAGTTTGCCAGTGGTGTATTGGCACCGTTAAATAGCGTCGGTGATAACGAGGGTGCCAAGTGCGTTGATAATGCGGTGCAGGAAACCGCCGGTTTTGCCGAAGCCTATCAGCAGTTTGTTGAGGGTGGTTGGGTCGCCTTGCCCTGTAACCCGGAGTTTGGTGGTATGGGTTTACCGGAAAGTGTGGGTATGGCCACGATGGAAATGTGGAATGCAGCCAATATCAGTTTTGGTTTGTGCCCGATGTTGGGCCAGGGTGCTATCGGCGCCATTGAGTCCCATGCCAGCGATGCTCTAAAAGCCATCTATCTGGAAAAAATGGTCTCCGGTGAATGGACTGGCACCATGAACCTGACGGAGCCACAGGCGGGTTCTGATCTGGCAGTGGTTCGCTCCAAAGCTATCCCCGAAGGCGACCACTATCTGATTAGCGGCACCAAGATATTTATTACCTGGGGTGACCACCAGATGACCGACAACGTGGTGCACCTGGTATTGGCACGTACCCCGGATGCGCCGGAAGGTGTTAAAGGTATTTCGCTATTTGTAGTGCCCAAGTTTTTAGTCAATGACGATGGCTCCTTAGGTGAGCGCAATGATGCGTATGCGGTTTCGGTAGAGCATAAGCTGGGCATCCATGCCAGCCCAACCTGTGTTATGAGCTTTGGTGATAACGGCGGCGCTGTGGGTTATTTGGTGGGCGAAGAAAACAAAGGCCTGGCCTATATGTTTACCATGATGAACCATGCTCGTTTAAATGTAGGCGCTCAGGGTGTGGCTATGTCTGACCGTGCCTATCAGCATGCCGTGGCCTATGCCAATGACCGTGTACAGGGTAAAGCTGCAGGCGATAAAGAGAAGGGCACGATTATCCGTCACCCGGATATTCGTCGTATGTTGATGGTGATGCGTTCAATGACAGAAGCTTCCCGAGCTGTGTGTTATGTGGCTTCTTCTTCTTTTGATATGGCCCACCACGGTACCGATGAAGAGCAGCGCAGACTGGCTAACGCCCGTGGT
Organism: Oceanicoccus sagamiensis; assembly: GCF_002117105.1. Taxonomy (GTDB): domain Bacteria; phylum Pseudomonadota; class Gammaproteobacteria; order Pseudomonadales; family Dasaniaceae; genus Oceanicoccus; species Oceanicoccus sagamiensis. The sequence continues at coordinate 4,413,695 of NZ_CP019343.1, read as the reverse complement.
GAGTTGCTAACGCCTATTGCCAAAGGCTGGTCGACTGAAATCTCTCAGGAAATCACTTCACTGGGTGTGCAAATTCACGGCGGTATGGGCTTTGTTGAAGAAACCGGCGCAGCGCAGTATCTGCGTGATGCTCGTATTACCACTATCTATGAAGGGACCACCGGTATTCAGGCCAATGATTTAATTGGCCGTAAACTAATTCGTGATCAAGGTCAGGAGTTTAACCGCTTGATTGATGAAATCCGTGCTACTCAGGCGGAAGTCGCTGCACTGGGTGATGAGATGGCCACTATTGCCAGCTCTCTCGCGCAGGGCGCTGACTCATTACAGCAGGTCGCTAATTGGGTGATCGAGCACCATATGGATAACCCGCAATTGCCAGGTGCAGTGGCCGTTAACTTTATGATGGCCGCTGGTACCGTGATTGGTGGCTGGTTATTGGCCAAGGGTGCCGTTATCGCCACCGCTAAGCTGGCTGAAGATGAAAGCTTTTACAGTGCTAAAATTATTACCGCCAGATTTTACGCTGAGCAAATTATGCCCAGAGCTGATGCCCATGTAAAAATGGCCGAATCGGGTAGTGCTATGACTATGGCTTTAGCGGATGATCAGTTTTAAGTCTAACTATTCGAATCAGGAGTGATTCTGCTATGAGCGATTTTAAAAAGTGGGAATGTGTCATCTGCGGCTATATCTATGATGAAGAAGCCGGGGTGCCGGATGATGATATTGCGCCGGGTACCAAATGGGAAGATGTGCCCGAGGATTGGGAGTGTCCGGATTGCGGTATTGGTAAGTCTGATTTTGAGATGGTTGAAGTCTAACCACGGCTCTGAGTTATTCCCGCGCAGGTGCATAAGCTCCTAAATACAACCAGGCTTATTGTAGCGTCGGCGTTTCAGCCAGTGAGAGCCGGCCATTGTAGGGTGGATTATAATCCACCCGGCCCAGCGAGGAATCTGTCATTATCGGTGGATTATAATCCACCCACCGTGTCCCGCGGTGGGAGTGAAATCATCAGAAGAATACAATGCTAACAGAGCTGTTCGCAGATTTTTTCGCCCAGCAACAAGAGCTGCTTTGGTTTACTACCATTGTTGTAGACCTTGGCTTTGCTATTTTACTCTACCGCCTGTTCGGGCGGCAGGGCTTATATGCGAGCATTATTATCAGCCTGTTACTCGCCAATCTGCAAGGCCCAAAACTCACGCAAATTTTCGGTTTGCAAACCAGTATGGGGGTTATCCTTTACTCCAGTATTTATTTTGCCACCGACTTATTAAGCGAGCGCTATGGCAAGCGCGAAGCTAATCGCGCGGTAATGATTGGTTTTGTGGTCAGCATTATGATTATCGTGATGACCAGTATTAGCTTAATGTATTTGCCTTCAAGCAATCCAAACACCGCTGAGTTTGCCTTAACCATTCATCAGGCCACCGCCGCCTTATTTGATTTTACCCCGCGGTTTATTCTCGGTTCTTTGTTGGCGTATTTAATTAGTCAGCGCTTTGATGTGTGGATTTTTCATCTGATCAAAGAGAAAACTCAGGGCCGGCATTTATGGTTGCGCAATAACGTGTCCACCATGTTATCTCAAGCGGTTGATACTGTGATTTATGGTGTGGTGGTATGGTGGGGGGTGGTTGATTTTACCACCGCCATGCAATTGGCTTTAGCCAAATATGTTTTAAAAATAATTATCGCGTTAGTTGATACGCCCTTTTTATATTGGGCGCGTAGTTGGGATTTAAAACAAAAGGATTGGGTGGCTACTCAGGGGGAGCGCCAAGCCGCAGAGAATAATTAATGCTGATAGTCGTCTAGCTGTAACTCCAGTTCAAACAATAATGACTGTAAGTGCTTTAGTTCACGTTCCCTAACCTGACTTAATTCCCGGGTTTTGGCGACTAACAGATCCAGTTCATCGGCGGTAATATGCTGAGTGGCCGCTCGGGCCAATATCTCATCGATATTGATTTTTTGGCTTTGCATGAGTTTGGCTCCTTTTCTACTACTTGTCTTTAAGTGTAGAAGCTTTGCAGAGCACCGTGCTGGTAATAAGTCGGATTGTTAGATTTTTGAGCTATTAACAACCTGAGGCTTAAATAGCCCTAATGCATATCAAATTAAGATTAGTCATCCCGTAGGGTGGATGATAATCCACCAAGCCGAGTCAGCAGCGCGTTATGCCCGGTGGATTATAATCCACCCTACTTAATTAGGTATGATGGGGGGCTTAGCTGCCAGATTTCTGATCATAGCGCTGGCTAAGTACATCGTAAAACTGTTCGCGCATCTGGGAGACTTCTGTTTTAAGCTGCTTGGCATCATCCACCTTGGTATAACGCCCTGGGTATACCTGCTTGCGGTATTGAGCCATTTTGGCGGTATAGAGTTTCATGGCCTTTTCCAGCTTTTGCTCGCCCAGTAATAACAGTTTGGATTCCGCAATAGAAATTTCCTCATAGACCGCTACCAGCTCTTCACTCAGGCTATCTAATTCGCGCTCTTGTTTGGCGGACATGCGTTCAACCTTGGGGCCAATCTCGGCAACCAGAGAGGCATACTTGCTAAACACATGGCTGACCTTGCCAACATGCTGGGCAACTTGCTCTAGCAGCCCGATGCGGCGCATCGACATGGCCTGTTGCTGCTGTTGCAGTTTATCCTTGAGGGTATAAAACACCGCCGCAGCACCAAAGATGCCACCCAGAATAAAAATAAAGCCGGTGCCGATAATATCGAAGTTATCCATAGTCAGATCGTCAGGTCATACATAGTTAAAGGGGGTGCCAATTAACCGCCACTGAATTTGACGGTATAGCCTTTGGCCTGCAAGGTCTGTTCCAGAATTTTTCTCTGGTCTCCCTGGATTTCTATTACCCCGTCTTTGATGGCGCCACCCGTGCTACAGCGCTGCTTAAGCTCCTTGGCCAGTTTTTTCAGTTCAGCACCGGCTAACGGCAGGCCGGTAACCAATGTCACGCCCTTGCCTTTGCGGCCCTTGGTTTCAAGCTGCAAGCGGACAATACCATCGCCAGTAGGGGCTGCTGATGGCTGTTTACACTGGCAGTTGTCAATGGGGTTGCTGCAGTCGGGGCAATGCCTGCCCTGATCGGTGGAGTAGACCACTCGGTTCATGGGGGAGTCCTGTTCTCAATAAGATGGTTGAGCCTTAATCTATACGCTTTAGTTTTAAGGCCAGCCGATTATAATGGCCCCCAAGCCCCTCACCAAATAATTCATCGTCTTTTTAAAGGTATTGATGCCAGTGACCAGCCCTACAGAGCTAGAACAACTTAAAGAGCAGCTATTTGACCTGCAAACCCAGGTGGCCTTTCAGGAGGACACTTTGCAGGCCTTAAATGATATTGTCACCAGGCAGCAGCAACAGATCGAAAACCTGCATGAGCTGAGTAAAAGCCAGAAGTCCCAGCTGGAGTTAATGACTGAAGAAATGGGTGGTGCTCAGCTGGATGAAAAACCACCACATTATTAAGTCTCAGCGATGGAGACTTAGCCAGACTGGTCTACACTATCCTGATGTGGTAAGAGTTTAATGCTAGCTAATAAGAACAACCAGGTTGTCTATCTGGAGTCGTTGTTCAATAAATGACCTACTGACGATCCAAACCTACAGCAGAGGAGTTGCAACAAGGGTATACAGTTGGCTCGGTTCATCCGTAAAACCATCCCTGAGCGTGTAGTGAATGTCGAATACTGATTTCAACGAAGATATTAGAGATGGAATTCAAGAGGTGACCAATGTTGCAGTCGGCGAGGCTGCTGACAAGATCGCCCGTAGCTTCTCCACCTTCGTGAATATCCCTATCCCCAGTGTCCATCTGTTAGATGCTGTTGATGTCAGCATGGCCCTAAGTGCTATTGAAGGCAGCGAGCGGGTCACCGCAGTTACCCAGCCGTTTTTTGGTAGTGGCATTAGCGGTGAGGCGCTGCTGATTTTTACTGATGCCAGTATGACGGAGTTATCCCAGTTAATGGGTTACCAGGCCTCAGTGGGCGATGACCACCAGCAGGTTGAGCTGGTATTGGAAATGGCGTCTTTACTGAATGGTTCATGTATTCACGGTATCTGTTCTCAGCTCGATATCAGTGTGCTGTTAAAACACCCTATCTTATTGGGCCAGCATACCGCCTTAAGTGATATTCTTAGCAACTCAGACTTTCCCTGGAATCAAACGCTGGCTATTGAGCTGAACTACGCCTTTGAAGATTACAGCATTACCTGCGACTTAATTATATTGTTTCATGAAGGATCTTTGGCGTCCCTGTTCCGGCAGGTGAACTACTTACTTGATTAGGAATCACTAAACGATTTATGGAAGCACCGAATTTTCAGGATCTACATTGGTTGCTGGATATTATCCAGAGTACTGATATTGGTATTGTCGTTATCGATAAAAATTTCAATATTGAAATCTATAATCGATTTATGCAGGTGCATAGCAATATTGGTCCTGAAGATGCCATCGAAACCAGTATCTTTGATTTGTTCCCCTATTTGGAAGATGAATGGTTTAAGCGCCGGGTGAATACGGTGTTTGAATTAGGGATTTCGGTCTATACCACTTGGGAGCAGCGGGATAATGTCTTTGATTTTGCTCTGAAACTGCCAATCCATTATGAAACCCAGATGATGTACCAGAACACCACCTTTATTCCGCTGCGTTCAGCCTCAGATCAAGTGGAGAAGGTGGGTATTGTTGTTTATGACGTTACTGACAACGCGGTTAACCGTGGCAAGCTGGAAACCGCCAAAGATGAATTATTACGTCTCAGCCGCACCGATAAGTTAACCGCTTTATGGAACCGCGGTTATTGGGAAGAGCGGATGATTGACGAGTTTAAGCGTAATCAGCGCAGTGACAAACAAACCTCGCTGGTCATCTTTGATATCGACCATTTTAAAAATATCAACGATACCTATGGCCATCAGGTGGGAGATGATGCCATCCGCACCGTGTCCAAATTGTTTTTAGATAATTCCAGAGATGTCGATATCTGCGGCCGTTATGGTGGTGAAGAGTTTGTAGTGCTATTACCGGAGACTGACGTAGAAGGCGCCAAAATCTATTGCGAACGGCTGCGTAAAGCCATTGCGGAAACGACCGTCCACTCTCAGGGTGAATCGGTTAACTTTACCATCAGCCTGGGTATCGCTGTACTGGATGAACACACCAAGTTTCCAACGGACTGGATGGTCAATGCCGACAAGGCCCTCTATAAATCCAAAGAAAGTGGCCGTAACCAAACCAATGTGTTTGGTGACTAAGCTAACGCGAAGAAGCAGGGTCCGTGTAGATATCTGTTTGTGGTGTCGTATAGTCTTAGGCATAAGCGGCTTAAAGGTAGGTAATTGAGTCAGCGAGGACTTCAAGTTCAAGCATTGTAGGGTGGATTACAATCCACCAGACCCAACCAGAAACCCGTCATAACCGGTGGATTACAATCCACCCTACGGGCTAGCCCTCACTAAAACCCTTGAAATAAAACATAACCGTGATGCCAAGGGCAGAACCGGGCAGGGGAATTATTGTAGGGTGGATTAAAATCCACCAAACCCAACCAGAAATCCGTCATAACCGGTGGATTACAATCCACCCTACGGGCTAGCCCTCATTAAAACCCTTGAAATAAAACATAACCGTGATGCCAAGGGCAGAACCGGGCAGGGGAATTATTGTAGGGTGGATTACAATCCACCAAACCCAACCAGAAATCCGTCATAACCGGTGGATTACAATCCACCCTACGGGCTAGCCCTCACTAAAACCCTTGAAATAAAACATAACCGTGATGCCAAGGGCAGAACCGGGCAGGGGAATTATTGTAGGGTGGATTAAAATCCACCAAACCCAACCAGAAATCCGTCATAACCGGTGGATTACAATCCACCCTACGGGCTAGCCCTCACTAAAACCCTTGAAATAAAACATAACCGTGATGCCAAGGGCAGAACCGGGCAGGGGAATTATTGTAGGGTGGATTACAATCCACCAAACCCAACCAGAAATCCGTCATAACCGGTGGATTACAATCCACCCTACGGGCTAGCCCTCACTAAAACCCTTGAAATAAAACATAACCGTGATGCCAAGGGCAGAACCGGGCAGGGGAATTATTGTAGGGTGGATTAAAATCCACCAAACCCAACCAGAAATCCGTCATAACCGGTGGATTACAATCCACCCTACGGGCTAGCCCTCATTAAAACCCTTGAAAGAAAACATAGCTGTGATGCCGGGGGTAGAGCTGAGCAGGGGGATTATTGTAAGGTGTGAATGACCGCTTGAAATAATTTTTTAAATTCACGGCTGGGGTTTCCCCCGCACAAAGCGTCTAATCATAGCGGCAACACCTGCAAGCTGATTCACACATCCATCCAGGCTTTACATTTAGATAACTACGCGATTACCTACCAGCCTGCTACTATAGATAACAGTATAAATCGCCTTTCAGGATGAGGGGCATCCCCTGGATGGCGGGTAATATTATATGAAACTATGTATGGCTCAAACAAAGCCAGTTAAAGGCGATGTTAGAAAAAATATTCAAGCTCATATCGATTTGGTTGAGATGGCGATTAACCACGAGGTAGAGTTAATCGTCTTTCCTGAACTTTCACTCACAGGTTATGAACCTACGCTGGCTTCGTCGCTGGCTGTCTACAAAGAAGATCGTCAGTTTGATGACTTACAAGGTCTTAGCGATGACAACGGCATTACTATCTGTGCTGGTATGCCGCTTAAAATCGACGAAGGAATCTGTATTGGTATGATTCTGTTTAGACCCGATCGACCAAGGCTTGCTTATGGTAAAAAACACCTGCATGCCAGTGAAACCGAATACTTTGTGCCCGGCTACGGCAAGCCGGACCTGTTAGTCGAAAAGGTCAGGATTGCCCTGGCTATCTGCTATGAACTATCTGTTGCTGAGCATGCAGAAAAGGCCTATAGCAACGGTGCAGAAATTTATATGGCCAGTGTTATGCATGAGCCAGAGTGTGTTGAGCGCTGTGATAAACGACTTAAAGAGATAGCACAAACTTATGGTATGTTGGTGATGAGCTCGAATTTTGTGGGTGAATCCGATGACTATAACTATGCTGGCCAATCAAAGGTTTGGGATCGTAAGGGGCGGGTATTAGCCAGGCTGGATGAGCGGGATGAAGGTATTATGATAGTCGATACGGAAACGGAGAAGGTGATTAAACGACGGGTATGGCGGCAATTATTGGGTGCAGGCTAATTGATATTTAAAGGCCGTCATTAATCTCAAATTAAGTTTATCTTTAAGGTGGGGTTTTTGACTGCTTGAATGTCATATATAGCAAGAGATAATTATTTCTTAAAAAGGCGGTTAATATACCAGCTCTATTGGTAGTGACAGAAATTATTCTATAGCTATACCATCGTAAGCGAATATAGAGACTTCAAGGTTTAAGTGGCGGTCTGAATTGTAGGGTGGATTATAATCCACCAAACCCATTCAGCAGTAGGCATAATCGGTGGATTATAATCCACCCTACGGTGAAGTGTTTTCTTGGGCTGCCGGGCGCCTTTTCGGGAATGATAGTGCTGGGTGTTTACTTCATTTAAATTTGGCCTTAGTCTCATTATTCGGCCGATCACAACGACGGGATTCAAAGATCAACCAGCTCAATAAAACCAACAACGTTCAGGCTTTTTTGCGTGGAGCTATCATTGTTTTCCCGTTAACCCTGTCAGTCATTCCCTGGGGGATATTAGCGGGCTCTTATGCGCTGGAGGTAGGTCTATCACCGCTGGAAAGCCAGGCTATGTCCGCCATTATTTTTGGTGGGGCAGTGCAGTTGGCGGTATTGGGGATGCTCAGTGCCGGGGCCGGTTTGCTCAGCCTATTAATTACCGCCGCCTTAATTACGTCAAGGCATCTGCTTTATAGTATGTCGATGAGAAGCTCTATTAGCCTGTTACCGTTAAGGTGGCGCTTAGTTTTGGGTTTTTTACTTACGGATGAACTCTTTGCAATTACTCCTCAAGGGCCGCCCAAAGCATTTAATCGCTGGCAAGCGCTCGGTGGTGGGCTAACGTTTTATGTGGGTTGGAACACTGCGACTTTACTGGGGATTGTAGCGGGGCAGTCTATTCCTAACCTTGACGAGTGGGGTTAGACTTTGCGATGGCCGCTACGTTTATTGCTCTGGTTATCCCAGCGATTAAAGACCGGTCCGTTGTTATCTGTGTATTGACCTCTCTGGTCACAGCCATTATCTGTGCTTTGTTAGGTATTGAAGCTGGTCTGGTCATTGCTGCGCTATTGGGGATGGCCGCTGGTTATCTTTCTGCTGTGCTTTGGGGAGGGCAACGATGATCTGGTTAATGATCTTGCTGATGGCCTTATTGGTGTTTAGCAGCCGTTATCTATTTTTGGAGCCCAAACTGCCTTTGCGTCTGGGGCCAAAAATGTTGCAGTTTTTAAGTTATTCTATGCCTGCGGTACTCACGGCTATTTTTGCGCCCATCGTTTTTATTCAAGATAATAGTTTGGCTATCAGTCTGGATAATTACTATCTGCTCTGTGGTCTATTGGCCGCTGCTTTGGCCTGGCTTACCCGTAATACCTTGATCACTATTGTGGTGAGTATGGGGCTTTTTTTCTTTTTGCATCAAGGCTAATACAAGAGCGCCTTGTATTGATTCAGGAGATTTGAAAATGGAGCATCAGTCTGTCGGCGGGAGCTGCCTGTGTGGTAAAGCGCGCTATCAAATTACCGGCAACCTTGGCATCTTTCAATACTGCCATTGCAGCCGTTGCCAAAAATTTACCGGCAGTGCCCATGCGTCTAACTTATTTGTTGGCCCCGAGCAGTTTAGTTGGCTTGCCGGTGAAGAGTTTGTTGGGCGCTTTGAACCCGCCGATACCCGGTATTTTGCTACGGCCTTTTGCCAGCAATGCGGCTCTTCAATGCCATGGTTATCCAAAAGTGGCAAAGCCCTGATTATTCCTGCTGGAACTTTAGATGATGACCCTGGTATAAACCCTTTCCAGAATATTTTTTATGGTTCCAGAGCTTGTTGGTACCAAGAGGTGGGGGAGATGCCGCTGCACGATACTATGCCACCGCGGAAAAAACCTGAATGACCAGTATTAAGCGCCAACCATTTAAAGCCAGCCTGATCGATTGGTTGGCGGAAGTGTGGTTGATTTTCTGGAGTCTGGTCAAAATTATGGTGCCGGTTTTATTGGTGGTTCGTCTGGTGGAGATCGCCGGTTGGATTGATGACTTGGGCCTACTGATTCAACCGCTTATGGTATTGGTAGGTTTACCCGGTGAAATGGGTTTGGTCTGGATGGCCACAATGGTTGGTAATATCTACACCGGTATGGCGGTGTTTTATCAGTTGGGTCTGGGTGAGCAAGTCACTGTTGCACAGGTTAGTGTGATTGGTTCAATGATGTTAATTGCCCACTCCTTACCGGTTGAAGTGGCTATTGCCCGGGCGACCGGAGTGAGCTTGTGGTTTACCTTGCTGTTGAGGATTGGTGGCGCTTTGCTGCTTGGGTTGGTTCTAAATGGCATCTACAATTATTTTTCCTTATTGCAAACCCCGGCACCGCTGTTATGGCAGCCGGAGATAGCGGATTCCAGTTGGGCAGGCTGGTTATTAACGCAGGGCCAAACCCTGTTAGCCGCACTACTTATTATTGCAGGTTTGACCTTACTGATTCGTATTCTACGCCTGTTAGGTATTGAGCGTTTGATTCATCTAGTGCTTGAGCCTTTTCTCAGGGCTCTGGGTATAGGGGTAAAAGCCAGTAATATTATGTTAGTTGGCTTAACGCTGGGACTATCCTTTGGCGGTGGTTTGCTGATTAGAGAGGCTCGCTCCGGCAGTATTGGCGGCAAAGATATTTTTATGACCATGGCCTTTTTAGGTTTATGTCACAGCCTGATTGAAGATACTCTGTTAATTCTTTTACTGGGGGCGGATCTAACGACCATATTATGGGGGAGGTTGGCGTTTAGTTTGTTGGTGATAATATTGTTTGCACATTTATTTAAACAGATACCTGACAAACGGTTGAAGTGGTTTTACAGGAGCCCGAGTGGGGCTCCTGCCAATAAAGCCGATTAGACTTCAGGCGGTACATGCTCCGCATAAGACTCCCAAGTGCCTTTAGGGAAGCCATCATCCCAATCATCGGGGGCTTCTAAATATTCAGGGTGATGCTTTTCGGTATAGGCCAATACTTTGGGTGGCACATCCGTTAAGCCCTGATTGCTCTTATGGGAATTCATGCGGCCAAAGATCATCCCTTCAACACCGCTGCCGCCCATTTTCATCCAGGGCCACCAGGGTGACATACGTGAGAAGCCACAGGCAAAATCCGCCGAGGGGATAGAGCGGTCTGCCAGTCGGTCATAATTGGTCTGAAAGGTAAAATGCTCAGAAGGATTAATATAGGTGCCGGTATGGGCTTTGGGCCATTTATCTTTGGTCACCGGGTTTTTATAGCGGTGGGTATAGTCCCAGGCCAGCATGACATTATCCCCGTAGCGTTCCCAAGGCAAAATAAAAGGTGCTGAGCCATCTTCTCGGGTTTTGATCGTGCCTTCATTCATTAGGGTGGGGGCATCATCCGCATCGCCAAACTGGAACTTCGGCATTTCAGGTGTCAGTTCACCGCGAATAGCATCGTTGAGAAAGTTAAACACTTCCACCGTTTCGCCGGTGTATGGATTGTCCCAGGTTTCTAAAATATCGCCGGTGATAGGGTCATTAAAATACCCTACCTCTTTACCGCGAATACGCACATTGCCATTGTCTAGCAGCTTGGATTGGAACATACCAAAACCGGTGTAGCCAAATAGAGGTTTTAGCCGCTGGTCGCCCACCATGCCAAAGTTTAAACCGTGAAAAGCGGCAATACAGGGTTTGTCATCAAAGCTAAACCAGAGTTTGCCAAAAGCATAGAGGTTATCTTTTGGAATGGTGAAATCCAACGAGTGACCGCTGTGGCCGCCAGGCCCGCCCGCAGATGAAGCATCAGAGTTTGGCGCCATATACTGGCGGATTAAATTCGGCGTAAAAGACATAGCTACCTCTTTATGGGTAATTGGGTGATATAAGGGAGTGTGCCAATATTGCAGCATGCTGTCAAATATTGCAGCATGCTGCAAATTTACTATTCCGGCGTTATACTCTCCTAATATCCCTGGGCCTTGATGGCGGCTTTCAATAATAAGGATTGACTGTGGCAGAGACTAACCGTGCGGAATTACTACTTGGCTTGATTGTTGAGACCTTACAGCTATCCCAAAGGCTGCAACTTCAGGGTGATCAATTAACCAAAGACCTTGATCTAACCAGTTCACGCTGGGGCGTGCTGGGCATTGTGTCATCGGCTGAAAAGGCCTTAACCGCCTCTGACCTTGCCCGCAGAATGCAGTTAAAGCCACAGACCGTGCAGCGTTTTGTGTCTGCTCTGGAGCAAAAAGGCTTTATTAGCCTGGTGGATAACCCGGGTCATAAGCGCGCCAGACTTATCCAACTAACCACCAAAGGGGAGAGGGCACTGGTTAGCCTCAGGGAAAGGGAATTGGATTGGGCTAAAACCGCTGCCGGAAGATTAAAGGCCGCAGATATTGAGCGGGCTACAGAGCTGTTGGCTCAGGTAAAAGACAATATCAGTCAGTAAGGTGGCTGTGCTGAGTGCCTTAATTAAATACATTATAAAAAAACTTTTTGTTATAAGCTTAGCTCGATAACTTATAACTAACTGATTTTATTGGGTTTATTGGATTTTATTGGCACTTTGCAGTATAGTCGCCGACCCTGTTTGGGCACAAAAGGCCTGAATGGTCAGTTTTTGAATTAACCCTAAGACACTGTGAATCGCATGAGTTTGGATCTGGATACATTAAATCAGCAATTAAAGGACTTATCGCCTGTGGAGATTGTGCGCTGGGCTACTGGCTTGGGTAAGACAGTTATTGCCACCACCAGTTTTGCTCCCAATGCTGCGGCCATGCTAAATGTGATTGTTGAAGCAGATAATACGATTCCAGTGGTGTGGGTTGATAGTGGGTATAACGTCCCCGATACCTACCGGGTGGCGGAAGTCATTATGGATAAGCTTCAGCCCAATATGCAGATTTATATCCCCCAGTGGACCGCCGAGCGTCGCAACGCCATTATGGGTGGTATTCCGCATCCGGATGATGACCCGGAAGTGCATGAAGAATTTACTCGTCAGGTAAAGCTGGAGCCTTTTCAAAAAGCACTGGATGATTTGCAGCCTGAAGTATGGGTTAGCGGTATTCGTCGCGAAGAGACGGAGTTTAGAAAAAGCCTGGATATCCTCTCTATTGATAACCGCGGTATTTTAAAGGTAGCGCCGTTTTTCTATTGGAGTGAAGAGCAGGTGCAAGATTATATGGACAATAATGAGCTGCCCAGCTGTCGTCACTATTTCGACCCTACCAAAGTGGAAGATGGCCGCGAGTGCGGCTTGCATACTTCAGCTTAAGTTTATTCCCGTTGGGCGGCTCTGCTCCCCCTGACCCAATACGCCTTTTTGTTGGGCGCTAAATCAACCTGTCTTTCTATCTGGCATTACTGCTCAGTTAGCGGTGGGTACAATCTTTTTTGCTTATAAGTACCCTGGATTAAAAGGTTTAAATAGTTAAGCCAGATTGAATTAATGATTGTGCCGTTATTGTTCTGTTAGATGGACTGGTTTAGTATCCTGCCAACTGTTTCTTCTGTGAAGAGCAGGTTAATGCAAGAAAATAAGGGATTTATTTGAGTGTTATTAACGACAGGTTTTAGTGGCGGGTATTGAAAGTCAACTACGCCTCTTTACTTTTTTGCTTTGGTTTTTTCCCTTTTTTGTAAATTTTCGTCCTGAATCATTGTTTATTTTTTCTATGGCTAATGGTCTTGGTTATAGCCTGTCGTTGTGACTACTGTTGTGGTTGTGGTTGTGGTTGTGGTTGTGGTTGTGGTTGTAGCTACTGCTACTATAGGTATAGGTGACTGCTGGGTATTGGGAGCGCAGTAAAAAGGATACATGTTAGAGAGGAAGTCTAACACTGATGATTGGTAATTAGGGGTAAGGAATAAAAAGGTTTTATATTGTCATGGATAGTATCTCCAAAGAGTTAAAATCGTTCAAGGAAGAGTCGCTACATGTATTAAGGATGGCGAGAACACCAAAATCTTTTACTCAAGTCACTCAAAAAATCATGTCTGATTTGGATTTTTCAAATTTTGATATTACCGTTGTTGGTAATGACCTGGATTTGAAGTGTATTTTGTCAACAATGCCAAAGACCCTGTTGGCTACCTATGTGGCTGAGGAGTTGGGTCGGGGTGATTTGGCTAATGAATGCATCAGTTTGTCTTCGGCGCCCATGTACTATTCAGATATTTATGAATATATTTCAATCAGCCCGGTTAGGCTAAGTCAATTTGAAACGACCATGCAATCCTATAATCTAATGGCGGATTACAGTTTCTATGACTCTTTTTGCAGCCCTTTCCAGTACCGGCCCGACAAAAAAATGATTTTTTCTATTGTTTCTGAAGCGACCAAACCCGAAGACTTTAAACGTTTGGTACTGGATCGTCGGGCAAAGATAACCAGCCTGCTAAATATTGTTTTTGAACTGTTAAATCAGTCTGATTTTCTGCCTATAGATGATATCAAAGAGACGCATAGCTTAACGAATAAGCAGCTGGCTATTTTGGAGGCGATGGGGAAGTACTCTATGACTCAGCAGCAGGCGGCTGATTATGCACGGTTAACGGAATCTACGGTTAAATCTTATTGTAAATTAATCAAGGCAAAATTAGGGGTTTCAACGATGGCTGGTGCCGTTTTTGAGGCGGTTAGGTTGGGTCTGATTGCGCAGGATTGATCGGTCTTTATGACGATTAATAACTGCTACAACGAATAGCAACTGATAATAAAATCCCCAGCAAAGATTGGCGGAAAATAATTTCATCTGGTTACAAACTGTTGATGCTTTCGGCTAGCCGCGAGCGTTGTTTGGTTGTGTTTTATCGTATCAATATTTTTCGTCTCACTATATGCAGGGAAAGCCATTATGCGTTTACAGATTAGCGTTATTCTTTTATTACTGTTTCTTGGTTCCAATTATTCTCTAGCTGTCTCTCAGCTCTCTCCAACAGGAAAACATTCAGCACCCTATACAATCGAAGAGGTTGTTGTTACTGCACAAAAACGGGAAGAGCTGTTACAAGAGGTTCCCATTGCAATTTCCGTACTATCAGAACAGCAACTGCTACAACAAGGTATCAGCAGCCTGAGTGATTTATTAGCAGGCACTGTGACTTCCTTAAATATTAATCCCTATGCAGCTTCTCCCTCAACTCTGGTTATGGCGATAAGAGGTAATGGCCCTGGTGATGTGGCGACACCTTCCAGAGACACCAGTGTTGCTGTCTATCTGGATGAAATTTACCTCGGAAGAGGGCATGGCTTAAATTTTGAGCTGGCAGAACTGGAGCGTATTGAAGTGTTGCGAGGTCCGCAAGGAACGCTTTACGGGCGCAATGCTACAGCAGGGGCTATTAATCTTGTATCAAAGCGTCCGGCTGGTGAGTTTGGTATTCGTCAGGGGCTGGAGTTGGGTAGTGATAATTTGCAGAGTCACGATACGCATATCGATTTACCCCTATGGGCAGGTATTGCCACCAAAATCGATTATCTGCATACCGAGCGGGACGGCTGGGTTAATAATACGGCCCCAGGAGAGCATGATTACAACGCTTATGATAAAGATGGTTACCGCATAAGTTTTGACTTTAATGCCTCGGATAATCTGATCTTGGGCTATACCTATAATGATAGCGATACTGAAGTCACCCAGGTTTATTATCAGTTTTATATCGATAATTTGGGCTTGTTTGGCGATGAAGGCGGGCGGCAGAGTAAGACGCGTTTTCCGGTTTCTCCCCTGGAGCCCACCCGCTCGGAGCAACAATTCCATAGTTTCTCTGTGGATTGGGCATTATCAGATTCGCTGAACTTTTTATCACTGTCATCTTATCGGGAGCTTGAAGATAAAACGCGAAATAACTGGGCTGGCTCCGCTTACTTTAATGGCTTGGTAGAAGTTAATGATATGGATCAGCAGCAGTTTTCTCAGGAGTTTCGTTTCTGGGGACGTATGGACCGCCTGGATTGGGTGGCGGGTGTTTATTACTTTGAAGAAGAAACCGATGAGTCCTTAGAGCAGTTCTTTTCACTGGATGTTTTTGGTTTGATTACTGGTACCCCCTTAACACCGATTGTGCCGATTACTAATTATGATGTATTTATCGATGCGGTTTCGCCAGCCAGAATGATAGAAACCGAACTTGAATCCACCTCAATTTATGGTCAGGCCACCTGGACCCCTCCGGTACTGGATGACCAGCTGGAAATAACGCTCGGTGCTCGTTATACCCATGAAAATAAATCGGGAGCTCGTACCTCGGGCGAGTATAAACCTTTTAGTGTTTCCGATAACGATCAAACAGACCCCTCCATTACTTTTAACTATCACTGGACGGAGACAATCTCTACCTATGCAAAGTGGAGTAACGCTCATCGCAGTGGCGGTATCAATTCCCGTTCCAGGGATTTGGTGCCTCATGAACATGAAGAGGTGGAATTAATTGAGTTGGGTATGAAGCTTCAGGGCTGGGATAACCGTCTGATTATTAATACCGCGCTATTTAGTACCGATTACGAGGGTATGTTTATCGATATCTTCGACCCGAAT
This sequence comes from Oceanicoccus sagamiensis, assembly GCF_002117105.1. Taxonomy (GTDB): domain Bacteria; phylum Pseudomonadota; class Gammaproteobacteria; order Pseudomonadales; family Dasaniaceae; genus Oceanicoccus; species Oceanicoccus sagamiensis. The sequence goes on along the minus strand of NZ_CP019343.1, from coordinate 4,397,896 downwards.
GATTTAACCATCAGTGAAACCATCAATTCATCCGATACCGTAACGGTAGAGGGGGCTGAAGTCGATTTGGTGTTGCAGCCACTGGCCGGGCTAACGCTAGGGCTTAGTTATACCTATTTAAATGGCGATTTCTCACCGCAGCCCAACCCCTTGGCTAATAATGCTCCGGAGAAATTTCTGCTGACTCAAACTCCGCAACATGTGGGCGCTGTTACTGTGGATTATGAGTGGCCACGTTTTAAGGTCGGTTTGTTAACGGGGCATTTGGATGTTGTCTCGTCATCCGATTACAACCATTGGTACTCGGGAGGTAAGGCCCACCCGGACGGTTATCTACTGGTTAACGCCAGGGCCGAGTTGGCAGAGATACCTTTGTCCTCGGGGGATTATGGTCAGTTAAGCTTGGCGGTGTGGGGTAAAAATTTAACGGATGAAGAATATGTAGTTTCATCGTTTAATTTTGAAGTCTCCGTTGTACATGCCTATGGCGAACCACGCTCTGCTGGTGTGGCTATAAGGTATGAATACTAAAACGATCTAATAACGATTGCTGGCCAGTGCTTAAACCAGCAATCGATACCATTAGGCAGGCGCCTAATTGGAGTACAAAGGCTTTAAATGCTCCGCCTTAACAGCTTTGCTCTTACCACTGTCCCTTATCAGTTTAATTACTGATAATAAACTCTCACCGCTCCAACTACTGTCCTGTTGACTGCCATAGAGCGCATTATCCAGTTGCGTCAGGGCGCTATTAAAAGAGGGGTGATCGCTGTGGCCCTGAATATCATGCAGGCTTTGAATGCTATGCTCAGGCCAGTAGCTTCTTGCCCATTCAACCAGTGCCGGGCGCACGGCTTGAATATCATTATTGCGACAGAGCTTGCTGAGTTGCTTAAAAGCCTGTTTTTCGGACAGCACTTTTTCAATGATCACTGTATCGGGTGTGCTATCGACACGGTTATTGCGCTTTAATTGCCACCACAGATACAGCGTTATCAGCCAGGCTAAAGCAAAGCCCGCGGCGATACTTTGCCATAGCAGGTTTTGACTGGGGTTGCCGGTGGCGACGGTTGAAAGCGGGGACGTTGGTAGACTGTGATCCATAGCCAGTGGCGTGCTATTGCCCTGAGTATTATTTAACGCCGGTTTAACGGTTAGCGTGCTGGCCGGAATTACAGCTTCACGGATTTTTCTGGCTTTGGTATCCCACCACTGTAGCCGTATTTCCGGCAGGGTGATTTCCCCTTCACGGGTGGGGATAATCGCGGCGCTATCAGCTCGAGTTGATAGGGTGCCTTTGTCGGTGGCGGTGGTTTCGCTGCTGCCGTTATCGGGATAAAACTTAGCCCCTTCTATTGGGCTAAAACTGAGTGGGGGTAATTGTGAATCCAATAATCCTTCGGCCTCAATAGTGACTTTGCGCGTAATAGAGTCACCCACAGTGATATTGCCAGGGCTGCTGCTCCAGGTTTCAATCAACTTAAGGGATTTGGCCGGTAGCCAGGTATCGCCGGTAAAACTTGAAGGTGGGGCTTTGACTTTAATGGTATGCTGCTGGGTCATTTTCCTAATCCGTTGCCCCTGGCCGGGCAGGCTAAATACCGAGCGGCGGGCAAGGGCTTCGTTGGCGGTAAAGACCAGTTCAGGGATAATTAGCTCACCGGTCTGCTGTGGAAAAATTGCATAGCGTAATTCATGGACGCGATAAGGGGAGTTCTGGATACGGCGTTGAAAAGAATTTTGGCCCAGCTTTTCCATCGCGGCATTATCAAATTCTGGCTCGGTAATATTCATATTGTCGAGCTGAACAGATTGAAAAATCCGCAAGGTATAGATAAGTTGTTGCTGCACATAGACGCTACTGGTATCCACTTCCGATTCCACAAACACCGGCTCTAAGCTGCCGCCGGGTGTTGGGATGCTGGGCTGTACTACCACAGAGATGGGTTGGGTCCGTTGCCCGTCGACATTTATTGAGGGGATCTCTAATCGACCTTTGCGCTTGGGCATGAGGGTAATTACCCACTCGGTCCAGGACTCTGATTTGCCATTGCGAATCATATGGCGGCTGCTCTGACTATTACCTAACACATAAAACGTGTTTTTTACCGGGCTTAAATCCGGTCCACCATAAGAACCGCCATCATTAATACGTATCTTTAGAGTCAGGGTGTCGTCGATGGCAATGACGCTGCGGTCGATACTGGCGACAGGCTCCGCCGCGGTGACGGCCATATTAAAGACAATAAGGATAATAAAAGCGACGATAGAACGCTGCATTACCACTGTGGTTGCTCCCGTTGAGTTTCACCCTGCTGCTGGCGAACTTGTGATTCATGATTAAATTTGCGACGTAGCAGGCCAGAAGGGTCGTCGGGAATTTGCCGTAACCATTGCTCCATAGCTTGCTTTTCCTGTTGGCTTTGTTGATCTTGCTCTGAGGCTTGAGCCTGTTGTTGCTCGCTTTGCTGCTGTTCCTCTTCGCTTTGTTCTGTTTGCTGTTGTTGCTCTTGCTCTGACTCTTCAGCGTCTTGCTGTTCGCTATCTTGCTTAGAGTCCTGCTGATCCTGATTCTCTTGTGGGTCCTGTTGGGACTGTTGCTCGCTGTCTTGCTGGTCGTCTTGTTGTTGTTCGCTGTCCTGATTTTGTGGATCACCTTGCTGTTGGTCTTGCTGTTCTGAGTCCTGGCTCTCTTCGTCGGATTGTTCGCCGTCCTGGTTTTCTTGCTGCTGTTGTTCTTGTTGTTGCTCTTGCTGTTGTTTAAGTTGTTCCAGCAATTGCTTATTAAAGGCAGCGTCTTCCATATCCGGTTGCTGTGTTAAGGCTTTATTATAGGCGGCAATCGCCTTATCCAGTTGACCGGCTTTAGCCAGGGCGTTGCCACGATTATAGTGGCCGGTAGCATTGTCTTGTTGAGCAAACTGCTGGGCGGCGTTTTTAAAATCGCCGGCTTTATAGTTGGCGCTGGCTTGCCATTGCTCGTCTTTAAACAGTTTGGCTGCGGCTTTTGCGTCGCCTTGCTCCAGCGCTTTGGCTGCTTGCTGGTCGGCTCGCTGCCAGAGGTCTTGCCATTCAAAGGCATGGCTGGTTTGCGGTTGCACCATGATCAATAGCGGCAATATCAATAGCCAGCCTCTGCGAAAGGCCAGCAAAGCGAAGGGTAATAAGGCCAGGGCCAGTAAAGGGCCGCGGTCATGCCATTGATCAAATTCCCGTTCGGTCAGTACCGTATTATCTTCAAGTTCGGTGGTCAGTTTGGTTAAGAGAAAGCTCACATCATTATCGTTTAGGCTGATATCGGTATAACGGCCGCTATTATACTTGGCCAGCTGTTCCAGCCGTGAGCGCTGCAATTGCGGCACAATAATATTGCCGTTGTCGTCTTTGAGAAAACCGGACCTTGCTGGTATCGGTGCGCCATCGGGTGTGCCAACTCCCATAATCGATAGTTCATAGCCACTGCGGCTAAGCAGGTTGTCAATATCATCCACATCATTGTCTGTTACGCCATCGGTAATCAGTAATACGCGGCCATTGCTGACGCCTGCATTTCTAAATAATTGCTTGGCCATGGTTAGAGCCGCCACTGGATCGCTGCCAAATACTGGCATCATCCCCGGGCCAGGGCCGGGGTCAGATTGGCAATGGTGGGGTTATCATCGGTCAGTGGCGAAACAATATGAGCATCACCAGAGTAGGCGATCAGGGCGGTTAGGCCTTCCTCTCGTTGGGCTAATATATCAAGGATTTTATGGCGGGCTCTTACCAATCGCGAGGGTTTAATATCTTCCGCCAGCATCGACAGTGACAGGTCGAGCACAATGACCAGGGCATCCTGTTTTTTATGAATGGGCTGAGGGAGTTTGGTCCAGGTGGGGCCAGCCATGGCAATGGATGCCGTTACCCAGACCAGTAATAGCAACAACCAGGGCCATCGAGCCACTCGTTGACTGCCGCCGTCAATCAAGTGATCCAGCAGTTGCGGGTTGATAGCACCACGCCAATTAGCGGCGCTGCTTTTTTGTCGCCAGAAGAACAGCGCCAGTAAGGTGGCAGGGATAATGGCCAGCAACCACTCTGGCCGCAAAAAATGAAACTGATCAAGGATTAGCTGCGGGCTCATCGGTTGTTCTCCGCAGCCAGAGGCTTATCCGTCAGGGCAGACCACCATAATCGCCAGGGTAATAACCCCACTGCCAATAAACCACTTAAGCCTAAGGCAAAGGCCAGCGGCCAATAGAATAAGGCTTTTTGTGGCCTAAAGGTTTCTTGCTTGTCTTCAACCGGCTCGAGTTCATCCAGGATGCGATAAATGTCTAATAGCTGTTCCGGGTTGCGGGCGCGAAAATATTTGCCGCCAGTCATATCGGCAATTTGCTGTAGCGTTTTTTCATCGAGGTCGGCGGAGGGGTTAACTCGGCGTGAACCAAAGCTGCTGCCAAACATTCCCTTGGTGACCATCTCGTCGGCGCCAACCCCAACCGTATAGATAACAATATTATTGTCAGCCGCCAGTTTTGCCGCAGGAATAGGTTTAACTTCACCGCCGTTATTTTGGCCATCGGTTAGTAGAATCATAACATGGCGATCACCGGGCCGATCACGCAGTCGTTTTACTGATAGACCAATAGCATCACCAATGGCGGTATTTTGTTCACCGGCAAAACCAATTTGTGCTTCTTTCATAAAGCGCTGTACGGTGGTGCGGTCAAAAGTAAGAGGGGCTTGCACATAGGCCTGACTACCAAATAACACTAAGCCTAAGCGGTCGCCTTTGCGCCGTTGGATAAAGTCATTGAGCACAGCTTTTACCGCCGTAATTCGTGCTGCCTGTTTGCCGCGGACCACCATATCTTCAATGTTCATGCTGCCGGAGAGATCAACGGCCAATAATAAATCACGGCCACTGGCGGGCAGGCTGATAGGGTCGCCAATCCAGGTGGGGCCGGAGGCGGCTGCAAGTAAACCGCACCAGATGAATGCCAGTGAGCTCAGTCTTAATTTACGCTGGCTGATGGCCTCCGTGCCTGGTTGTTCCAGGCCGGAAAGTTGCTGATAAAAGGGCACTCGAACGGCGGCCTGTTGTTGTTTGGCTTTGGGTAATAACCAAAAGGCCAGCAAGGGCAATGGTAGTAAATAGATAACCCATGGCAATTCATACGTTAGCATGACGGCTTGGCACTCCGTCTTAAATCGTGCTGTTTAATCCATTGCTCGGCAATCTGTTGTAGCTCGGTAGTATTGAGTTCGCTAACCTGAGGGGTATAGGGGCCATACTCCAGGGCTTTGGCGGCCCCTTGGCTAAAGTCGGTGCTACCACCGGTGGTATCCAGAAATGAGAGCCATTGCTGGCCGCTTAAACCGGCAATATCACTATGGGGCTTACCAGCCAGAGCGGTTTGTTTTAATAGGCGGTTTAATTGCTGTAGATAATCGCTGGGGTTTTCTCGGTCTAGTAATACCAGAGCGTGTAAGGCGTGTTTGCGGTAGCGGTTACGTTGTAAATAGTTACGCCAGTAAATGCTGCCAAAAGCCAATAGGGCAATAATTATCGCCAGCAGTAACCACCACCCCGGCGCAGGCGGCCAGGCGCTAATCGCATCTGGCAAATGAATATCCCGTAATTGTGCGAGTGGGTCTTGCTCAGGCATCACTAACGTTTTACTCCTGTGGCGGTGCCATAGTAGCGGAGTAAATGCTGCAAAGGTGGCTGCTCGGTGGAGATTTCAATCAGAGGAATACCGAGTTTCCCCAGTTGCTGTTTTAAATCTTCTTGGCGGGCGGCAAATTGTTGTGCGTAGTGGTGTTGCGCCTTGCTGCTACCGGTATGGATTTGATGGCGTTGGCTACCATCGGTAACGGTATATTGGCCCGGCGGTGGTAGTTGTTTTTCCAATGGGTCTACCACAGTTAGGGCGGTTATTTCGCAGTGCCGGGATAGTTGATGTAAATGCTTGAGAATATCGCCATCATTAAAACCGGCAAAGTCGCTAATAATATAAATCGTGCTGCCGGGTCGGGCGATACGGCGTAACTCAATCAGTGCTTCTTCCAGTCGCTGGGCGGAGGAAACGTTGAGGCCGCTGTCTTTATTGAGTGCTTGGTTAAACTCCAGCATTAAATGAATCAGTGCCAGTGCGGATTGCCGGCTGCGGCGAGGGCGGATTTCCTGTTGCCGCTGATTGCCAAACACCAGGCCACCAACGCGGTCGCTGTTTTGCAGACCTGACCAGGCAATTAAAGCCCCCAGATAACAGGCCATGACGGATTTAAAGCAGGTTTGGCTGCCAAAAAACATGGATTGGCGCTGGTCGGTTACCACTAGCATGGGCCGTTCGCGTTCTTCCTGAAACAGTTTGGTATAAGCCTTGCCGCTTCTGGCGGTTACTCGCCAGTCAATGGTACGAATATCGTCGCCGGCCTGGTAGGCACGGACTTCTTCAAAGTCGATACCGCGGCCACGGAAGTTGGTTTTATTCGGTCCCGCCAGTAGGCTCAGGGCTTTACGGCGCTGTTGCAGTTTAAGGTCTTTGGCGGCAAAGCGGGCGCTAATCATATCGTCCAGGTCGATATAAGCGCCGCTTAGGCGTTGCTCTAATCTGTTGTGATGAGGGGTGATTGCCATGCTGGGTTAGCCTCTAAGCGACTGGAACTTGCCTGAGCAACTCTTCGACAACATGGTCGGCGCTAATCCCGTTGGCCTCGGCTTCAAAGCTTAAGATCAGGCGGTGGCGCAGTACATCGGCGGCAACGGCCTGCACATCATCCGGGCTAACAAAGTCCCGGCCATTGATCCAGGCATGAGCACGGGCGCAGCTATCAAGGGCAATAGTGCCTCGCGGGCTGGCGCCAAAGTCAATCCAGGAAGCCAGCTCACTGCTGTAGTTAGCGGGGGCACGGCTGGCCATAATCAGTTGCACAATATATTCCTCAACTGCAGGGGCTGAGTGTAAAGCCAAAATCTGTTGCCTTGCGCTAAAAATAGCTTGTTGCAGTACCGGCTCTGGTGTTGCTAACGGTTCTGCTTTATTGATGGATTCATCGCGGACCAATTGCAGGATTTTTCGCTCTGCATCCACACGGGGGTAATCCACCCGCACATGCATTAGAAAGCGATCTAACTGCGCTTCGGGTAGCGGGTAGGTGCCTTCCTGTTCAATGGGGTTTTGTGTAGCCATGACTAAAAACAGTTCAGGGAGAGGGTAGGTGGTTTTGCCCACGCTGACTTGCCGCTCTGCCATTGCTTCTAACAGCGCTGACTGGACTTTGGCGGGGGCGCGGTTGATCTCATCCGCCAGTACCAGATTATGAAAGATAGGCCCCTGCTGAAATTGGAAACTGCCATCTTCTGGGCGGTAGACGTCAGTACCGGTGACATCCCCGGGTAATAGATCCGGGGTAAACTGAACGCGGTGAAAGTCTCCCTCAATACCATCGGCCAGAGTTTTGATCGCTTTGGTTTTTGCTAGCCCCGGTGCACCCTCGACCAGTAAGTGGCCATTGGCCAATAGGGCAATCAGCAGTCGCTCGACCAGTGCTTCCTGGCCAATAATCTGGCTTTCCAACCAGTGCTTTAAAAGATTGATCGTATTCTGTTCGCTCATACTAAGGTTTGGCTTCCGTTACTAAATATTGTGAATGCAGGGTGGGGATTTATTCCCCAATTGTGTCTTATAAGGAGTCTTTTGACTCTATGTCTGGTACAAGTTCCAACTCCGCAGGCTATTGTACAAATTTCTATCAAAATCGGTAGCTTAAGCTAAACTTTTAAAGCAAATATTGGCTAATAATGGCCCTTAAGCTGCAACTTCTCTTACATCGTTCAAGAAATAGGAACTGGTATGGTGATAAATCAGGGAATAGACAGGTTGGTTGCACAAATAATCGCCCATTTGCAAGAGCGTCTGTCGGCAGATGAAGCCGCGAAGGTAGCGGATTTTACTCGCCAATATTTCGCCGGTTATGCCTCTGACGATATTATGGAGCGGGAGGCCTCGGAGCTTGGTGCTGCCATGATGGGCAGTTGGGCCTATATTCAACAGCATAATATTGCCTCACCCAAGGTGCGGGTATTTAACCCGGATTACCAGAAGCATGGCTGGCAGCTTGGCCGTACGGTGATTGCTATTATCGCCCGCAATACGCCCTTTATTACCGAATCTATTCGCGGCGAACTTAACCGCCGCAATATCGTTATCCATACCTTACACGGCACTATTTTTTCAATGCTACGCGATAAGCAGCACCAATTGCGCGAGTTGCTGCCAGCACGTACGGTGATGAAAGCCCCCGCTGATTGCCAACTGGGTGATGAGGTTTTGCTCTATCTTGAAATTGGCCGCTGTACCGACCGGGATGAGTTGGCGGAAATCACCGCAACGCTTAACGAGATATTGGCCGAAGTCACACTGGTGGTGGATGATTTTGAGGCGATGACGGAAAGTGCCAGACAGGCCCTTGCCGATGCTAAAAAACTGCCTACTAAAGACAATATCATCAATAACGATGTACCAGAGTTTATCCAATGGATGATTGATGGGCACTTTACTTTTCTGGGCTACGAGAAGTTACAGGTAGAGTACAGCGACAACGAGCCACAGGTATCGCGGGTTAAAGGTTCGGCGTTGGGTTTGTTGCGCGAAAGGCAGTCACTGGGTAGTACCGATGTGTATAACTCGATTAAGTCAGCGGCTAGCCCTGAGGCGCTGATGGAGCGGTCGCTGGTGTTTGCCAAGTCCTCCATTCGGTCACGGGTTCATCGCTTGGTATACCCTGATTATGTGATGTTGCGTTGCTTTGATGAGCAGGGCAGGATAATTGCCAAACATCGTTTTTTAGGGATGTATACCGCCAAGGTCTATAACCTGACTCCCACCTTGATTCCCCTGATTCGCGGCAAGGTGAAGGAAGTGTTGGACCGTTCTGGTTTAGACCCTGAAAGCCATGAAGGTAAAGATTTATCACGCTTGTTAGATGTTTTTCCCCGGGATGAATTATTCCAGAGCAGTGTGAAAGAGTTATTAGCGACCACCATGGCGGTGAATAAAATTCAGGAGCGACGCCAGGTTCGCTTATTTATTCGCTATGACGTTTATAGAAAATTTGTTAACTGTCTGGTCTATATGCCCAAGGATATTTATCACACGGAGCTGCGAATCAAACTGGAAGCCTTGCTGCGTGAAGCCTTTGGCGCCAAAGAGTGTGAGTTTACTACCTATTTTTCTGAGTCCATTTTGTCCCGTACCCATTTTGTGTTGCGGGTTGATCCCGAACATGAAATTACCGTTTATTCAAAAGCACTAGAAGAGGAAGTCGTTAAAGTGACTATGTCCTGGAAAGAGCATTTAAAGAATTACCTGATCGAAGAGTTTGGTGATGAGCAGGGCTCACAGTTGTTAGATAACTATGGCGATGCTTTTGGGCCTGGTTACCGTGATGATTTTGAACCTCGAGCGGCAATTGATGATATTCGTAAAATAGCCAGAATGAATGGTGATGGCGATATTGAAATGAGCTTTTATCGTCGTTTGGGGGATGCCCAGGAAACAGTGCATTTTCGATTAATTCATTTGGATACATCGCTATCACTGTCAGATGTTATGCCTATTTTAGAAAACCTGGGCCTGCGGGTTGAAAGTGAGCACCCCTATGGTATCAAGCGCAAAGACGGTAAAAGTATTTGGGTCCATGAATTCCGTTTGACCTATGGCTTGGATACCCATATTGATTTACAAAATGTCACCGAGGCTTTTCAACAGGCTTTTCTCCGTATCTGGTCTGGCGATGCAGAGAGCGATGCCTTTAATAAGTTAATTCTGGGTACCCGTTTAGATTGGCGTGCCATTGCTATGTTGCGGGCCTATTCCCGTTATATGAAGCAAATCCAATTTAATTTCAGTGGCGATTATATTGCCGAGACCCTGTGTAATCACCTGGTGTTAACCGCCAGCATTGTTGAGTTATTTAATATTCGCTTTTCCTGTGATTGGGCAGGTACTGAAGATGAGCGTGTACAGGCTGAGCAAGACTTGGAGCAGTCGATTATTACGGCGTTGGACGATGTTGAAAACCTCAGTGAAGATCGTATCCTGCGGCAGTATTTAGCACTGATTAAAGCCACCTTAAGAACCAATTATTTTCAACAGTCTGCCGATGGCCAATCCCATCCTTATTTTTCGTTTAAATTATCGCCCGGCCTTATTCCCGATGTACCACTACCGGTACCGATGTTTGAAATTTTTGTGTATTCACCCCGTGTAGAAGGTGTGCACTTACGCGGCGGCAAGGTTGCTCGCGGTGGCCTGCGCTGGTCGGATCGTCAGGAAGATTTTCGTACCGAGGTGCTAGGCCTGGTAAAAGCCCAGCAGGTTAAAAATGCCGTGATTGTACCGATGGGGGCCAAGGGTGGTTTTGTGGCCAAGCAGTTGCCTACCGATGGCGGGCGTGAAGCTTTCCAGCAAGAGGGTATAGCCTGTTATAAAATATTTATTCAGGGTTTGCTGGACCTGACTGACAATTTAATCGAGGGCAGTGTGGTGCCTCCGCAGCAGGTTATCCGCAAGGATGAGGATGATACTTATCTGGTTGTGGCGGCGGATAAAGGTACCGCCACGTTTTCTGATATTGCCAACCAGCTGTCAATCAATGCGGGCTTTTGGCTGGGGGATGCTTTTGCCTCCGGTGGCAGCGCTGGCTATGACCATAAAAAAATGGGTATTACCGCCAAAGGTGCCTGGGTGTCCGTGCAGCGCCACTTTAGGGAGCTAGGGGTCAATGTGCAGGACACTGATTTTACCGTGGTGGGCATTGGCGATATGGGGGGCGATGTGTTTGGTAACGGCATGCTGCTCTCTGAACATATCCAATTAGTCTGTGCCTTTAACCATATGCATATTTTTGTTGATCCCAATCCCGATTCGGCGGCCAGTTTTGTTGAGCGCAAACGTTTATTTGAAATGCCCCGGTCCAGTTGGGAAGACTATGACAGCGCGCTGATATCAGCCGGTGGCGGGATCTTTAAGCGCTCAGCCAAGTCCATTGCTATCTCCCCTGAAATGCAAAAGCGCTTTGATATAGCCGAGACAAAATTAACCCCTAATGCACTACTGACAGCCGTGTTAAAGGCGCCGGTTGATTTGCTGTGGAATGGCGGTATTGGCACTTATGTTAAAGCCAGCAGTGAGTCTCATGCTGATGTGGGTGATAAAGCCAACGATGTTTTGCGCGTTGATGCTAAAGACCTGCGCTGCATGGTGATTGGTGAGGGCGGTAATCTTGGGGTAACCCAATTATCCCGGGTTGAGTTTGCGCTACTCGGCGGCCGTTCCAATACTGACTTTATTGATAATGCGGCAGGCGTTGATTGCTCGGATCACGAAGTGAATATCAAAATTTTGCTGAACGAAGTGGTTGCCAATGATGAAATGACCGAGAAGCAGCGCAATATTCTACTCGAAGAAATGACGGAGAGTGTGTCTGAGTTGGTATTGGAAAATAACTATCGCCAAACCGGGGCGCTCAGTATGGCGGAGAGCGATGCCTTTGTTCGCAGTGGTGAGTACCGGCGTTTAATTGGCACACTTGAGGCCAGTGGCAAATTAAACCGGGCGCTTGAGTTTATTCCTGAAGAAGAAGCTTTGCAGGAGCGCAGAGCATCGGGCAAAGGTCTGACGCGGCCTGAGTTATCCGTGCTGATTTCCTATGTGAAGTCAGAGCTTAAAGAGGAGTTGGCTGATACCAGTATTCCTGATGATCAATATATGCTGGCTGCGGTGGAAACCGCTTTTCCCCAGCGCTTGCGTGATGATTTTAATACCCTGGTGCATAACCACCGTTTGCGCAAAGAGATTATCGCCACCCAATTAGCCAATGATATGGTTAATCATATGGGCATTACCTTTGTTGATCGTCTGGCTCAGTCAACTGGCGCTAATAGCAGTGATATTGTGCGAGCTTATGTGACGGCCAGGGATGTGTTTGATATGCCCAATTTATGGGCGCAGATCGAGGCGCTGGATTATAAGGTGACCTCTGAAGTCCAAACTGAACTGATGTCCGAATTAATGCGTTTGGTACGCCGTGCCAGCCGTTGGTTTATTCGCAATCGCCGCGGCTTAATTGAGCCGACGATTGAAGTCGCTAACTTTAAGCAGGCGGTGAGTGATTTACACGAAGTATTACCCTCGCTGCTACGTGGTGACTTAAAGGATATTCGTTACAATATTTGCCAGCGTTATATTTCACAGGGCGTGCCAGAGCAGCTAGCCAGTGCCATTGCCAGTGTTCGTGAGCTTTACCCATTTTTGGGTATTATTGAGGCCTCACAGTCGATGGATGCGCCCCCGGCCAAGGTGGCGGATTTATTTTTCTGCCTGGCTGACAGGCTTGAGCTGGATTGGTTTGCCAAGCAAATCTCAGATTTAAAAATTGATAATTACTGGCAGGCGATGGCAAGAGAAACATACCGTGATGACCTTGAATGGCAGTTGCGGACCTTGACTGAGGGGGCCATGCGGCATATTTGCGAGAAGGGTGATGTTGAAGCCTGTATTGAGCGCTGGATGGAGCAGCAGCATTTATTAGTTGATCGCTGGCGCACTATGCTGGCAGAATTGCATGCCACAGAAGTCCACGAATTTGCCATGTATTCTGTTGCTATACGAGAGCTGTTAGATATGGCGCAGAGTAGTAAGTATGGTGAGGTGACTTAGCTAGGTTGTCGATAGATTGTAGCTAGGTAGTCGCTAGCAAATAGTTGGTAAAGTCGTTGTTGTTAATTAGAGTTGTTGTTAATTAGAGTTGTTGTTAATAGAGTTGTTGTTAATAGTTAAGTTATGCACACAGTAATAGTTGATATTTCGATCTCAGCCGATGAGTTTATCAAGCACTACCAGTTTTCCGGTGCCGTGGTGTCTACCCACAGTAGAGATGGTCGCAGTGTGCGTTTCCCCGCTAATATTTTGCAGCGCTTTATTACTCATACCGGCGTGAAAGGCAGCTTTCGTATCCAGTTTGATCATGGCGGCAAATTTAGCGGGGTTGAAAGACTTTAACCCGCCGCTAAAAACGGCCCATCAACACAGAGTCTTCTACCGTCCGGCGCATTACAGGCGCCGCAGATACCCACACCACATTTGGTTAGATAGTCGATAGCACTATGGATTTGCTCGTCCCGGCAAAACTCTTTTTGTACCGCGACCGCAGCATGGACCATAGGTTCGGGTCCGCAATTATAAAAATACAACTGATCTAACTGCTCCGGTGATAGGGCTTGCAGTCGCTGACGAAGCATTTCTGTCACTAAGCCATGGTGGCCTCGGCTACCGTCATCGGTGGCAATATGCAGGGTGCTGATCTCTTCACATTCGTCAGTGAAGTACAAGCGGTCAGCACTGCGCGCACCAACAAAGATTTCCGCCTTGTTATCGCCTTCGCCACCCAGATCTCGAGCAATTTGGTAAACCGCCGCTAAACCGGTGCCACCACTAACGGCCATAATTTTCGCGTTTTCGGGGGGCTGCACGGGAATACCATGGGGGCCACGAACATAGGCCTGAGTACCGGCTTCCAGTTTAATCAACTGGTCGGTAAACTCACCGAGATTAATGACTACCAGTGAGAACGGGTCATCGGTCAGCGCAGAAAACGGCTTTTCGCCTAAACCGGGAATCCAGAGAAAGATAAATTCACCGGCTTGTACGCCGACTTTTTTATCAAAGGTAAGAATAGAAATATCGGCACTGACTTTTTCGTTTTTAACCAGAGTAACAGGGTCAAAGCCCATATCAATATCATAGCGAACTAATGATTCAGCCTGTTCTGTACCGCGCTCAAGGTCAGCCGTGAGTGTGGTAAAGTAGCTGCCAATTTGCTCAGTGGTCATACCCACTAGTGCAGAGCCAATACCAAAGATACTGGCGCCAGCACCTTTAAAGGCGCGCACGTTGTCAGCACTGCTAATCCCGCCACAGCCGATAACCGGGCAGCTAACGGCTTCTGCGATTTCACTCACACATTTTAGGGCAATAGGTAGTACCCCTTTGCCGGACATGCCGCCCAGGCCGTTACTTAATACCGGAGCACCGTGGCTATGGTGGCTGCCTGGCCCCAGAGTATTAATTGCACAAATGGCATCGGCACCGCCTTGTTCTGCGGCTTTGGCTATATCGCCAATATTCGGCACATTGGGGGTGAGCTTGGCGACAACAGGTATATCAACGGCTGCTTTAACCGCCGCGACGATTTCTTTTACCAGATCAGGGTCTTGCCCCATGGCCATACCCAGACCTTTGGCATGGGGGCAGGAGAGATTGAGCTCCAGGCCATCTCCATGGGGGGCCATGATTTTGGCCACTTCAACATATTCGTCAACACTGCCGCCAAAGATAGAGATCAGCAAAAAACGGTCTTCTGGAATGGTCAGCTCAGCCATCAGTTCTGCCGAGCGCTCAGCACCGGGGTTGGTTAGCCCAACGGCATTGACAAAGTTCCCCGGAGAATACTGGCTCAGAATAGGTTCACGGTAGCCAGCTCTTGGCGTGGGGCCAATACTCTTGGTGGTCAAAACGCCCACTTCAGGGATTTGGTCAAAAAACGCCTGAATAATCGGCGCTGAGCAGGTAACAATGCCCGATGGGATAGTGAAAGGGCCTGAGAGGGTTTTACCGAGGAATACTGTTTTCAAGGTCTGATTGTCCAGTGCTGCTGTGTTAGGGAGGCGGTATTTTACAGGTATATGGCCGATAACGCACTAAGCTGTTATACGGGGAGAGGCATGGACAGGCTTATAAAGGACAGGCTTAGAGATTTGGCTCGATACCAGCTTGTTGCAGTTGCTTTATAAGCCGTTCTTTTTCTTGGCGTAGTTGCTTATGGCCTGCTTATCCTCTTCACGTATAGAAAACGTGCTCCCGCCTAAGCAGGAGCGAGGTTATGCGTTTTATTATCGACGTTTTCTGTGGTTCTTGTCAGTGCTTTTTGTATAGTGTTTAGCATTTTTTTTAGCTTGTCTATGTTTTGCTTTTTTACTGCAAATAAAATGCAATTCTCCTTTATGGGCTACGGCTTGGCGGAAGGTGTGGTCGTTGTTAGTGGCTTTTTTATGGTGCTGCATAATAGATATCCTTATCGAAATACTGATCAGGGAGTTGATCAACGAACTGATCAGAGTGTTAGTTAAGTGTTTATCAGTTTGAGACCAGTCACCGTCATCAATGAGCAGTGGCTGGCAAACCCTATGCTGACTTTGTTTGTGACCGTTTACGGGCTATCACCACACCCGACAAGGCCGTAACAAACAGCCATCCAGCTGCCGGAATCGGCACCTCGGTAACAGGGCTATAGCTGCCCGCACTGCCGGGGGTGCCTATATCGCCTGCGCCATAGGTCAGGTTGGCTGCGGTCAGGGCATAGCCTCCGCTAATGAGTTCAATGCTATTACCCGCAGTACCAAATATGGAGCTGCTATAGACAAGGCTGTCGATCACAGCACCATTAAACTCCAGAATAATGGCATCGCTGCTATTGCCCAGAGTGAAATCGCTATAGGTGTAATCAGAGCTATAGCCGCCATTCACAGAGCTATCTGCATTTCTCCCCAACACAAAATACTCACTGGGGTTAATCCATAAAGGCATTGTCCTGTTGATCGTATGTTGTTTGGAGCCCTTGTCTTTTAGTAGTAAGCCATTGAGATCAATGGGATTAGGCGTGGTATTAATGATCTCAAACCATTCGCCATGGCTGTCGCTGACGGCGTCAGGGTTGGCCATCATTTCAGTGATAAGCAGGTCGCCAGGAAAAATGGCAGCTAGTGAAAGCTGGGAGAAAAGTGCGATGGAGCTGATCGTTAAGATACGCCGGGAACAGCGTGAAGATACTAATAACTGCATAGTCATATTCCTTATGTGTGGTTAATCCATTAGTGCCTAATCATTAGGCAAAGCCAATATATCAAATACGATTTAAAATGCAATCTAAACATTTCTTGACGTATTTTCAGTTAAACTAAGGCTAATAAATAATAACAATCAGGTGTCTGCCAATGTCGCAATCAACCGCTAAAACTTTTCTTACTATAAGCCTGGCCAGTGGTTTTAGTCGGCTCAATGCAGCAGGGGTTTTAATCGCAGCATTTTTTTGCATCCCATTGATGTCGTTTACTAACTTTATTCAGCCTTATTTATTTACTGAAGTATTTAATATCCCCAGGGGGGAGCAGGGTGCCTTGACCGGTTCGCTGGCGGCTATGCATGAATTTATTATTATTTGCATGATGGGTTTTTTGGGGGCGCTGTCAGACAATATTGGGCGGCGTATTATTATTCTTGCGGGTTTATTCATAATTGCTCTGGGATATTGGTTATATCCGCTGGCAGATAGCCGGCCAGAGATCTTTTTATTCCGCGCCATTATTGGCTTGGGTGCGGCAGCTATTGCAGCTATGCAGACGGTATTACTTGCCGATATACCGAATGAAAAATCCCGCGGGAAATTTTTAGGCCTGGCCAGCGTATTAACCGGGGTCGGTATGGCATTGCTGGCTTTGCAGGCAGGTAAGTTACCGAATTTCTTTCAGGGCACATTTGGCGTTAGCGCCGCTGAGGCAGGGCAATATATTTTGTGGTCGATTTCCGGCCTGATAGTCTGCGTGATGGTGTTATTGTTTTTTATGATCAAGCCTGGGCGAGTGGCTGAGGATACCGAACGTGAAGCCATTTTAGTTCGCTTTAAAAAGGGCCTGGCGGCGGCCAGCAATAACCCTCGTATTGCCCTGTCATATTTTGTGGCCTTTGCCTCCCGCGGTGATTTGGTGATAGTGGGTACCTATATGACTTTATGGGTAGTGATTTCCAGTGAGACAGCCGGTTTAAGTTCCGGTGATGGCTTAAAACGCGCTGGTTTGATGGTGGCGGCGGTGCAGGGTACGGCTTTATTTTGGGCCGCCATTATGGGCTTTCTCTGTGACCGCTTTAACCGTCACTTTATGGTGTGCATTGCTTTTGCACTGGCAACGGCGGCCTATTTTACGATGGGAACAATGAGTGACCCTTTTGATAACTCTATCTTTATTGCCTGTGTGTTTTTGGGTATTGGCGAAATCTCTACGGTGATTGCTGGCATGGCATTAATTGGCCAGGAGGCGCCGCTGGAAAATCGTGGCGCGGTGATGGGCGTATTTAGTCTGTCTGGGGGGCTTGGTATCTTATTGGCCACGTTTTTTGGTGGCCGCTTATTCGATGCTGTTGGCCCAACCACGCCATTTACGATGATGGCTGTTGTTAATTGTCTGGTTTTACTCTGTGCCGTCTGGGTTTATGTTAAAACCCCCCGTGCTGATCAAGTTTAAAAAGCCGTAATTTTACCGTTTTACTAACCGTAAAAATCACTGGTTTCTGTGACGGGCTACTCGTATTGTAGATAAAAATAACAACAGAAAATAACAAGAGAGAAGTCTGTTATGCAACGTAATACTGCAGAAGTAAGTCTTGAAACCCTGGTATCTCTGGCCCGTGATGCGGGTATGTCGGCCCATGATGAACTGCCTGAGCGCTTGCAGGGTATGCTAAAGGGGCGCCGTGCCAGTGATCGTGGAGATGCTAGATCAGCTAACAAAAATACATTGGGGCGGTTGATATCTTCGATGAGAATTTAGTGAATTAGTACTGTCATTCCCGCCTTTGCGGGCATGACTTGCTTCAACAAAAAGGCCCGCTGACAGCGGGCCTTTTTGTTTGGGTGTGTGGTTGGAAGTAGCGT
This sequence comes from Oceanicoccus sagamiensis, assembly GCF_002117105.1. Classification (GTDB taxonomy): domain Bacteria; phylum Pseudomonadota; class Gammaproteobacteria; order Pseudomonadales; family Dasaniaceae; genus Oceanicoccus; species Oceanicoccus sagamiensis. The sequence continues at coordinate 4,380,139 of NZ_CP019343.1, read as the reverse complement.
TAATGCATTTCCATTTTGTGGATGCCTGAGACACCGGTATATCCATCCCATTGGTCGGTGCGCCCTTCGCGCCAACCGGTTAGCCATTGTTGGCGAACCGCACCATTATCGTGGGGGCAGGTTTCTTTATGACGGCCAGTGGAGCCTGCCTGGTAGCCTTTGGAAAATGCTCGTTCAGCCATATCGCGTTTTTGTCTTCTCATAGAATAAGCCTCGTTCTATTTGTTTTCATCGTTTAACACAACATATTGAGCACCACAGCAGCGCAATAGTTCCGCGTTCAGCGTGAGCTATTTCTCAGTCAGTGGTGGTTGGAAAGTAGAGCTGATTTTCTGATTCCTTTAGTTAGTTATTTCAGGTTAAAAATCTTTGTTTATTGTTAGTAGTGGTGAGGCGCTGGAATTGGTAGAATCGCGCAGCGCTCACAAGCTAATCTAAGCAAAACTACTTGATGCTGTCGACTGTTGAATTTTTGGCGTTTTGGCGAGACATGAAAATGACGCCAAGCATTAAAAATAGTTCTTTTAAATCAATTGCTTAGCCTTGAGCAAAATGTAAACTATTCCTTACTGACAGCCCTTTTAGGTTTGTTTATCACTATATAGTCTAAGTGCACTGCCGATGATGGCAGCATTGCATACACAGTCCGATTAACGACCAGGTTTTCTATTTCATGTCCCAGCCCCTTAGCTATTTTGCCACCTGCCCCAAAGGCCTGGAATCCCTGCTGTTGGAAGAGATCCGCAGCATGGGTGCCACTAAAGTCAAAGAAACCGTTGCCGGAGTGCATTTTGAGGGGCCATTAACCGTCGCCTATCGCGCCTGTTTATGGTCTCGCCTGGCTAACAGAGTCCTTATGCCGGTGAGTACCGCTGATTGTTATAACGCCGATGAACTGTATGCGGCGGTTAAAGCCATAGACTGGGGCCAGCATTTGGCTGTCGATGGCACCTTTGCTATCGACTTTTCGGGCAAGCTCAGGGATATCAACCACAGTCACTTTGGGGCCTTAAAGGCCAAAGATGCAATTGCTGATGACTTTATGCAAAAGCATGAGCGCCGCCCCAATGTTGATACTGACAAACCCGATGTAAGGGTGAATGTTCGGGTAGCCAAAGGCAAAGTGGTGATTAGTATCGATTTGTCCGGTGAGAGCCTGCACCGTCGCGGTTACCGTCTTAGTGGTGGCAGTGCACCGCTGAAAGAAAATCTGGCGGCCGCTATATTACTGCGTGCTGACTGGCCAGGTATTGCTGCACAGGGTGGGGCACTGTTAGACCCTATGTGTGGTTCCGGCACCTTATTAATAGAAGGCGCACTAATGATGGCCAATATCGCCCCGGGCTTGTTTCGCCAACACTGGGGTTTTGATGGCTGGTTAGGCCACGATGCCAATGGTTGGCTGCAACTGGTCGATGAAGCGGAGGCGATGGAGTTACAGGCCAAAAATCGCCAATGGCCAGAAATTCGCGGCTATGATGCCAGTCCCAAGGCATTGGAAAGTGCTCAGGAAAATATTGACCGGGCAGGGCTAAACGGCAAAGTTAGAGTGCTGCGTAAAGAGCTGTCTAAATTTGTTAAACCCACGCACTCGGATATTGCCAGAGGGCTGGTGGTGACCAATCCCCCTTATGGAGAGCGTTTGGGGGATGAGTCTTCGCTGATTCACCTCTATCGTCATTTGGGGCAGCGTTTAAAGTCCGAGTTTGCTGGTTGGAAGGCCAGTGTTTTTACCGGCAACCCGGATCTTGGCAAGCAGATGGGTATTCGCAGTATCAAACAATACCAAATGTTTAATGGGGCTATTCCCAGTAAATTATTAAATTTTGATATTAGCGAGGCGTCCTTTGTCCATGATAGTAGCCGTCAGGTAGGTGCCCCGATTGCCAGGAAAACGCTGGATGATCTAGGCGATGGCGCCCGCATGTTTGCCAACCGCCTGCGGAAAAACAAAAAGAACTTGAGCAAGTGGTTAAAGAACAAGGAGATCAGTTGCTACCGGCTCTATGATGCCGATATGCCGGAATATGCTGTTGCAGTCGACTATTACGAGGGCTGGGTCCATGTGGCGGAATATGCAGCTCCAGCTAAAGTGGACCCGGCCGCGGCAGAGCAGCGCTTAAATGATGTGATAGCAGCTATCCCTGTGGCACTGGAGGTTGATAGTAAGTATGTGGTGCTAAAGCAGCGCAATCGTCAAAAGGGCAGCAGTCAATACCGCAAACAGGAAGAGAGCGGTGAGCTATTTGAAGTCAAAGAAGGGCAGGCCAAACTATTGGTCAATTTGAAGGACTATCTGGATACCGGCCTATTTTTAGATCACCGGCCGGTGCGGTTAAAAATTGCTGAGCTGGCCAAGGGTAACCGCTTTTTAAATTTATTTTCCTATACTTCGACCGCCAGCGTACATGCGGCCTTGGGCGGCGCGACTTTTACCGACAGCGTCGACCTTTCCAGTACGTATTTGGAATGGTCAAAAAAGAATATGGCCCTTAACGGCCTTAGTGAAACTCAGCACCGCATGATTCGCGCGGATGTATTGGAGTGGTTAAAAACCTGCGACAATCAGTATGATTTGATCTTGTTGGACCCGCCGACCTTTTCCAATTCGAAAAAGATGGAAGCGACACTGGATATACAGCGCGACCATGTCGGTATTATTCAGGATGCCATGAAGTTGCTATCAGCAGACGGTGTGTTGATTTTCTCCAATAATCAGCGCAAATTTAGCCTCGACAGTGAGGCTCTGGCTGAATTCACTATTGAGAATAAAACCGACTGGTCACTGGATAAGGATTTTCAGCGTTCAAAGAAAATACATCAATGCTGGTTTATACGGCATGGTGCTTAATCATTGATATGCGAGTTTCTGTTTTTTTACTGCTTGTTTTTTCTTCGCTGCCAAGCTTTGCGGCGGCGGGGGTCGATGCGCCTTTGACCGCCTCTATACGGATTGAGAACTATGGGCTCTATCAATTGCTGGATAAAAGCGATCAATCCTTTAATCCCGAGTCAACGGCGGGTTATGAAAGTGTTATCAATACGCGCTTTATCGAAAAAACGGATGTTATTGCGTTGAAAAAAAACCGAGTATTTGGTTTTAATTATGCGATTAATGACCCCAACACCGCCGAGGAATGGGTGGTGGTGGACATTAAAATCAGCCACCCGTTAACCACCAACTTTTTAGGCCATCAATCCACCGGCTTTAGCCGCCAAAGCGCTGCCCGTTTAAAGGCCGATGGTCGCTACCATAACGGTGCGTTTTATGTATTTACTGAAGATTATGAGATGGTGCCGGGCTTATGGGTGGTCAGTGTGATTTACCGCGGTGAGTTTGTCGCCCGCCAGTCGTTTAGTATTACAGCCGATTAAGTTTCTTTGACCGTGCGGTTGCGACCATCTTCTTTGGCTTGATAAAGCAGTTTATCAGCAGCATTAATCTGGTCATCCAGGCTTTGTTGCAGGGCTGATGCTACGCCCGCGCTAATAGTGATGGTGATCCTGGGATCTGCCACTATGGTTTTACCCGCCAGGTTGTCCCGGAATTGATCGATAATATCGTAGGCATCCTGATTGCATTTGTTGGGCATTACAATGCAAAACTCTTCACCACCCATTCGTATAATGGGGTAGTCCCCCAGTGATGAGGTTAACAGCGAGCTAATGGCAATCAGTACTTTATCGCCAACATCATGGCCATAAGTATCATTAATCTGCTTAAAGTGATCGATATCAATCACCGCAATAGAGAGTGCTTCGCCATTTTTACGCGCATTTTTATGCAGTTCCAAACCCTTGTCAAACAAATAACGGCGGTTATATAAATTGGTGAGTGCATCGTGGTAGGCCCATTCGCGGATGCGGTTTAACTGTTCCTGAGCTTCGATATTATGAGTGACCCGGCAGTGAAACTCTTCCTGAATAAAAGGTTTGCAGAGAAAATCATTGGCACCGTTTTTAATAAAACGGGCGGATAAGGTTTTTTGTTCAACCCCCGATAAGCCAATAATAATCAGTTCCGACTTATTAAATTTTCTGCGCAGTGCCTTGGTGAGTTCAAAGCCATCCATCTGGGGCATATTATAATCGGTAATTAATAGATTGATGGACGGGTCTTGTTCGATAATAGCCAGCGCCTCAGCGCCATTGTTAGCGGTAATCACCTGGTATAAATGCTGCTCCAGCAGCGAGGTGATAAACATTTGCTGAGCCTGGGAGTCTTCTGCGACAACGATTTTTATCGACTGATTTTTCTCCAATCGTCTAACCAGACCAATCGCATGCTCGTAGGAATACTGACTTTCCTTGGTGACATAATCCACCACGCCTAATAGTAATAGGCGTTCTCTGGATTCATCGCTGTAGTTGCCGGTGAGCACAATAATCGGCAGTTCATTTGATAATAGGTAGCCGGCCATTTCGCCATTGGGGGCATCCGGTAAGTTCAGGTCGATAATGGCAGCAAAGATATTGTGTTGGTGCTGCTCAAATAGCTCACAGCCCTCTTTATAGGTGGTAGCGTAGTGAACGGTATAATCCGGCAGCATGGATGAGGCAAGGTGTTTCAGTATTTTACCCACCAGCCTGCTGTCTTCTACGATCAGAAGATGCTTCTGTCTTCCTTCCAGGCTGATATCCCGTTGTTCCGATCTGGCATTGCTCGCCATTTTCTAATCCTTGCAGGTAATCTTGTTTGTAATCGGTATGTCGCAGTGACAACGCTGCGTATTAAAATCGATATATTAGTTATCGGCAATAGAGGCTAAACCTACATATTATTATGTTTGATATTGTTATGCCTAAAACCAGTATAGAGGCAATTTAGGATTTGAGCATTGTGGTTTGTACCTAGCCGCTCATCCGCAGGGCTGGCAGATAGCAGCGCTTATTTGCGCCGGCGTGGAGTTCCCGCATTAGTTCTGCGGGATTTGGGCTTATTGGCGGTTTTTTTCCGGTTAACACGGCTGCCATCTGCTCTGGGGGGTAAGCCAGTATGTTGGCTTAACATAGGCTGCCCTTTGGGGGGCACCCAGCTTCTGGGTTGATGGGGGGGAATTAAATGCTTTTTCCCGGTGCCAATTAAATCGGCACGGCCCATCTCTTTGAGCGCTTCCCGCAGCATTGGCCAATTATCCGCATCATGGTAGCGCAAAAACGCTTTATGTAAGCGGCGATGGCGGTGGCCCCTTGGGGTAATGACGCGCTCGGTATTACGGCCCACTTTTTTCAGTGGGTTGCGTTCGGAGTAATACATGGCCGTAGCACTGGCCATCGGTGATGGGTAAAACGCCTGCACCTGATCAGCTCTGAATTCGTTGCGTTTTAGCCATAGTGCTAAATTCATCATATCTTCATCGGTGGTGCCGGGGTGGGCAGCGATAAAGTAGGGGATTAAATATTGTTTTTTGCCCGCCAGCTTGGAGTATTTTTCAAACATTTTTTTAAAGCGGTCATAGGTGCCCATACCCGGCTTCATCATTTTTGATAAGGGGCCGCCTTCGGTATGCTCTGGGGCAATTTTTAAATAGCCGCCGACATGGTGGGTGACTAGCTCCTGCACATATTCCGGCGTCTCTACCGCCAGGTCATAGCGTAAACCGGAGGCGATTAGCACCTTTTTAACACCGGGTATTTCCCGGGCATCGCGATATAAATCCACCAGTGGCATTTGGTCGGTATCAAGATTTTTACAGATACTGGGGTAGACGCAGGACAGCCGGCGGCAGTTTTCTTCGATGGTTTTGCTTTTGCAATTTAACCGCCACATATTGGCCGTCGGGCCACCAAGGTCGGAGACAATACCGGTAAAGCCCGGGGTTTTATCCCGGATATTTTCAATCTCTTGCAGAATCGATTCTTTCGATCGGCTTTGGATAATACGGCCTTCATGCTCAGTAATAGAGCAAAACGTACAGCCACCAAAACAGCCCCGCATAATATTGACTGAGGTTTTAATCATATCAAAGGCGGGAATTTTCGCGTCGCCATAGCTGGGGTGAGGGACACGCTGGTAGGGCAGGCCAAACACCCCGTCCATTTCCTCGGTTTCTAACGGAATAGGTGGGGGGTTTAACCAAACTTCCCGCTCACCATGTTTTTGTACTAAAGCCCGGGCATTGCCAGGGTTGGTTTCCAAATGCAGAACCCTTGAGGCATGGGCGTATAAAACAGGGTCGCTTTTGACGGTCTCATAGTCCGGCAGGCGTATCACGCTGGTTTCGCGGTTAAGCTTGTTTTTGCGGGCACTGAGTGGGTCAATAATGGTGACAGTTTGTATATCGCTTTGTGTGTCTTTGCTGCTGTCTTTACTGTTGTCTTTGTCACAGTCCTTACTGCCGCCACTCTCACTCACCTCATAGGGGTTTAAGTGGGGAGTGACTTTGCCCGGGGTATCAATGGTAGAGGAGTCTATAATGGTCCAGCCATCCGGCACTCGCTTGCGCACAAAGGCGGTGCCGCGAATATCTCTGATCTGGTGGGCCTCTTCGCCACCGGCAATACGGTGGGCGATTTCAATAATGGCTCGTTCGGCATTGCCGTAAACTAACAGGTCGGCTTTGGAGTCCATTAAGACTGAGCGACGTACTTTATCGCTCCAGTAATCATAATGGGCAATTCGGCGCAGGCTGGCTTCAATGGAGCCAATAATAACGGGTACACCTTTAAAGGCTTCCTTACAGCGCTGGGAGTAAACCGCGACAGCGCGGTCGGGGCGCCGGCCACCTTCGTCATTGGGAGAATAGGCGTCATCATGGCGCAGCTTACGGTCTGCCGTATAACGGTTAATCATCGAGTCCATATTACCGGCGGCTACACCAAAAAAGAGATTGGGTTTGCCGAGCGCCTGGAAGGCATCTTTAGAGCGCCAATCCGGCTGGGAGATTATGCCAACCCGAAAGCCTTGCGCTTCCAGGGTTCTACCGATAACAGCCATACCAAAGCTGGGGTGGTCTACATAGGCATCGCCGGTCACAATAATAATATCGCAGCTATCCCAGCCCAAATCGTCCATTTCTGCCCGTGACATCGGTAAAAATGGCGCAGGCCCATAGCACTCCGCCCAGTATTTGCGGTAGGAGAACAGTGGTTTGGCGGCTTGCTGATTTTGCTTCATGGGCAGGTCGGGCTAAATAATCGATTGCGGCGCAGTATACGCGATTTTTGCCAGTAATACCTGTCCTGAATAGTCGGGTATAGGCCATTTGTGCATTATTTGCGCCTTTGCCTCAACTTTGTCATATTGCTGTAATAAAACCCGTTTCTAATAAGTAGAAATGGTTAAAGAAGGTTAGCAGGACAATGCAAGGAAAAACGATACTCATAGTTGATGATGAGGCGGCAATTCGCGAGATGATCCGTATGTCGCTGGAAATGGCCGGTTACGACTGCCGTGAGGCGAGGGATATCCAGCAGGCCTATGGGGCTATTGTTGATGATATTCCCGATCTGGTACTGCTGGATTGGATGCTGCCCGGTGGCAGCGGTATTGAGCTGCTGCGCCGCCTGCGCAAAGATGAGATGACGGCTACTTTGCCGGTGATTATGCTGACCGCCAAAACCGAAGAAGACAATAAAATCCAGGGTCTGGATGTGGGCGCCGACGATTATGTCACCAAACCGTTTGCCCCCAGAGAGCTACTTTCAAGAATTAAGGCGGTGATGCGCCGGGCTGGCCATGGCGAGCAGGAAAAAGCGATTGAAGTGCTGGGCTTAAAGCTTGACCCTTCCAGTCACCGTGTTTTTGTCAATGAGCAGCCCGTCAATATGGGGCCAACAGAGTTTAAATTGCTGCGTTTCTTTATGACCCATCAGGAGCGCGCCTATAGTCGTGGGCAGTTACTGGATCAGGTCTGGGGTGGCAATGTTTATGTTGAAGAGCGTACTGTCGATGTTCACATTCGTCGTCTGCGTAAAGCGCTGGAAACAGATGCTGCGGATTACGGTAATTTAGTGCAAACTGTGCGCGGTACCGGTTATCGTTTTTCAGCAGAGGGTTATTCTGCTGAGGCAGCGACTAACTCCTGATCTGCACTAGCTTGAAACCGCTGAGAATACTAACGAATGCACAATGTCGATTGGAAAATCGAATGCCGTAATTTGGGCATCATACTGCTGCTGGCAGGGCTTGTAGGCTGGGCTGTTGATTTGCTGCCGTGGTTTCTATTTTTTGCTTCCCTGACTTATATCGGCTGGACACTGTTCCAGTTACAGCGTGTTCAGTCCTGGTTATCCCAACAAACAGATACTGACCCGCCAGAAAGCAAAGGCCTATGGGGGGATGTGCTGGATGGTATTTACCGGCTGCAACGGCAGGGCAAAGAAGAGCGCTCACGCTTACAGGCCTGGGTAGACTATCTACAGGATTCTTTTGCATCATTAGATGATGGTGCGGTGATGATCGATAAACGCGGTAATATTGAGTGGAGCAATGTCGCGGCAGAAAAATTATTGGGCCTGCGTTATCCCGATGATAAATCCCAGCAGTTAGTCAATTTAATTCGCGCCCCTGATTTTATTCGTTATTTTGAAGGGGATGATTATAGTCATTCCCTATTGATCGAATCGCCGCACAATAATCATTACCAATTACAGATTAATATTTCGTATTTCGGCCGCGGCAGCCGTCTTTTATTTGCCCGTGATGTCACGGAAAATAATCGCCTGCAACAAATGCGTAAGGACTTTGTTGCCAATGTCTCTCATGAACTGCGTACGCCATTAACGGTGATTAATGGCTACTTAGAAACCTTATCAGACAATATCGGCAATCAGGGCAATGTACAAAATATTGATAGTAACCCCAATGAATTACGCTGGCGGCGGGCGGTAGACCAAATGCTTGGCCAGTCCCACCGGATGGAAGGGCTTATTAAAGATTTAATGGCGCTCTCTAAGCTGGAGTCTATCCCGGAAGATAGCAAGGATCAGCCGATAGAGTTGGAGCCTATGCTGCAAACCATTAAAGAAGAAGTGCTGGCGGCCTTTAAAGGTAAGCGTCTTATTCATCTTGAATGTGACGCCAGCCTGCGTCTAATGGGAAATAGCGATGAGTTGCGCAGTGCCTTTGCCAATTTGGTCATGAATGCTGCCAAATACAGTCATCATGATGGCGAAATTACTGTCCGTTGGTTTGGCGATAGCCAACACTGCTATTTAGAAGTCGAAGATAACGGTGAAGGTATTGATGATATCCATTTACCGCGCTTAACCGAGCGTTTTTATCGGGTGGATAAAAGCCGTTCCATTGAAACTGGCGGTACCGGGCTTGGTCTGGCGATCGTAAAACATATTTTATTGCGTCATCAGGCTGAGCTTAAAATCAAAAGTACGTTAGGTGAGGGCAGTACCTTTACCTGTGAATTCCCCGGTATGCGCGCTCTTGCGCAGTCCCATACAGCTTAAATTACACTATTTAAGTTTCTCCCATCAATCGTCACACAACTGTAATAATTCGCTTTTATAGTCACCCTATCGACAAATAAACAGCCATTACTTTTTAGATAAATCATTGGAGATACCGATGTCAATAAATAAACAACTAAGAACAACAGCACTTGCCCTGACTATGGTGGGTGCAAGCCTTTTATCCGTTAATGCGGCTGCCGCTGCTAAAGTGGACGCTGACTTGCCTGTGTATGAAAAGGCCAGCGGTGTATCGGGCAACCTGTCCAGCGTGGGTTCAGATACCTTGGCCAACCTGATGACTTTATGGGCGGAAGGGTTTAAGCGTTTTTACCCTAATGTAAATATTCAGATTCAGGCTGCCGGTTCTTCAACAGCGCCACCAGCACTGACTGAAGGTACCTCAAATATCGGCCCTATGAGCCGTAAAATGAAGGACAAAGAACTAGCGGCTTTTGAAAGTAAATACGGCTATAAGCCTACAGCTGTTCCGGTAGCGATTGATGCCTTGGCGGTTTATGTACACAAAGATAACCCGGTCAAAGGTATGTCCATTCAGGATGTGGATGCGATTTTCTCTTCAACACGCAAGTGTGGTGGCGCGGCCGATATTGATACTTGGGGCAAGGCGGGTCTAAGCGGTGCCTGGACTAACCGCGATGTGCAGTTATTTGGCCGTAACTCTGTCTCCGGTACTTATGGCTACTACAAGAAAAAAGCCTTATGTAAGGGCGATTTTAAAAACACGGTAAACGAGCAGCCAGGGTCGGCCTCTGTGGTGCAGTCAGTTGCAACGTCTATCAATGGTATTGGCTACTCAGGTATTGGCTATAAAACGTCTAGTGTTCGCGCTGTGCCATTAAGTAAAAAGCCCGGCCAGGAGGTTATTGAAGCGACGCCAGAGAATGCGGTAACCGGTGATTACCCTCTATCTCGTTACCTCTACGTTTATATTAATAAAGCGCCGAATAAGCCTTTATCACCTTTAGATCGCGAGTTTATTAAGTTGGTATTGTCTAAAGCTGGCCAGGAAGTGGTGGTTAAAGATGGTTATATTCCACTGCCTGCCGCGGTTGTTGCCAAGCAAACGGCTAAGTTAGGTCTGTAATTATCTGTCTCTTGTTGTATTGAAAAACCAAACCAGCCCCTCCTGGTTTGGTATTAGCCACGGTAGATACTGTGGCTTTTTTTTGCCTGCGATTTTCTCAAACCATGTGATTCTCGCTTAGGCGCATTGCTGTTTGGGATAAATAGTGGAGGGTTTAAACATAGGTGTGTCTAATGCGGTGGCAGGCACAAGCCTCGTGAAACCCAAGCTCTCACTCACTCTTCAAGTAGGCTCTAGTAGGGTGGATTATAATCCACCAAGCCCATACAGGAGCCGTCATGACCGGTGGATTGTAATCCACCCTACGGGAGAGTGAAAAAAGGGGTAAATATACTGCTGTCATATAACTGTCATATTACTTTCATAGAATAGCTTGCATGCAAAATACAGATACCCTACAGCCCCCATCCGCAGCCAAGAGCAGTATCTTTGATGACAGCCTTGGTGGCTGGCGTAAAACCAAAGATAAACTGGCTAATTTCACCATCACAGCCGGTGGAATGGCGGTTTTGCTCGCTATCTTGTTGATATTCTTCTATTTGTTATATGAGATTATGCCGCTGTTTAAGAGCGCCAGCCTGGAGCCGGTTAGCAGTTATAGTCTGGAGCAGGGGCGGGGAGCAGATTCAGAACCTCTCTATCTGGCGATGGAAGAGCAGGCGGAAGTCGCGGTTCAGCTTAGGTCTAATGGTCAGGTAGATTTCTTTGCGGCCAATAGCGGCAAAACAGTCAAGCAATTCCAGTTGCCATTGGCTGCTGAATTAACCGCTTTTAGTCTCCACTCGGAGCAACAGCCCTTATTGGCGATGGCCACCGGCGGTGATGTGTTATTAGCCAAGCCGGTTTATAAAATCAGCTACCCCAATGATAAGCGGTTGATTACCCCCCAAATAGAATACCCCTACGGTGAAGAGAGCATTGCAGTCAGTCAGGGTGTTATTAATAAAATTGCCGTTCGCGATACCGAGGAGCAATTATTATTACTGGCAGAAGTTGATGGCCAGCTTGAAGGGGTGCGTTTTGTTAAAGAAGAAGATTTTCTGACTGAAGAAATTGTGCTGGAAGAAGAAATACTTGATCTGCCAGATATTGATATCAATATGGAATGGTTATTAGTCGGCCCGGATCAGCGCTGGGCCTATGTCGTTAGCAAGCAGGGCGACTATCGCGTTATTAATCTGAATAGCGAAGAGATTGTTGATAGCGGCCGTTTGATCGATAAAGGCGAAGTGAGCAATGTACGTTTTCTGCTGGGTGAAATCTCCTTAATGATCTCCAGTGATCAAGGTGAAATTCAACAGTGGTTTATGGTGCGCGGTGATGGTGAGCCGCCACGCTTGCAATATATTCGCAGCTTTCAGGGTGGCGATAAGGCTATTAAGCTAACAGCCCCTGAGCATCGCCGTAAAGGTTTTCTAGCTGTTGATAGCGACAATACCTTAGCCATTTACTATACAACGTCTGGTCGCCAGTTACTGTCCCAATCCATTGCGGATGCAGCATCCACTATTAGCCAGTTAGCGGTTTCCCCCGCGCCAAGGCATTATTAACACAAAATGATAAGGGTGAGTTTAGCTACTGGAAACTCGATAACGAGCACCCCGAAGTCTCCTGGCAGGCACTCTGGGAAAAAGTCTGGTACGAAAGTTATCCTGAGCCTGATTATATTTGGCAGTCCTCCGCATCCAATAATGATTTTGAAGCCAAATACAGCTTTACTCCTTTAGCGTTTGGTACGTTAAAAGCGGCCTTTTACGCGATGTTAATTGCAACGCCATTGGCTTTATGCGGTGCTATCTACACCGCTTACTTTATGACCCCGGTGGTTCGTCGTAAGGTCAAGCCGCTGATTGAATTAATGGAAGCATTGCCCACGGTTATTTTGGGTTTTCTGGCAGGTTTATGGCTGGCCCCATTTATTGAAAAAAATCTTCCCGGTGTCTTTAGTATCTTTTTACTGATGCCAGTTGGAGTTTTGCTCTTTGGTTTTTGCTGGAGTCGCTTGCCTGATAGCCTAAGGCTGCGTGTGCCCGATGGCTGGCATGCGGTATTGCTTATCCCGGTTGTGATGTTTATCGCCTGGGCCTGTGTAGCGGCCAGTGGCAATCTGGAGCTGTTATTTTTTGGTGGCGATATGCGCGCCTGGTTAACCTATGACCTGGGTATTTCCTATGATCAGCGCAATGCTATGGTGGTCGGTATCGCAATGGGCTTTGCGGTAGTCCCCACTATTTTCTCTATTGCCGAAGATGCGATTTTCTCGGTCCCCAAATCACTGAGCTATGGTTCGTTGGCTCTAGGGGCAACCCCTTGGCAAACATTGGTCGGTGTGGTTATTCCTACCGCCAGCCCCGGTATTTTTTCTGCCCTAATGATTGGTATGGGCCGAGCTGTGGGTGAAACTATGATTGTATTAATGGCCACGGGTAATACACCGGTGATGGATGCCAATATCTTTGAAGGTATGCGTACGCTGGCGGCCAATATCGCGGTTGAAATAGGTGAGACCGAAGTGGATAGCTCCCACTATCGAGTGTTGTTCCTGGCTGCATTTGTTTTATTCCTGTTTACCTTTGTGGTCAACACCATTGCAGAAATTGTGCGTCAAAGTTTACGCAAGAAGTATGGTTCTTTATAAATGACTTTAGATAAAGATAAAAAACTATCTGTTAGAGATTGGGTCCGCAATGGCGATCCCTTTATCTGGATTAATGCCGCTGCGGTGAGTATCAGTGTGGTCGCTGTTATTGGTATTTTAGTGTTATTGGCGGTGCGTGGCTTTGGTCACTTTTGGCCCTCTAATGTATTAGAAGCCAATTACAGCCAGCCAGGCCAGACTAGCCAGCGCATTATGGGTGAGATTGTTGAAACCGAAAGCGTGCCCCTTGAGCAATTGCTATCTGCCGGTGTAAAAATTGAAACCGATAAAGCCTTTGTTGACCGCACACTGATTAAGCAAGGTAACCGCGATGTCACCGGTACCGACTTTGTCTGGGTGATTGAAGATTTTATTAGCGATAGAACATACCCCGAAGCCATTATGACGATTGAGCGTCGCGAGTGGGGTAACTTTTACGGTTATTTAACCGGCGTGAAAGAGCAGGGCCAACGGGTTCAGACGGATAATAACTGGGCTGAATTTCAGCGCCGTATTGACCGCGCTCTGGACCTGCATGGGCAAATAGAAGGCATTGAAAAAGGCGCTATTGGCGCTATTAACTATGAGCTGGAGCGCTTGCGTTTAAGTGAACGAGGCTTGGAGCTAAATAAAGGTTTAAGTTCAACTGAGCGGGCCACCCGTTTGGCGGATATTAATGCTGACCGTGCGGTACTGGACCAGGAATACAGCGTACTGCAACAGCAATTAGCCGAGCTATACCAGCAAATTAACCGCGATAGTATTACGGCCAAAGCGATTAATGGTGCCGAGGTAGAGATTCAGTTGGCTATGGTGGTTCACGCCAACCAACCGAATGCCATGGGTCTGGGCGCAAAGTCGCTGGCCTATCTGATGAAGTTTTGGGAGTTTCTTACTGATGAACCCCGTGAAGCCAACACTGAAGGCGGTATTTTCCCGGCGATTTTTGGTACGGTGATGATGGTCTTGCTGATGTCGGTAATGGTAACGCCTTTTGGTGTGGTTGCGGCGGTGTACTTACGAGAATACGCCAAGCAAGGAGTACTGACGCGTACAGTAAGAATTGCAGTTAATAATCTCGCCGGTGTACCCTCGATTGTTTATGGTGTGTTTGGTCTGGGGTTCTTTATTTATTTTCTCGGTGCAGAAATTGACCGAGTTTTATTTGAAGCGGCTTTGCCTGCGCCCACCTTTGGTACTCCCGGCTTATTATGGGCTTCACTCACACTGGCCCTATTAACCCTGCCGGTTGTTATTGTGGCAACCGAAGAAGGTTTGGCTCGTATTCCCCGCGCCTTACGTGAAGGTAGTCTGGCACTGGGTGCCACTAAAGCAGAAACCCTGTGGCGAGTGGTATTGCCCATGGCCAGCCCTGCGATGATGACCGGTTTGATTTTAGCGGTGGCCCGTGCCGCCGGTGAAGTCGCGCCGTTAATGTTGGTCGGTGTGGTCAAACTTGCACCGTCACTGCCGGTGGATGCCAATTACCCCTATTTACATTTAGACCAGAAGTTTATGCACTTGGGTTTTCATATCTATGATGTGGGTTTTCAAAGCCCCAATGTTGAAGCCGCACGACCTCTGGTTTACGCCACAGCTTTATTGTTAGTGGTTATTATTGCCTTATTAAACTTTAGCGCGGTGGCCTTACGTAACCATCTGCGCGAAAAGTATAAGTCGCTGGAAATGTAATAAAATTTAAACGATTGATGACAAGAGAACAACGACCGTGAAAACGCATGCAATAGACTTGGATACAATGGGCCGTTCTAACCAGACGCTGGATATCGCCAATGAAGATATCAGCCTGTCAGTAGAAAACCTGAATCTGTTTTATGAGGGTGGTAAACAGGCACTTCATGATATTAGTCTGGATATCCCCCGGCAGCGTGTCACCGCGTTTATCGGCCCTAGTGGCTGTGGTAAATCGACACTCTTACGTTGCTTTAACCGGATGAACGACTTGGTTGACGGCTGTGAAATTAACGGCAAAATCCTGTTGGACCGTGAAGATATTTACCAGCGCGGGGTGGATGCGGCTTCTCTGCGCCGTCGTATTGGTATGGTATTCCAAAAGCCCAACCCTTTCCCCAAAACCATTTATGAAAATGTGGCCTATGGTTTGCGTATTCAGGGGATTAATAAAAAGCGGGTGTTGGATGAGGCGGTAGAAAAGTCTCTGCGCCAAGCCGCATTATGGGATGAAGTTAAAGATCGCCTGCATGATAGTGCACTAGGTATGTCTGGTGGTCAGCAGCAGCGCTTGGTCATTGCCCGTACCGTGGCTATTGAGCCTGAGGTGCTATTATTAGATGAGCCGGCATCCGCACTGGACCCGATATCGACCTTAAAAATCGAAGAACTGATCAATGAGCTAAAATCGAAATATACGATTGTGATTGTTACCCACAATATGCAGCAGGCAGCGCGGGTCTCCGATTACACGGCTTTTTTATATATGGGCAAGCTGATTGAATTTGATAATACGGATACATTATTTACCAACCCAGCCCAGAAACAAACCGAAGATTATATAACCGGCCGCTACGGTTAACGACTAAGGATAAAACCATGATCGATAAAGACGTACATAGCCATCATATCTCGCAGCAGTTTAACGCCGAGCTGGATACCGTAAAAACCCATATGCTGGAAATGGGTGGGTTGGTCGAGCAGCAGGTTCGTGATGCGATTACCGCCTTAATTGAAGGTGATAGCCAGTCTGCGGAAACGGTAAAAGTAAACGATAATCATATTAACTCGATGGAAGTATCGATTGATGAAGAGTGCACCCGTATTCTTGCCCGGCGCCAGCCTGCGGCCAGCGATTTACGTTTGGTCATCGCCATCAGTAAAGCGGTTATTGACCTTGAACGGATTGGTGATGAGGCTGGCAAAATTGCCACGCAAGCAATCCAGTTATCTGAGAGCGGTGAATCACCACGGGGCTATAAAGAAATTCGTCATATCGGTAACCATGTTGGCTTTATGGTACGCGATGCGCTGGATGCTTTTGCCCGCTTTGATGTGGATATGGCACTGGCCGTTGCCAAAGAAGATAAGCTGGTGGATGAAGAATACGGCACGGCGGTAAGAAGTATTATTACTTTTATGATGGAAGACCCGCGCACGATCAGCCAGATGATGAATGTGATTTGGGCGCTGCGCTCATTGGAGCGAGTCGGTGACCATGCCCGCAATATTGCCGAGCATGTGATTTATTTGGTCAAAGGCAGGGATGTGCGCCATTTCGGTATTAAAGAAATGACAGCCGAAGTTAACGATAAATAAGGTTTACTGGGCAATATAAATCCCGGCACCTGGCCCCAGTGGCCAATCCATGACAATCCACACCAGCAGTAGTAGCGACCAGCTCAGTAAAAACGCCAGCGAGTAGGGCAGCATGGTTGCTATAATGGTGCCTATCCCGGCCTCCTTGTCATAGCGCTGCACAAAGGCAACGACCACGCCAAAGTAAGGCATTAATGGCGTAATAATATTGGTAGTGCTATCCCCGATTCTAAAAGCCATTTGCGTGGCTTCCGGACTGATGCCCAGCAATAAAAACATCGGCACAAAAATCGGTGCAAACAGAGCCCATTTGGCTGAGGCGCTGCCAATCAGCAGATTGATCATCGCCGCCATTACAATAAAGCTCACCAATAATGTGGGGGCACCCAAACTTAAGGATTTTAACAAGCCTGCGCCATTAATCGCTGCAATAGCCCCAAGCTGGCTCCAGCTAAAATAACTGACAAACTGCGCCGCAAAAAACATCAGCACTAAATAACCGGCCATAGTTACCATGCTGGCTTCCATCCCTTTTACCATATCGTCTTTATGGCTAAAGCTGCCGCTGACTTTGCCATAGATATAACCGGCGACAGCAGCATAGCTGGCGATAATAATGACAATGCCCTTAATAAACGGAGAGCGCAGGATGGTGTTATCTGCGCCGCGCAGCAGGCCGTGCTCGGGCAGTAGGCCCCAAAACAATAAGCCGATCACCACCAGGCTAAAAATCCCCACCGCGCGCAGTGCGGCTTTTTCCTGAGCTAGCAAGGTATCGCTAACGGATGAGTCATGGTTTGCTGTATAGCTGCCAAGGCGGGGTTCGACAATTTTTTCGGTAACCCAGGTGCCTACCAGGCTAATCACCACGGTTGAGATAATCAGAAAATAATAATTACCCGCCGCGTTAACCTCATAGTCTGCTTGAATCAAGGCGGCGGCTTCGGTGGATATCCCGGCCAGAATGGCATCCACCGGGCCGATCAGAATATTGGCACTAAAGCCCCCGGAAACGCCGGCAAAAGCCGCCGCAATACCGGCTAAAGGGTGGCGGCCAGCGGAGACAAAGACCAGGGCGGCGAGGGGGATTAACACCACATAGCCAGTATCCATGGCCAAGCTGGACAGCACACTGGTTAATACCACAAAGAAACTGAGTAATTGCTTGGGGGCTTTTAAGACGGTGGCCTTTAATACGGCCGCAATTAAGCCCGAGTGTTCAGCAACACCGATACCCATAATAGCCACTAACACGCTGCCGACAGGGGCAAAGTGGGTAAAGTTGGTGACGGTCTTGGTCAGAATAAGGTGCAAGCCTTCTTTGCTTAGCAAATTGACGCTGTTGATGGTGTCGCCGCTAATCGGGTGCACCGCCGATAAACCCAGCCAGCTGCTGAGTGCTGAGAGCAACAGAATAAACAGGCACAGGGTCATAAAGAGAATAGTGGGGTTGGGTAGTTTATTACCTGCCAGTTCGATCCGTTGCAGCAAAGTATTAAGACTCATGAGCTTCTCTTTAGTGTTGGTTATTGATGGCTGTTGTTGGCTGTTGTTGTTACTTATTGTGAGTAGCGGCTTAAGTAGCGAGGCTCTGCTTCGATACCCAATAATTCACGGCGGGTTAAATCTAAAGTAATCGCCGTGACCATTTGTTGAAAGCCTTTGCGTGAAGCCTTTAATACCAATTTGCGGGTATGTAATTGAGCTTTGCTGCCCCATGCCATCCATACCGTGCCTACCGGCTTGTCATCACTGCCGCCATCGGGGCCAGCTACGCCGGAGACCGCAATACCGTAACCGGCACCGCTGCGTTCCATAGCGCCGTGGGCCATGGCAATAACCACCGGTTCACTAACCGCACCATGTTGCTCCAGAGTAGCGCTATCCACCCCTAGCATATCTTGCTTCATATCATTGGAGTAGGTGACATAGCCTGCTTCAAATACGGCTGAGGCACCGGCAATTTCGGTAATCGCAGAAGCGATAAGGCCGCCGGTGCATGACTCGGCGGTGCTTAGTTGAGCATGCTGTTGCTGTAATAACTGCACCACCGCTTCCGCCAGATTGGTACTTTCGGGGCCGACAATACAGTGTCCCATTAATGCACTTAAGCGCTGATAGCATTGCTGTTGCAGATTGGCGTGTTCTGCTTTGCGGATAGTCAGTTTGATTTCCAGTAGCGGCATACCTGCCCGAAAACCCAGTTCGACTTCTTCCGGCCAGTCCGTCAGTTTATCCCCGACCATTTGCTGCAAGGTGGACTCGCCAATCCCAAAGGTTTGGAAGCGCAGGGTGGAAAGCTGTTCATTGTTGGGGAAGCGCTGGCAGATAAGCTCAACAATGGTTTGTTCCATCATTGGCCTCAGCTCATTGGGGACGCCGGGGGTGCATATAATCAGGCAGTCATTATGGTTAATAGAAAAGCCAACGGCACTGCCAACGGGGTTGGGGATAATCTCTACACCGGTGGGCAGCATCGCCTGTTTAAGATTGGCGGCATTTACTATCAGTTTGCGGCGCTCACACCAGTCGATAATATGCTGTTTGGCAATGGCATTTTCTTCAATCGCTTGCCCGGTCAGTTCGCTTAATATCTCTGCGGTTAAGTCATCTATAGTCGGTCCTAAACCACCGTTCACAATTAATATATCAGCGGCTTTGGATTGTTGCTGCATTTCTGCCAGCAGATCGGCCTTGTCGTCACCCACGGTGACTTTTCTGGCAATGCTATAGGCTTTGGCTGACAGTTGCTGCGCAATCATCGCGGAGTTGGAATCTACCGTATGGCCAGACATTAATTCATTGCCGGTCAGTAATAATTGTATTTTCATAGAGTTTGCTGTTTAGTTGTTGTCTGCTCTGGTTAGCGTTGTTAATCTAACGCCTTGTTGGGCATCATTGATGATCGCCGATAATACACCATAAACAGGATAGCTTATGACTGATTTTCCAGAGTTGGATTTCCATGATTTCCACCTTCAGGAATTACCTCGTCGATTGGCCGCTGGTCATGGTCTGTTAGCGGCTATTGCTGCCCGCGAGCTTCCCGCCCTGTGTTTTCGTTTAACAGATACTGATAATGCGTATACCTTCCAGCCGATGCCAGAGACTATTGCCATTATAGCTGGGACTGAAGCAGAGCAGGTGGTTGAGCTTGATCACTTGCAGTGGCAGGGCCTGATTTATAATCTTAAATCTACATCCGGCTGTTTATCGATTGACGATAGTTGCCATAGTGAAGACGTTTCAGCCATGTTAAAACGTTGGGAGTTGGTACTGGCGGCTATGTTCTATGGCAATCATAAAACGGCTATCTGAGTGACCGAATAGTCGGATTGATATATTTTTTAATAGGGGTAAAAGGATGAAACTACTTAAAGTATTGGCTGTGATGGTGTTGATTATTGCGGCGGGCATATTTTATGTCGCCAATAATATCAACGGTATTGTTCAGGAGGCTGTGGTTAAGGTCGGTTCAAAAGCCTTAAAAACGTCAGTAACGCTTGCGGCGGTTGATATACAACTGCTCAGTAGCCGAGCTGAGCTAACCGGTTTGGTGATTGCCAACCCACAAGGCTTTAAAGCGCCGAATTTGTTTGAGATGGATACTATCGTAGTTGATCTCGATATTATGTCGATGCTGGATAATGTGGTTAACGTTCAGGAAATAACCATTGATGGTGCCCGCGTTACCGCCGAACAAAAAGGTACAAGCACCAATGTACAGGCACTGCTTAAAGGGCTCGATAGTGGTAGTTCGGCCGCTGCACCAGCACCCGCACCGGCGCCCGAGGCTGGTGATTCAGCTGCCGACGATATCTTAATCAAAGTCGGTCAGTTCAACTTTATCAATAGCGCCACGCAATTGGTTACCGAGCAGTGGGGCGAGACGGCGGTTAAGCTGCCCGCCATTCGTGTTGCCAATATTGGTGGTGAAGCGGGAGTGCCACCTGAGGCTTTGGCTGGCGCGATTGTCAGGCCCTTGCTGAAACAGTTAAATCAGGCCTTAAAAGACCGTTTGCAGGATTTACTGGAAGATGAAGCCAAGGCTCAGGCTAAAGCCAAGCTTAAAGAGAAAGAAGATGAGCTGAAAAATAAATTAGACAAAAAGCTGGAGCAAGAATTGGGCGATGATAAGGATGATACCGTGGACGCGATTAAATCCTTATTTTCTAAATAGCCCTGATAATGCCGTGCTGCTATGAGGGATCAAGCAGCACGGTAAACTCTCTGACCATTTCACCTTCGGCCCAGACAACCTGGACCACAAAGTTTAAAAAGGGTTCTTTAATCGGGGCTTTGCCAGTTATTTTTACCTGGCCATCTTCTCCTAAACTAAAGCGTAAATCCTGATATAGCATGGCAGTATCTACCCCCATTTGCTGGTAGATTTCTATCGGAGCCTGCCGAATAATCAGTTCTTGCTCCGATAGGTCTTGCTGGTGTTTGATGTTAAAGCTGGCGGCAAAGGGGTCGCCGAGGGATGATTCTACCGTCAAGTCGCCTACTTCAAGGCTGTTGGCACTACTGGCAAAGCATAAGCCCAGTATCAGTGTGAAGGTGGGTCGGGCAATAATCCGGTTCAGTAAAAAAAGCAGCACAATAAGGCTCTCTCGGGGTGGTGGCTGTGGGTTCCAGTATAGCCAAGCTGGCTTCTGAAAGGGCAAACGATGGCCGGGAAGCGCGACTCCGTCACAGCGCTAAGGCTGATTTTTTCTTGCCGGTGGTTTGTTGGCGATAAAAAGTGACAGAAATCAGATGCTGCATTTCTGTCATATAAATGGCGATATTGGGCGTTTTTCACGGTCTTAAGTCTGCGCAACTCTGATTTATCCTTTGTTTATAAATAAAACTTCTATCGAGTGTCTATTATTACCGTGATTTACGTCACAGTGGCGATGGTTTTCTGGCTATAATTTCTCTGTCAAAAGTCAAAAAAACGTTATTAGCGGAGAGTTAGTTACAGTGCGGTCTTTGTTTTTTACAGCGAGAACTCTAGTCCTGCCTCGGCAGGGGTTGCTGGTACTCGTGTTGATGCTTTTACAGGCATGTGCCACCACTGAGCCTGTGGCAAAGCTTGTTGCGGAACCTGTGACAGTGCCAGCCAGAGAGACTGTTAGCCAGCCAGCTCCAGTACTTAAGCCCCAGCCCGCCCCAAAAGTGGTAGAACCTGTAGCCATTTTGCTCAATGAAAATAACCCAAACTCACAGCAGATTGCGGATCTGTTAACCGCTAAGTTAACTACGCCGACGCAGCTTTACTATCTGTCCGCATTGCCTCAGCAACAGGTAGAAGTCGTTGCACAGTTACAGCAACAGGCCTATTCCCAAGTGGTAGCGATTGGCTCGAATGCGGCGCTAAGAGCAAAGAGTCTGGATGATAGCCGGGTGGTTTTTTCACAGGTTTTTAATTATCAGGATGAAGGGTTAATTGAAGCGGGCTTTAGCGGCGTTAGCATGGTGCCCTCAGCGGAAAAACTGTTTAGCGAGTGGAAGCAACTGACTCCAGGTTTAAAGCATATTGCCATTATTACTGGTCCCAATAACCAGCAGCAAATCGCCCGTATTCAGCAGGCTGCCAAGCACCATGGTGTAGTGGTACTGCATCGGGAGGTTAATAACGACAAAGAAATGTTGTATGAAGCCAAGCAGTTGGCCCCCTTAATTCAAGGGTTTTGGCTGCTGCCGGATAACCGCGTATTAAGTCGCCGCAGTATCAAAGAATTTATGGCGCAAAGTATGAAACAGGGCAAACAAGTTGCGCTGTTTAACCGACAGCTGTTTAAGTACGGTGGTTTGTTATATGTCGGTGGTGATGTCGACGAAATTGCTGAGCAGTTAAAGGTGCAGCTAGCCACCACTGAGCAAAGTGTGTTTGGGCTTAAGACGGCAAAGATTGAGATTAACCAGCGCGCTGCTGAGCAGTTGCTGTTAGTACGTGGAGAGCAATAATGTTATTTGGAATGGATCACCATGGATAATAAAGAGCCTAATAAAGAGCCTGTGTCAGCAGTTCTGGCCCGCTGGATAAAAGATATGCCCGAACATTTATCAACGGTTCGTGCTTATGGGCAGGGTTGTATTGCTGTTGTTGTCAGCTATTTACGCCAGTCAGAATTATTAAGTCGGCGCCAGACTAAGAAGAAAAGCGGCAGTTTAGTGCGCCGCTTTCAGGCGCTATTAATTTCCTGGGGGGTGGTGGTTTATATGATAGCCGTCACCGGCTTCTGGTTTGTTTCCAGTACCGCTATTCAAAATACCTTTGAAGAGCAGGCCAGTGACTGGATGAAGAAACTTGATGAGCTCAGTACGCCTTTATATATTTCTCAGGACAGTAAAGAGTTTGTCACTATAGAGCGCTATGTCAGCAATTTTTCAGAAATTGCTTATATCAAATTTTATAACGCAGACGGTGTTAGTGTATTGGCAGAATATACCTCCGATGTAGCCAAGGCTGACGAGGTACCTGAGTTTAATGTCGATGCCTTTAAAAACTATTCCGATACCGATTTAAAAGATGGTCTGGCGATTACCAGTGATATCAGTACCAGCCAATCCTTTATGCGTTTAATCGCGCCAGTTTCTATTGTTGCCATGCAGGCTGACAATATGCTCGACTTTGATATGGATAACCCGCTTGATGAAAGCGTCAATGTGATTGGCTATATTGATATGGGGTTGGATTTTAGTGCCTATCAAAGTCATATGGTAGACAGTATTGTTAAAGGCAGCTTTTTTATTGCTCTGTTATTTTTATTTGCCGCTATTGTTGGGCGTCACCTGACCAAAAATGCCTTAAAACCTCTGCTGGATTTACGCGAACCTCTGGACCGGTTAGCGAAAGGTGATACCAATGTCTGGGTAGGCAAGGGCGGTGATGAAGAGATAGCTGCTATCAGCAATGCTTTAAACTCGACGATTCGGGCCATTAAAGGCCGCGATGAAGAGTTGCGTCGCCTGGCGGATTATGATGCCTTAACCGGTCTGATTAATAAGCGCAGTTTTAATATATTGATGGAGCAGGAGCGTAAGAAAACGCTATTAGATAAGGGCTCCAGCGCTTTGTTTTTTATTGACCTCGATCAGTTTAAATATGTTAACGATACCTTGGGTCATGCTTCTGGTGACCGTCTGTTAATACAAATTGCTGAATTATTAAAAAATAGAATGCGTGAAGACGATGTCGTCTGCCGACTGGGCGGTGATGAATTTGCGGTACTGGCCAGAAATGTGGATAAAAAGGGTGCCGTTGAAGTGGCTAACTCGATTGTTAAATCGATGTATGATTTTCTATTTATTGAACAGGGCAAGACCTTCAATATTTATTGCTCCGTCGGTGTGGCATTAATGGATGATGACAAACTCAGTGCCGAAGATGTGTTTTCCAATGCTGATATGGCCTGTTATACCGCCAAGTCACAGGGTCGCAACCGCTTTCATTTTTATGAGCCCAAAGCGGTGGATAAAAATAAAATGGATATCGGTTGGTCGCATCGTATTGCCGAGGCTTTAGCCCACGATAAATTTGTGCTGCATTACCAGCCGATTGTGAGTGTCGATAATCTTGAAGTGCCGAATTATGAAGTGCTATTAAGAATGATTGGTGATAACGGTGAGATTGTGCCGCCGATGATGTTTATCCCCATTGCTGAGCGCTTTGGTTTGGCTACTGAAATTGACTACTGGGTGATTAAAAACAGTATGAAAACATTGCAGGCCATGAATCAAACGGGGGAAAAAGTTCGTTTTTATGTCAATCTCTCCGGGCAGCTAATGATTGATCCTGATTTTGTAAGCCGCGTATTGGGCTTTCTGAATGAGTATGATGTAGAAGCGTCGCAAATTGTGTTTGAATTAACTGAGCGCGCTGCGGTGGGTAATATTCATAATGCCAGTAAAAAAATGGATAAGCTACGCTCCCATGGCTTTGAATTTGCCGTGGATGATTTTGGCTCTGGTTTTAGTTCATTTTCTTATCTGAAAAATATGCCGGTGGATTATGTGAAAATCGAAGGCGAGTTTGTTGAGCGGATTATTGATGATGAGGTCGATAGAGCGATGGTGAAATCCATGGTCGATATCGCCAAAGCCTGTGGTAAGCAGGTTGTTGCTGAATATGTCTGTGATCAGAAAACCTATGATTTATTAAAAACCTATGGCATCGATTATGCGCAGGGTTTCTTTATTGCTGAACCCTCAGCAGAGCCCTTTGCGACAGCGCCCCCGTCTGCTTCGCCAACCGGAAGCCAGGCTACGGTGACCCATTTAAAGGCTCATTAAGTCTTACGGTTATCAATCCGGGTGAGTAGCATTACTCACCCGGATTTAAGCTTAAGGTGTTCGAATCACCATCATTCTCAGCTCGGTCATATCTTCAATCGCAAAACGCACACCTTCACGGCCGACACCGCTATCTTTAACACCACCATAGGGCATATTGTCGACCCGCCAGGACGGTACATCGCCAATTACAACCCCGCCAACATCCAGCGTATTCCACGCTTTTTGGGCTTTGTATATATCCCGGGTAAAGATGCCAGCTTGTAAACCAAAGTCACTGTTATTCACTGCATCAAGTGCCTGATCAAAGTCACTAAAGGATGACAGTACTGCCACCGGGCCAAAGGCTTCTTTGGTGTTGATATCACAGTCTGAGGGAACATTTTCCAATACTGTGGCGTCGAGCATGGCACCATCGCGATGGCCGCC
Source organism: Oceanicoccus sagamiensis (assembly GCF_002117105.1). Taxonomy (GTDB): domain Bacteria; phylum Pseudomonadota; class Gammaproteobacteria; order Pseudomonadales; family Dasaniaceae; genus Oceanicoccus; species Oceanicoccus sagamiensis. Next base: position 4,354,988 of record NZ_CP019343.1, on the reverse strand, counting down.
GCATAGAATAGTCGAGCCAGCGGCTTGGGCTTGCTGTATCCAGTCATCGAGACGACGGGCTTCACTTTCAGAAATCATCGGCCCAACAAAGGTCTTTTCATCTTTGGGATCGCCCATCACTAACGCTTTGGTTGCGGTAATAAAGCGCTGCTTAAACGCTTCATACAGTGAGTCGTGCACCATAATCCGCTGCACACCAATACAGCTTTGTCCTGACTGGTAAAAAGCACCAAAGATAATGCGTTCAACGGCATCGTCCAGATCGGTATCATGATCGACAATACAGGCGGCATTGCCACCGAGTTCTAATACCACCGGTTTTTTACCCGCTCTGGCTTTTAAATCCCAGCCCACATCCGGGGAACCAGTAAAACTTAATAATTTAAAACGATCATCTACGGTAAATAAATCAGCACCATCACGGTGGCAGGGCAAAATAGAAAAAGCACCGGGCGGTAAATTCGTTTCCGCCAGCACTTCACCAATCACCAGTGCACCAATGGGCGTTCGGCTGGCCGGTTTTAAAACAAAGGGGCAGCCGGCAGCAATCGCTGGAGCAATTTTATGTGCCGCCAAATTTAGCGGGAAGTTAAAGGGCGAAATAAATGAGCAGGGGCCAATCGGTACACGTTTATACATACCGCTATAGCCTTTTGCTCTGGGTGCTATTTCCAACTCCATCACTTCGCCGCCAATCCTTACCGCTTCTTCAGCGGCAATACGAAAGGTATCAATCAGCCGAGATACTTCGCCGCGGGCATCTTTAATCGGCTTGCCGGCTTCTATACATAGTGCCATGGCTAGTTCTTCAAAGCGTTCTTCGAACCTGCGCACACAGTGGTTAAGCACGGCTTGCCGTTCATAGGCGGGCATTTGTGCCATGGGCTCTGACGCGGCAGTGGCCGCATCAATGGCACGATTGATAGCAGCGGTATCGGCCATCGCCACGCGAGTGGCGACTTCACCGGTATATTTATCCGTGACATCAAGGTCGGTATTTGGCTGCTCGGCTTTATTGGCCAGATAATAAGGATATTGTGCTTGTAACATGGTCAATACCTCCTTATATTTTTTGGCTCAGTTCGCGGATTTCCTGATTCAGGATACGGTCGTTATCGGAATAATCCACCGGCACATCAATCAGGTGTACACCGTGCTCTTCCTGACAGCGTTTTAATAGCGGCAGTAAATCTTCCGTTGCTTCAACGCGGTGGCCTTTGGCCCCATAACTCTGCGCATATTTAACAAAGTCCGGGTTGCCGTAGTCCAGGCCGTAATTGGCAAAATCCATATTGGCCTGTTTCCATTTGATCATGCCATAGGCGTCGTCTCGTAAAATCACTACGGTTAAATGCATATTTAACCGTACTGCGGTTTCCAGTTCCTGGGAGTTCATCATAAAGCCGCCATCACCACAGATGGCGGTTACCGCTTTATTGGGGTAAACCAGGTGGGCGGCCATAGCGGAGGGCAAGCCAGCGCCCATGGTTGCCAGAGCATTGTCGAGTAACACGGTATTGGGTTTTTTGGCACGGTAGTTTCGGGCAAACCAGATTTTATAAACGCCGTTGTCCAGGGCGATAATGCCATCGTCAGGCATGGCCGCGCGAATATCGGCCACCAGTCGCTGTGGGTAGACGGGCCAGCGGCCATCATCGGCACCTTCAAGAATATGGGCGTCCATATGGGATCTAACGGTCATAAAATAACTGAAATCCCAATGGCCTTGAGGGCTAATACGCTCTTTGATCTGCCAGATACTATTGGCAATATCACCTAACACTTCTACTTGAGGGAAGTAGACCGGGTCCACCTTGGCCGAGTTAAAGTTGATATGAATGACTTTGCTGCCTTCGCGCATAAAGAAAGGAGGCTTTTCTACGACATCATGTCCCACATTAATAATCAGGTCGGCGGAGTCAATAGCACGATGGACAAAGTCACCGTCAGACAGGGTGGTATTACCAATAAATAGTTCGCTGCTTTCATCAATAACCCCTTTGCCCATTTGGGTGGTAATAAATGGAATGCCGGTTTTAGCAGAAAACTCGCTTAGCATTTTGCTGGGGAGCTTGCGGTTGGCGCCAGCGCCAACCAGGATAATGGGGCTTTTGGCTTGCTCGATCATCTCGACGGCATGGCGAATGCCTTTTTCTTCCGCGATAGGGCGGCGGTGGTCACTGATTTCTAACAGTGGGGCATCGGTATCTTCATCGGCAATATCTTCAGGCAGCTCCAGGTGAGCCGCTCCGGGGCGCTCTTCCTGTGCCAGACGAAAGGCTTCGCGTATTTTTGAGGGGATGTTGTCACCGCTAACAATCTGGTGGGTGAATTTGGTCAATGGGTTCATCATATCCACCACATCGACGATCTGGAACTGGCCCTGCTTGCTGGATTTGACCGGCTTTTGGCCGGTTACCATTAACATGGGCATGGCACCTAACTGGGCATAAGCCGCAGCAGTCACAAAATTGGTAGCACCTGGCCCCAGCGTTGCCATACAGACACCGGCTTTACCGGTTAAGCGGCCGTAGGTGGCAGCCATAAAACCAGCAGCTTGTTCATGTCGGGTTAAAATCAGCTTGATGGTTGAGTGCCTTAAGGACTCCAGCATATCCAGGTTTTCTTCACCTGGGATACCAAAAATATACTCAACGCCTTCGGCTTCCAGAGCCTTAACAAAAAGGTCAGATGCTTTCATTACTATCTCCGTTAGATTTTAAGGGGGGTGGGGCTGTTAAAGGTATAGCTCAATTATTGGTCGATTCCCAATATAGAGGCTATATAAAAATGAGGAATAATCAGAATTCAGCATAGAGAAAAAATGGAAAGCTATGGCTTAGGGCGTTAATTTTTTCGACTATTGACAAAATCTTTTAAAATCAATGCCTTATTAATCTTTTTGGTTTTTATTTAGGACCAGTCTGAATGGTGGCGCTCACTTTTGGTGCGTAAAAATAATTGAATTGTATGTAAGTGTCGAATTAATTTACGCTGGGGGTTGTTTTTAAAAAGTGGCTTAAAAATAAAGCAAGCCACCAGGCCGAGCTATCAAAAAAAGCGTGCATAGGAATCAAGTTGGTCGTTGTTTCCGCTAATTTTCAGCCTATTGTTTGCTAAGTAGAGTTTTTTTCCCTGATTTTTAATGTGTGAGATGATTTTTTTGTTTTAAATCAGTGGCTTAGAATTATTCGCTTTGGCCTGTTTGGCGTGCATTCATTAATCATGCAGCAGAGCCAGAATTTATTTCATTAACTCCATAGAATAGCTATATATATCAGTAGCTTAATGGGTTATTTGGGTTTTTAACGACCTAAGTCAGTGTTTTTGATCGAGGCTTTAGTTGTCAATATTTCGAGACGCCTGTCTTATTAATGCGGTAGTTGTATACAGGTAATATGTCCTATTGATAGGTCATTATAGGTATCTGCGACGACTTTTTTGACAACTATGCTCCTAATCATTGGAGAGTTTACGGGTTTAGGTCCTCTGCTTATCGTATGTTATTGAAATATAAAGTGAAAATAAAAAGTGGCACCATAATTGACTATAAAACTGTGTCTATGTAATGACAGAGCGATGCGGTCTATCGCTTTTAATAATAAAACTTAAACAATAAAACAAGACGGAAAAAGCCAAACCAGTTGTGAGGCTGGGACGGAAAGCCTAAGGGTCTTTAAGTCAGTATTAAGGGATGTAGATATACAAGGAAGCACTAAAAGATAGCCGGGTCACCCTTCGAGTAAACCTCGAGGATAATATAATGAAAAAATTAGCTATTGCTCTTGCTGTTAGTGCAGCTTCTGTTGCAGCTCAAGCTGCTGTTCAGACTACTACTTTTACCGGTACTCTTGACACTCGTTTAGATGCTTCAGCTTATGTATCTAGTACTTACCTGGTATCTACTGGTAGTGCTAGTGTTGATTACAGCTTTGCTGTTTCTGCTGACAACGGTGCTTTCGCAGGTGCTGTATTAACTCTGCACGGTGCTACTTCTACTTTTGGTGCTGCTGGTATCCCTAAAGGTGTTCAGCAGGAAGTAACTTTTGAGTCAGCCCAGTATACTTTTACTACTGGTAACGCTTCTGGTACTTCAACAGTAATTCCTTATACTTCAGCGTTGGCCAACCCTGCTTTCTCTTATAACACTGTAGAAGCGACTGTTTCTTCTGGTATTGGCGGTCCTGCTGTCAATGATGCACTAGTTGCTGGTGCTCCTAGCGTTTCTCTAACTGCTGGTTCAGTATCTTGTGCTACTAAAGCTGGTGCAGACTGTAGTGGTGATTGGACTCTAGGCAACATTGATGGTTTGGATTTCTTGTACCAAGTTGAATTTACCGTTTTTGAAGATGCATTCTTCAGCGATTTATCGCTTACCTTTGTTTCTCCATCAGGTAATACTGGTATGGGCTTAACCGGAAGCGGTAATGCAATTGACCCAATTCCTGCTCCATCACCTGTTCCAGTACCTGCAGCAGCATGGTTATTTGGTTCAGCTCTTGTTGGTCTAGCTGGTATCGGCCGTAAGCGTCGCGCTTAATAAGTCGACTGCTTGAAAAAACGCGGGCTTTGCCCGCGTTTTTTTTTGCAAAAAAAGTAATAGATCGTTTAGACTAAAATCAGCTTAAGTTGTTTTTAAGGGTGGACCTCCGTTTAAATTATAAATTCGATAGTGGTATGGTGAAGAAAAGTAAGAAAAAGAAAAGCAACTCTCCAGTAGGCAAAAGGCCCTCTACAAGGAAAAAAACCTCCGCAAAATTGTTGGCAAAAATTGCCGCTGATATGGCTGTGTTGCAGCATGCCTTAGCGGCGGGTGATATGGCAACAGTGGAAAAAAATAGCCAGCTTATCATTGAAAAATATCCTGCAACGCCGCAAGCCAGATTTGAATTGGCTATGTTTTGGTATAACCAGTTAGGGAACTATAAGCTTGCCATACAGCTACTTGAAGATGCTCTGAAGCTCGACCCTGATCATGTCCCCTGTTTGATGCATCTTGGTGTTATTTATATAAGAGTGGTAAGGGACGGGGCGCCAGAGTGCTTTGAGCGGGTTCTTGAGCTGGAGCCGCGTAATACGGATGCGATGGTAAAGTTGGCTAAAACCTATATGGTCAAGTCTGACTTTGCCAATGCTGAATCCCTTTTGTTAACTGCGGCGAAAGCCGATCCATCTAATTGTGAAATCTATTTGTTTTTGGGTGATATTTACAAAGCAGATAACCGGATTGAAGATGCCCAGGCTACTTACCGAAAGGTTTTAACGCTGGAGCCCCGTAGCGGTATTGCCCATAGAATTCTTTCTACAATATCGCCTCATGAAGCCGTCGATGATGATATTCTTGCTATGGAGGCACTTTACCAAAACTCATTTGCCTCAATGGAAGACCGGCGTATGGCTGCCTTGGGTTTGGGTAAGGCTTACGATGATTTGCATGATTTTGATAAGTCTTTCCATTTTTATAGTGAAGGTAATCGATTGCTTAGGGCGAGCTTGAATACCGGGCCGCCAGACTACCGTGCTAATGTCGAAAGTATTTGTCGTATTTTCAGTTCAACTTATGTTGATAAGCTTAAACAGCATGCTAGTGATACTGAGGGCCCTGTTTTTATTCTCGGGATGCCTCGTTCTGGAACCTCTCTGGTAGAGCAGATTGTTGCCAGTCATTCTCTTGTTCACGGTGCCGGAGAGTTTTTTGCGCTGGGTGTTTTACTGGAAAGTGCAGGCCCTTTATCTTATCCGGAAATCGTTGACTCGCTGAGCTGTGAGGATAATGCCGCTTTATTGCAAAATTATTGGCAAAAACTAAAGGCCTTGGCTCCATCTGGAGAGCCTTTTGTCACCGATAAAACACCGCATTATTTTCAATATATTGGTTTGATCGCTGCCTTACTGCCGAATGCAAAAATCATTCATTGTACGCGCGACCCAAGAGCTACCTGTGTATCCATTTTTATGCAGGGCTTTCCAGAAGGACATTACTATGCTTCTGATTTAAAGGAGCTGGGTGAATATTACCGCTGTTACCAGGATATTATGCGGCATTGGCATGAGCTGTTTCCGGGGCAGATTTTAGATGTTAATTATGAAGAGTTGGTTGCTGATAAGGATGTCTATGTCAGGAAAATTCTGGACCATTGTAATTTAGACGTTGAAGAGGAATGTTTGTCGTTCCATAAGTCCAAGCGTAGTGTGCAGACGCCGAGTTTTTTGCAGGTTCGCCAGCCGGTATACACTAAAGCCTTAAAAGGCTGGCAGCGATATGAGCAACACTTGCAGCCCTTGTTTGAGGGGTTGGGAGAGAGTCTCTCAACGTAATGGCTGTCCGCCGACCCAGGCGACCAGACTGTAGCGGCGCCCTTTGGTGACTGGGGTGACAGTATGCAGTACAAAGCTTGGGAAAATAATTCCTTGGCCTTTCTTCTGGTATGTGGTGACCTCCTCGCCATGTGGGTTAAACTTTAATTCACCGCCTTCATACTCACTGCTTTGATTAAGTGGTACCGATATGGACAGTTTTCTCAACATTCGGCTGAAGTCCATATCCGTATGCCAGCGGAAAAACCCTTCCTCTTTTTCGTCGTAATAAGATATTTGAATGTCATCAATAAACATCGTTATATCAAAGCGATATTCTTTGTTGGCCTTCTGTGCCATTCGCCATAACTTTTTATAAACCTGGGGGAAGTCTTCTTTGGGTAGCCATATGATTTTAGAGCGGCGTATTTTGTCGGCATTGTTGCCAGGGTCATGCTCTAACTCTCCTTGAACTGCTTTCTGGTCGGCAAATTCTATTAGTGCTTCAATTTCCTCTTCGGTGAGTTCAGACTCTTCTCGTTGCAAGGGGTCAACGTTGCGAGTTCTGTCGTTAACAAATTTCTCATCGGCTAGCAGGCGTTTCCGATTGCTCTTTTTTTTCTTTTTCATGATTTTAGATACTTTGATAGCTGTTGATGTTCAAACTGGAAGAGCTGCTGTAATGTGGATAGTGCACTTTCAGTAAGGTCACTATTGTCTCGGTTTTCCAGATATTTGTAGGCATTTTGGCTGTATTTAATATTCTCTCTTATAAGGGTCTTTTGCGCTTTTTGAGCAAGGCGTTCGAGTTTCTTTCCTTTAAGTTTTTTTCCGGACATCATTTGAATAGCATGTTTGATAGCAGGGTTCAGGTGCTTGGTCTCATCGTCCTTGATGGGGATGGCCAGATGGCTCAGGGTGAGGTTACCGCTTTGGTCGATTTGAACATAGGGCTGATAGTTGTCGATTTTGCTGAAAGCTTCAAATGTGGGCAGCTTATTCTGTTCTTCCGGTTTGGGCAGTTTGTTATTGATATGCAAGCAGCCCACTGACTCTATGACTATTGAGAGCGGGATGGATTGGATATAGTTAGCGCTGGTATCAACAAAGCCATAACCAAGAAAGCGTGCCATTGGATCGAGTGGATAGTAATCAACAAAGCATTCTCGAGATGAGTCACTGTCTTTCCAGTGGCAAACAATAATACCCATAAAATTGCCGCTATCTGCTCTGGCTGTAGTAAAAGGTAGGGCGTTGGCATTATGATTAATAAAGTCAATCATCGGCAGCAGGACTCTTTTTCTTTCTCCGTTCTGTCGTACGCTGCTCAGGTATCTTGTATGAAAAAAGCTGTCGAGCAAGTGCTGCTCAGCCGTTTTACCCGGTGGAGATAATTGCGTTTTTGCGCTTGGGTCTTTTTTGCCCAGGAGTTCGATAATTTCTTCGGGTAGTGGTTGCAATAAACCTGGGAAGTTCTCTCGATGCTCGTCGAGCTTCTTAGTCAGGTTAAACAATGTTATTAATAAATTGAAGGCCTGTTGTTGGCTTTGTGGAATACTCTGATTTTTGGGGGATATAGCTATCTCATTATTCTTAAGCGTGATATCGAAGTCATCATAGCAGGGTAGGCAGGCATCAGGGATGTAGAGTAGATGGTCCTGGTTGCTGGCATTTAATGGGCTTTCAATGCTGAGGCTATTGTTGTTAACAACAAAGTTAATGTCAGGGTGGATATGCCCACCATTTTCAATGACCAGTTCCTGCAATTCTTGCAGTGTTTTAGATGCTTCAGGGTTGTCTGAGGTTATGTGGGCCATTGTTAACTATTCTCAGCAGGTTAGGTTGCTGCCATCGGTGTCTTTAACTTTTTCACCAGGAAGAACGTAGTCCATAATAAGGTGTATACGCCCTTCGTCACTGCTGTTGACAACGCCGTGTTCGTGACGGTTGTTTATTTCCCATATTTCGCCGGCTTTTAGTGCTTTGCTACTTTCACCAACCGAGAAAATATTTTTTTCATTGGTAATAATGGGGAGGTGTATACGATGGCACTTCATCAATGTTTCTCCGGTATCAACATGTTTTGGTATTATACCCTTGGCATTAAGCCTTACCAATATCATGCGAATAAAGTAGCCTGCAGGGTTTTTCTTGCGTAGTTTTTTTGCTTTAAGCGTATTGTTATAGTTTCTTCGAATGCAGTTTTCTACCGGTGTTATAACATTTTCTAATTCGTGATAAATAGGGTGGAGTGTCGGTCCTGTGTGTCGGCCGTCTTCATCCATAATCAGTTTAATGGTTTGTGTATGTTTATGGACTTCAAAGGTTTTTTGTCTAAATGCGTCTGCATTCCAGATATCTTCGGAGATATCAAGAACTCGGGCTTTGATATCAGTAATATCAAAATCATCTATTTTTATAAAGTCGCCTTTAATGTTCATGATTAAATGTCACCTGAATTAATTATATTGTTATAACGCATTAATTCTATCTGTCGTTTTTTGTAGGCCCGGTAGTAGGGCTTCTATTTCATTCTTATGCCGCATCCATTTATCTTTTTTGGGGGCTGTTATAGTCGTTGATGAAAGTGGTAGTTCATGGCTAATATACTCATCGAAATGCTCGTCAATATGGTTGCCGATAAAATTGGATAGCTGAGTTACAGTGGCTTTAGTGTTGCTGGTTAATTCTTGGTGGCTTATTGTGGTCCACTTTTTTGAGCTGATTTTTTCAAGTTCATTGAGAATGGCATCGTTGCAGGATTGCCACTGAAAGCCAGCTATCTCCGCAAGGCTTCTCCCTTTCATATTTCTCCAGCCTCTTGGTAGTAATAAGCACCAGTGTGGCATGGGCCAATCCGGAAGGTTTCTGAAGGTGATAAACTTGCCGTTTTTTTCCCCTTGTTCCCAGGCTTCGATTATGCTGCTGATATTTTCCCTTGGGTCTCTATGTAAGTAGATAAATCTTGCTGAGGGGTAAATAGACTTTAGAAAAGGAATGTTTAGAGAGTTTCTGGGGTTTTTTCAAGAAATATAATGTTTTTAGGTTTTTGGGGGAGGTCGAAAAATCGTTGGTTGTTTCTATTAACAATAGATGCCGCGTAGAGTGCCCTTAAGGCTGTAGCTGTTTTTTTATCGGCATGCTTTTTACCGAGCGCCCCAGAGTCAAAGTTGCTGTTTTCCATGGCAAGGTGTGGAAAGTTGGCATAAATTTGATGGCTTTCGTTAGCAATACTCCATATATCAGGGGCTTGGCAGAGGGTTTTAAAAAGTAGTGAGCTACCTGATCTCGGTGCCGCAAGAATAAATACCGGGTCTTTAAAGGTGCTCAGGACGTTGCTTGCCGACATATGTGGCTCAAAATTCGCCATAAAATTTTTAACTTGCGGGCTTAGGGAGGTCTGCATCACACTGTTCCGGTTAGGCGGGTTGATTTCTGTGTGCAATGATGGCTAGTCCGATATTTTCAATTTTCCCTTGGCTCAGTGGCTGTTGGTTTTCAATAGAAAAGCCTTGTCCGTTGAGTGATTCAATAAGTTTATTGATAGCCTGGTCGCTTAATGCAATTTTTTTCAAGTCATTGATGCGTTTTATATAGTCGCTAAATGTTCTTCTGGCTGCTTCAATGGATTCTTTTCGACCGGCAGGGCCCTGGGAAATAGCCTGATCTGAGAATCGACTAATCAATTGTTGCTTATAAGCAATTAGGGCTGGTGGGTTGTTGTTGGATTTAATAATTTGGTTGATAGGCATTAGTTTACTTTCGATAACTTTACTCTGTAGAGAAAAAGCAGGATTGTTTCTTACTTTTTGCATGTTGGTCTCGGCGCCTATAATAGTATGCAAGCTTTGAAAATCTTCATGGATCTTGAGTTGTTTCAGGATGGTTTCATACTGCTGAAGGCTTTTAGTAGACTGTTTTACAATGTCAGATTGATGTGTATGTATAAGTAGATAAAGGCTGCTTTTGTGTTTTAGTACCCTGGATAGTTCAGCTATGGTTTTGTCCAGGTTGGAGTACTCAATACCGTACTGGCTAATAGCTGCATCGTAACTGTTGTCCTCAAAGGGTAGTGCTTCAATATCAGTATTCCCTATAAAATTTAGCAAGGGATAGTCTTCAGGTTTACGTTTCAGGCTGCTGAATGGGGTAATATTGGAAAAATCTACACCGGTAATTTCAGTGGTGGGATTTTCGGTGTTGATGATATCGTTGGCCAGCCAGGATATGGCTCCATTGCCGCAGGCTAAATCGAGCAATTTACTGTAGTTTTTTCCGGACAATTGATGTTGCCAAAAACTGGCAATTTCTTCATTGTAATTGTCGGGCCCAAAGCTATTGATAGCGGCGCTTTCCTGCCAGTAGCTGGTCCATTGGCTTTTATTAAGTTTATTCATATTTGTTTATTTTATTATGTTGCCGATATATGTACTAGTATATGTTTTGCTGTCTTGTTGTACAATGTTGGCTGGTGGTAATACTGGTCAAAAAAGGCAGGTATTACTTGATATTAAACAAGTTTTTGGGAATTTCTTCTTTGGTTAAAAAACGACAGCGCGGGGGTAAGGCTAAGCCCAACTTCTTTATTATTGGTGCGGCTAAAGCTGCAACAACCTCGTTAGCTTCGCTCTTATCTGAACATCCTGAAGCTGCCATTGTGCAACGCAAAGAACCGCATTTCTTTTCAGAAGACCTGAATTATGCCAAAGGCTATAAGCAGTATTTGGCCATGTATAGTCACTGCAGAAATGAGTTGGCGATTGGTGATGCCTCAACATCCTATTCCCGTATACGCCAGCACCCTCATACCATAGCCCGCATTAAGCACCATGTACCCAAAGCCAAAATTATCTATATGGTGCGTCATCCTATAGAGCGTATGGTGTCCGCTTATATTGAGCATATTTCAACGCCCGGCTCTTTGGCTCCTGCGTCGATTAATGATGCGGTTTTACAGATACCTGCCATTATCCATTCCAGTCGTTATTGGGAGGTTTACCAGGCTTATAGGGGCGTGTTCCCAGAGAGTGATATCAAGGTGGTCTGGTTTGAGGACTATGTGGACGATACCTTTGCTGTTTTTCAAGATGTTTGTCGGTTTCTGGGTATCGATGCTGAATGGAGACCAGACTTGAGTGCTGAAAATAAAAACTCCAAAGAGTCTACATTGCAGAGAAAGAATAAAATAGGCCGTGAAGATCTTAAGGTTTCCCTGGAGTGGGATGAGACATTAAAGCAACGTATTATCGCCGAGCTAAAGGATGATACTGTTAGCTTGTTACAGCATTTTAATCGGCAGGGGACGTATTGGAGTGATCTTGATTAATTGCCAGGCAAAAAAAAGCCAGTAGCGAAGGCTACTGGCTTTTGGGTCTTGGGGCGGTTTAGGGCGTGTCGTTATAGACCAGATAGCCTGTACCATTACTTCCACTTACCAGATTGAATTTTAAGTCAACCGTTCCATCAGCATTATGGGTAATGGTGACGAAGGTAAGTTTTGTTCTATCAAATGTATCACAGGATTTATCACACCTGACTGCGCCCGCGTTTGGGTCTGTGGTTAGTGCCGGCACATCCGTGCTGAGTTGAGCACCAATTTTCAGGTAGTCGGCGGCCTTGTCATCCAGGCTGTCACCGGTGTCACCGGCTCCGCCGTTAATGTTGATACTGCCCGCTGCTACGTCTTCAATGGCACCTACGTTGTTAAGGGTGATATCGAAGCCTGAAACAACCGTTGTACCTGCTGTATAAACGCCTGTACCCGTTTCGTACCATGGATCAGTGGTTACACTGCTTGAGTTGTTGTCATTAGTGTAAATGGCGTCAGTGTAAATCCAGGTTTGGCGGGTTCCCTTGGGGATTGCGCTATTGTTACTGGTGCTGAACTGGCCATTCAGAATCAAGCGTGAGCTTGAGTAGCTGGTTCTATCAACTGAAGGCAGAATTTCCACATCAAAGCTCAGTGAGATGGACTGTGGAGCATCGGTGCCATTTAGAGAGTTGGCCATGTCATCTTCTATTTCATAGATGCCAGTAACAAAAGCGGAAGCTGCAGAGAACTGGTTCAGTGTGCCTGTACCAATGTAGATAGCATCATCGCTATTATCGCCACAGCCATTACCGGTCGCTAAACCCGTATACTGAGTGATCGCCATCCCGCTGTCAGAATTCACCACGGTATCTTCGGCCGCGACTACGCAGTCAGCATCATAATCAGCCAGTTCTGCTGAGTTTTCTGGGAAGATATCACTGTTGTCGCCACAACCATCGCCAGCGTCCTCGGCGTCGTAGTCATAGTTGCTGTCGAAGCTATCACAATCCTGATCACTGTCTTCCCATTCTTTGCTGTTGAATGTGAACAGGTCGTCTGGATCATTAACGCCGTCACCATCGCTGTCGTCAGGTTGTGTTTCGTCGCCACACAGATTGCCTGCGGTGCTACCGAAGAACTGCTTAACGCCAGTGATTGGGTTGTTGGTGCTTTCTTCAGTACAGCTCATATCGCTATCAGCAACTTCAGCAGAGTTTTCCGGGAACTGATCGCTATTATCCGCACAGCCATCACCAGAGGTGGGGTTGTTTGGATACCCGGTTTCCTGAGTGTAGAGGGTGTCACAGTCAAAGTCGCTGTCTGCAATTTCATTCTCATTGAATGGGAATTGGTCGCTGCCATCACCACAGCCGTCACCTGCAGTCATGCTGGTTTTGTCTACGACGCCACAGTCACCGTCGGTGTCAGAGATTTCGTCAGGGTTGGCAGGGAAGGGCTCTGAGTTGTCCGCACAAAAGTTACCGTCATCGGCTCCCAGATATTGGGTCACGCCGGTTACGCTGTTGACGATGCCTCCGCTAATGACGCAGTCCATATCGCCATCCAGAAGCTCTGCGCTGTTTTGAGGGAACTGATCGCTGTTATCGGCACAGCCGTTACCCGTATCTTCACCAGATTGGGGTAATGATAGTGCACAGTCCTCGTCGGTGTCAGCTGACTCCAGAGCATTGTCTGGGAAACCGTCGCTGTTATCACCAACGCCGTCTCCATCTTTATCGGAAGTCTCACTACCGTCAGTAGGGAACAGATCAAGTACTAAACCCGTTGTAGAGTCTTCCTGACTATAACCGGTATTCCAGGCATCTGGAAAATCATCACCATCACTATCGACTGATGCGGCGATATCATTAGGGAAGTCATCAAATGCGTCAAATACGTTATCGCCGTCGGTATCATCAAAACACTCTGAAGGTTTATCTTCGTCGGCTATATCTGTCTGGCAAATATTTTGGATGGCTGGATCCGTTGGTGCGAAGTCGCTATTATCGCCGGTTCCATCGCTATCGGTATCCTGTGTTTCAGTCGCGTCAAAAGGGAATACATCGGCATTATCACCTACGCCGTCACCATCAGTATCGGCGGTTTCATTGGCGTCATTCGGGAATGCATCGGCATTATCACCTACACCGTCACCATCAGTATCGGCAGACTCGCTAGCATCATTCGGGAACAGGTCGCTGTTATCACCGGCGCCGTCGCCATCAGAGTCTACGGTTTCAGAGGGGTCTTCAGGGAAGGCATCAGAGTTGTCACCGCAATTGTTTAGTGAGCCGGCACTTTCGGTTAAGTAGTCGTCTTCTTCAAGAAAGTCCTGACAGTCTCTATCGGTGTCTGATTGCTCAAAGGGGTTGTTTGGGAAGATATCGCTGTTATCCCCGCAGTTATCACCCGCGGTGTCACCCAGTTGAGGGGTGGTTCCGCAATCGCCATCGCTATCGATGGATTCGCTGCTATTTTCAGGGAATTGGTCGCTGTTATCACCTACATTGTCGCCATCAGTATCTACAGTTTCTGTTGGGTCGTTGGGGAAGTCGTCAACATCATTTTGTACGCCATCTTCATCGCGATCCAGATCGGTGATGCTGGTGCCTCGGGGGTCGTTTGGATAAAAGTCGCTATTGTCACCAACGCCATCATTATCGCTATCTACCGACTCTGTTGGGTCTTCCGGAAAAGCGTCTCGGGTATCAACTACCGTGTCACCGTCTGTATCCGTTCCCGGTACAATAGGGGCTGTATCTTCGGTAGTGATAGGCGCTGCTGGTTCTTCGTTAGGCTCAACAATTTCAGGGTTTATTTCTGCCGTTTCTGCTGCTAGAACGGTATTGAGGTCCGCGATAGTTAAGGTGTCAGAACCGGGTAGCGGTAAGGATAGTGGGTCTGCTGGTGTGACAGTCTCCAGTAGATCATCTTCAGAGATAGACGTGAAGGACTCAATGACGACTTCACCGGATTTACCATCGATAGTGCCGTCGGATAAATCTGCACCGAAGGCTTTGATGACATCGTCGCTGTTAGTCGTCCCGGTTTGCTCTTCGAGATCAATAATAATGGCTGCAACGACTTCTGAAACAGTTCGGTAATTTAATGTTCTTTCTTTGCTTTGGCCTTCTGCATCAGTTTCTACCGGGGTAGAGCTAAATAACTCTTCAGCATCAGCGGCAAGGCCCAGGCCATAAGTATCGAAGATCAGTTCCTGTGAGCCTTCAAGGGCGTTCTTCAGGTTTAAACTCTCATCGGCTTCCATTTGCGTGGACGCCATATCCAGGGCCAGGGTCGTTAAAGGGGTTGGGTATATATCTTCAAGCGTTTCATCATCATTAACATTGATGATTGCTCTTAGCGTTGGTATAGCCGGGGCCACTCGAGCGGGTAATAAGCTGACATCATAGGTCTGAGCATTGCTGGTCACCTCGATCAGGTATTGGCTGTCCTCGCGGCGGCTGTTGATACTAATGTCGATGATTTGGGCTTGATCATCAGTGGTGCCGGTCGCTATCAGCTGTCCTTTCAGGTCGGCAGCATTTCTATCGATCAGGAATACATTAACATCAGCCAGTGCCATTGGCCCTTTAGTGGGAACACCTTGTAAAGACACTGCATCAGGGTCTGGCCCAATAACGACATCGTTTGAGCCGCTACTGCTGCCACCATTGCTACAAGCCGCTACTAAAGCCAAGGCTGAAGAGGCTAAAGCTATGAATTTTAGCTGTTTTTTAGGAAATTTAAACATGGCACCCACACTATTATTAGTTGTTAATTAGAGTTATAAATCTAAGTTAGCATATTGTTATATCAATTAACATTCCTATTTTTGGTGATGCTGCAAATAGGGTCCTTTTGAATCTTAAAGTATTACCTCAAAGAAGAGGGGGGGTTAACAAGGTAATAATTTCATCTAAAAATAAGACGGCTGTCTCAATGATGGCTGGTTAGTTCTGGTTTTCTTGCGCTGCCACCGCCCGACGTCTTTGCTGTGGATGCTTCGGCCGGTGGCAAGTTAACGGTCTGTAGGACTGGCAATTCACTTTTTTGGTGTTGTGCTGAGTCCAATGACTCGCCCTCGTCTTAATTGTACAAGGCTTCTGATAAAGGCAGATTGTGAGAGTTTGCTTTGCTTGGCTTGCAGGTGCTTAAGTACACTTCTTGCCTTGGTTTTTCCGTTAATCAAACCGTCGGCACCATCAATGGCTAGTTGCAGCGTCAGTGGGTCGTGAATCGGTAGGTTGGCCTCCCCCCATGGGGTCGATACTTGCAGTTGGCGGCTGGTTTGTAATTGTGTTTTGGCGGCCTGAAGTGAGTCGGGTTGGAGAAAGTAGGGGTAGAAATCAAGCGCTGATTTAAATCGTTTCTTTTTCCCCAAAATTTTATTGCCGATAAATATATAATCCAGATCTGTCATCGCCAGGCTATAAAGTGTGTCTTCCGGTGTTTCTACAATGGGTTCACCCATTACATTTAAAGAGGTGTTGATTAATATAGGGACGCCGGTCTTCGCGTGGAAAGCTTTAAGCACTTCATAATATTGTCCATTGTTCTCTTTGGTCACGGTTTGCACCCGGCCACTGCCATCGCAATGGGTTACTCCTGGGACTTTTTCTTCGGCGTTTTCTCTAAAACGCAATACCCTTAGCATAAATGGACTTTCAGGGTGTGTTCCTTCCAGGTCAAACCAGTTGGCAACTTCTTCAGCAAGAATAACGGGAGCAAAAGGGCGGAAGCCTTCACGGTGCTTCACTCTGTCATTGAGTACTTTTTTGGCGTCTTTTCTGCGTGGGTCGCATAATATACTTCTCTGGCCAAGGGAGCGGGGCCCCAGTTCTGAGCCCTGAGCAAAAAAGCCAATAATATTATTATTGGCAATAAGCTCGGCTACATCTTCTGGGCTTGCCTGGTCATTAATCACTTCAACCCAGGGGGAGTTGTTAATGGCGGTGTCGATCTCGCTTTCACTATATACAGCGCCGAGTGAGTCGCTCTTCAGTGTGTTTTTTGTATTCGTGGGTTTGATTGACCATAGCCCGTAATAAGCAGCGCCTAAGGCAGCACCGCTATCTTCTGCGGGTGGGATGATATAGACATTCTCAAAACCAGACTCTCTGACAATCCGTTCGTTGGCAACGCTATTAAGTGCAACCCCGCCGGCATAGACAAAGTTTTTTGAGTTGGATTTCTGTTTTAGTTGCCGGGTTAGATAAAGAATCGCTTCTTCGAGTGCTTGCTGGGCAGAGCATGCCAGGTCAGCATAGAGCTGTTGGTGTTGTGGCCAGCGTTCACTGAATGTGAAGCGCTTGGGTACGTTGTTATGAAAAGTAAGCCCGCCATTGTTGATGGAAAAAAATTCCTCTGCAGCGATGGTGGGGGAGCCATAGGGGGCAAGCCCCATAACTTTACCTGCATCGCTGTAGCTACCAAATATCTGCCCTGCGCAGGAAGAGAATATGCCGCCCAGACTTGCAAAGTCAGCCATGCGAACGTCGCCCTGATAGGGTTTTAGCCAGTCATGGTTGGTGACCAGGTGTTTTTCCAGCGGTGTTAATGTGGTGCCTGAGGCATCATACAGGGAGATGGTTTCACTGCCTTGTGAGATATTGCCGACAATCGCTTTTTGTTCGTCCTTGTCCAGGTCGCTAACCGGGCTGCCCATACCATCAATCACGAGAACGGCTGCATCATCAAACCCAGAGGGTGCAAAGGCGCTATAGGCATGCGCTTTGTGGTGGCCAATTAATTCTATCTTGGCGTTAATGGCTTGTTGAATAATGGGGTTGTCGGTATAGGTGTTAGACGGATCATCCAGTGAAGATTGGGAACTCAGGACAATACAGTCGAGGTCAGCAGGTGTTATTTTGGCGTATTGTAGGCAGTAATTAATGGCCAGACAGTTTTTTTTAAGGTTAATAGGGGCTCTTTTAAGCCCTAGAATTCTCTCTTCCTGAATGGCAACGACTATCCTGTCACCTTTTAGCAGGCAGGCTGCACCATTGTGTGAGGCGCTCACGCCCAATACCCAGGGCTGATCAGATGAAGGCATTCAACTATTCCTTGATGGTTATATATTACGTGTGTTTATCAGCCTGTTTAGCCAATGCCAGGTGTCGGCTGGGCATTAGTTTTAGGGGGAGGCTTTGATTGTGTTGCTGTGTTTTCTATTATTTTTCTCATTCAATTTAAAGCTAGCATATAAGAAAGCTATTTAACATTGGATTATTTCACACATTTTTTTGCCTTCTCTGGATTTATTTTCTAGCTGGATCGAATACAGTTATAGCTTGAAGTCGTCTGTTAGATAGCTCAAATGTTAAGTGACAGAGGGCTTTCTTAAAGGCAAATCAGGGCTGGTTTTGTGCTTTTTGATTGCCATCTGTGAGTTATTACCAGTTGACTTAAAAGTATAATGTTATTAGATTATAACAAATGGCTGTTTGAACGAGTTTTTTCTCGTTGAAAATCAGGCTTTTGGTGCTATAACTTGCTGCTTTGCATAGTGCTAGTACCCACTAAACATAACAATAACAGTCATCACTGTGGGAGTGGTTTCATGTCTAGATTCAAGCTGCCGCTTGTTTGTGCAGTCGTTCTACCTGCCCAATTAGCGTCCATTTCATCCTTTGCACAGATTGAAGAGGTGGTAGTAACCGCCCGTAAGCAATCTGAATCACTGCAGGAAGTTCCTTTAGCAATAACCGCTTTTTCCAGTGAGACGATGGAGCGTGGGGACTTTGTAAACCTTGAGGATGTGGCAGGTAATACAGTCGGTTTAAACTATTCCGGTGAATCCTCCTCGGGTTATCAGTCCAGTCCAACTATTCGAGGCTTGCGTCAGGGTTTTGCTCAAGACCGGGTGCAGAATGTTGCTATCTTTCTGGATGGTGTTTACCTGTCTCGGCAAAGTATGGCCAATATGGGTATGGTTGATATGGAGCGTATCGAGGTTGTTAAAGGCCCGCAAAACTCTCTATATGGACGTAATGCTTTTGCGGGGGCGATTAATTATGTGACCAAAAAGCCCCAGGAAGAGTTCGAAGCCTATGTATCGACCACCCAGGGTAAAGATGGTCGTGAAGATTGGAAGGTTAGCCTCAATGGACCCTTGATCGAGAATGTGCTGCTTGCTCGTTATACCATTGGTCGGAGCGAATATGATGGCCCTTTCGATAATACACACCCTCTGGCAAGTGCCGATCCTACTGGCTTTAGTAATGGCGGTAGTGATGAAAAAGTAGGTGGCTGGGATGATGAAACGTATAACCTGGGTTTTACCTGGTTGGCTTCAGAGAATGTGACGGTTGATACCGGCTATTTTAATACCAGTCTTAAGAAAGAGAGTCAGGGCGGTTATATCATGGGTGGTGTGCGTGAAGTTGCGCGATTCCAGACAACTCCCTTTAATGATATGAACTTCAACACCGTTACTCACTTAACGAATGTGGCCGATAAGGCCGGCGGTAGTTTTGAAGGCTTGGCTTCAACGGGTAACACCTTGTGGAAAGGCGCCTTGCCACTGCAACCCGTGAGGGTTCCCTGGTCTGGCGGTTTGGATCCAGTGCTGGACGCGAATGGCGATATTGTAAAAGATGCCAATGGCCAGATTCAGTATATCCCCGGTACAGATAACTATAACTGGGGTTTGGGTGATGGTGTTACTGGCCCGGATGAGCGTCGCTTGGGAACTAACCTGGATCCACGGGGCTTCGGTTTCAAGGCGGATACTGAAGTTATGACCTTTTCTGTCAATTGGGATATTAATGATGTGTGGTCCCTGGCTTATAATATGGGTTACATTGACCATGAGGGTATTCAGGTGGGTGCAGCCTCACGTGATCCGTTATGGGGCAACTCCCTGACCGATAATAATGCTGACTCTCCGGGGCGCGCCGATGTCGAAATGCAGTCTAATGTTTCATCGTCCCGTCCAATTATTGAACTGACCACGGTTTCTCATGAGTTCCGTTTTGATTGGAGTGGTAGTGACGATTACTCTTTCAGCTTTGGTGGTTATTATTCTGATAGTGAAGATGAGCAGTTTAGCCAGACTACATACAACCCTATCTGTACTACTGCGGATCGTCTCTATGATGCAGATCAGGACCCGGAAAGAGGGTGTTATGAGCCGTTTGGTGATAACACTTACTCCCCGTTGTATGAGGCCGAGTTTCAGGGGGTAGCAATCTATGAGCTATTCAGAGATTCGTGGAGTGGTCAGAAGGCAGACTACACTATATTTGATGAACAGGTTTACGCTGTATTTGCCATGTTTGAATATAACCTGACTCCAGATTTAAGCTTTCGAGTCGAAGCTCGATATACGGAAGAAGACAAGGAAATTGAGCGCCTGACTGATAACTTTGCCATTCCTGCTGGCGGCTACTACGCGGGTTCAGGTTTTGGTGTGGGTGAAACCAATAGCTATTCTACGATATGTGCTGAGGGTGAAACTACGATTGTCACTGACCCCGATGCGCCTTCAAGCCAGGAAGGAGATCCTTGTATTTCCAGAACGGCAGAAGATACATTTCATTACTTTACGCCGAAATATAGTGTGGACTGGCAGATCAATGACGAAAGCATGATTTATGCTTATATCGCAAATGGTCTGAAAGCAGGTGGTTTTAACAATACTTCTGACCCTGATCAGGGAACCTATGATGAAGAAGTTAACTGGACTTATGAAATAGGGTCTAAAAATGTTCTTTTCGAAGGTATGATGCAATTAAACGTTGCGGCTTATATCGTAGAGTGGGAAGACTTGGTAGGCGGTGTTGCCCCTACGGGTGTTAGCGAAAGTCCTAATGCGGGTAGTGTGCAGGCTAATATCGGCGATGTTGAAAACTACGGCTTCGAAATTGATGGTTTGATTTTCATTAATGAGAATTTCAGTGTTGATTTCGGCGCGGCTTATACGAATCCGAGATATGAGGATGATGTTAAGTATGCTGATGCAAAAACAGCTTATTACTATGAGTGTACCCCTGAGAATCTATTAACAGATACAAACCCTGATGGCACACCTATCGGTGGTAACTTTGACGCTGTTATCGATTTTGACGAAAATTGTGGTAATGATGATATTGGTGGTAATGATCTGATTAAAGTATCCAAGGAGCAGTATACGCTTGGCTTTAACTACAGTGATGACTTTGATAATGGCTGGACTATGAACTTGCGCTTGAATGGTAACTATCAGTCAAGACAGTATATAGATCCACTAAATCTGGCCTTTATTCGCTCGCGTACTCTGTGGAATATGTCGATGAATTTCCAGGGACCTGAGCATTGGGAGTTTACTGTCTGGGGTAAAAACATTACCGACAAGGAATATGTAGCAGGTTCTTTCCATATCGGTATATTTAACAAGCATATTGTTTCGCTTGGTGCCCCGGCGAATTATGGCGCCACCTTAAAATATAACTTTTAAGTAATAAGTTAGTTTTTACAAGGGCTATAGACTGTTTAGCGGTTTATAGCTCTTTTTATTTTAAAAACAACAGAGTCTTGATGATATGAGGCTTGCTTCTGAATTTGTAAAATTGCCATTTCGATTTGATGTTGATCAGCTCGCTAAAGAGCTTTCAGTCGTCAATAAAAATGATTGGATTCCCCACCCCGGGGCCTTGGCTGGTAATTTTTCCATTCCTTTAATTTCGCTTAACGGTGAAGTGAATGATCTCTTTAATGGAGAGATGAAACCCACTCCAACGTTGCTTCAATCCCCTTATTTCAGGCAGGTTATTGCTTCTTTTGACGAAGTGTTCGGTCGGTCCAGGTTGATGCGGCTGGATGGCGGTCATGACATCCCCATCCACACAGATGTCAATTACCATTGGTTTGACCGGGTTAGAATTCATATCCCAATAGTCACCAACCCCGATGTTACTTTCTTTTGTGGTGATGAACGTTGTCAGATGAAGGCCGGTGAAGTGTGGTTGCTCGATACGTGGAAAGCTCATCGTGTGATTAACGAGTCTTCTGAGTCTCGGGTCCATTTGGTAGCAGATACGGTAGGTTCTTCAGTTTTTTGGCAGCGGGTTGCCGATATAGTCGCCGGGAAAAAAATGGATGAGAAGTTTATTGCCTTTGATCCCGGTTTAGAGGTCGAACCTGTTTATGAAAAGTATAACGCCCCATTAGTTATGATGCCCGGTGAGCTTGATAGTCTTTGTCTGGACTTAATCGCGGATATTGTTGCAAATGAAACCAATGATCCAGAAGTGGTTAATCAGTTTGTCAATACGATCAATGAGTTTCGCTGGGATTGGCGCAGGGTGTGGGCCCAGTTTGGCCCTACTAAACAGGGGTGGCCAGAGTATGGCCGCCTGATCAACCGCGTGCAGCGCCCTGTTAAACCTATCTATCTTGCTTCTAATAATTCCAGGGCTTTTATTGCTTTTCAGGCGCGGATTTTAGGGGCGGCTTTAAATGAAAATTTGTTGCCAGCTTTTACAGATTGACGTAACCGGAGCGTTATAGGCGGCGGTCTTAAAATGTGTAGCCAAAGCGTTCGATGATATAGCGATCCTTCTCTGCCACTAATAACTGTAGCTCTTTGCTGTAGTAATCTTTATAAGATTTTTCTCGCTCGCTGGGGTTCATCGCTTCGCGCTTGTTCAGGTATTCCAATATTCCGGGTGTGATAGGCGTGCCGGTAGTTTTTAATAATGCCATGGTTTCTTCTCTTAGGTTTTCGAAGCGACCTATATGAAGTTTGTGCTTTTTCCTGCTGTTGTACATGAGTTTGAATAGCCATGTGTAGTATCCAGTGCCAGCCGGGTATTTGGCAAAGTGTTTAGCTGTTAAGCCGGGGTTTCTTAGGTTTGGATCTAGCTGGGGGTGTATTTCCTTGGGCGCGGCATCTATCAATTGGTCAATAAGCGTTTTGCTTGCCTCGCTTTGGTTGCCCAAGGTGAGGTATCGGCTAATGGTTTCTTCAAAATCCAGGGTGCCGTTTTCGGAGATTATCTGGAATAGGTATTGCTTTTTTTTCTTATAATTAAAATACAGCGAGACGTAAAAGTCCCAAGGGTTTCTGACATGTCCAATGATGGGTAATTTGGCGCAGTGCTTTGGCAGGTTGCTGAGTTGTCCGTGGTATTGGATGAGTCTGGAATCGGGGATATGGTTTAGAATCAGATTGTTAACAAATGTGCCACCATGCCGTGACGTATGAATGTAGACAAAATTAGGGGTGGCTATCATTGCTTGCTTCTTATTTTGATGTAATGCTGCGAAATTATTAAATATTTCTTATGCCTCTGCAATATGCAATTTCCTGGCTATAAAAAAGCCACATTAGATGTGGCTTTTAAATAACGTTGCTATCTACTGGTATTAGCGTTTATCCAGTGGCGTGAAATCCCGCTGGGTAGGTCCAGTATAAAGCTGGCGAGGACGGCCAATTCTGGAGTTGTCGGCAATCATCTCGTTCCAGTGTGCAATCCAGCCCGGTGTTCTGCCCAGAGCAAAAATTACCGTAAACATGCTGGTAGGAATACCCATAGCTTTGAGAATAATACCGGAGTAGAAATCCACATTAGGGTACAGTTTCTTCTCAACAAAGTATTCGTCTTCCAGAGCAATCTGTTCTAAACGCTTGGCAATTTTCAGCAGTGGGTCGTTGTCCAGACCTAGTTCGCCAAGTACTTCATCAGCGGTTTGCTTCATCACTTTAGCGCGTGGGTCAAAGTTTTTATAAACCCGGTGACCAAAACCCATCAAGCGGAAAGGGTCATTCTTGTCTTTTGCTTTAGCAACAAACTCATCGATACGGCTTTCATCACCGATTTCGTTCAGCATATCCAGTACCGCTTCGTTTGCGCCACCGTGTGAAGGGCCCCATAACGCTGAGATACCCGCTGCGATAGCGGCAAATGGGTTGGTGCCCGTAGAGCCAGCCAGGCGAACGGTAGAGGTAGAAGCGTTCTGCTCGTGGTCAGCGTGAAGAATAAAGATCTTATCCATCGCCTTAGCGAGTGTTGGGCTGATTTGGTAATCTTCGCAAGGGGTGCTGAACATCATATTCAAAAAGTTCTCTGAATAGTTCAGGTCGTTGCGTGGGTATACAAAAGGTTGGCCAACAGAAAATTTATAAGCCATTGCTGCCAGAGTAGGCATTTTGGCGATCAGGCGAATAGCAGAGATATTACGGTGCTTTTCGTTGGTGATATCTAAAGAGTCATGGTAGAAGGCTGATAGCGCACCAACAACACCACAAAGGATGGCCATGGGGTGTGCATCGCGACGGAAGCCTTTAAAGAAGGAGGCCATTTGGTCGTGAACCATGGTGTGCATGGTGATCTTTTCTACAAAGGCTTCTTTTTCGGCTGCGGTTGGCAGTTCGCCATTCCATAATAACCAGCAAGTTTCTAAAAAGTCCGATTCGTTAGCCAGTTGCTCGATGGGGTAGCCACCGTGCAGAAGTACACCTTTGCCGCCATCTATATAGGTGATCTTGGATTCGCAGGCTGCGGTAGATACAAAGCCTGGATCATAGGTGAACATGCCTTGCCCTGTAAGTGCGCCAACATCAACCACGTCGGGGCCGATACTGCCGGAGTAGATAGGGAGGTCAATGGCGTCTTTGCCTGGGATGGCCAGAGTCGCTTTTTTGTCAGACATGTAAAGCTCCTAACTTTTTGATTTTCTGAGTGATTCCAGTACTGGTTGCCACCATTATTGATGCTGGCCACCGTTTTGCGTATTTGATGTACGGAGGGTGGACAATCATAGAGTTTTGCTGGTTTTTGTCAATGGGGAATTTAGTCAGTGTTCTTAGAATATGCTGTTAAATCAAAGCTTTTCGGGATTTTTAGCAGCCGATAGGTTGGTTTTGCGGATTTTCTTCTTTTGAAGCGCCCAATAAAGTGGATTTATTCTTGGCAGGGGAGTGTTAGCGTTTGTAATCTTATATCTATATGCCTATAATTCGCCGCGGATTCCAGGGGGGTATTCAGGGGCTAAGTCTAACGCTGGCTTAGTTTTTTTACTCCGATTGCCTGCTTGATTCCAACTGTTTCGCTAACCTTTAACCGCCTTGCTTATCTAATGATCGATTAGGTGAGGGGCCTGACAAGTGTGATAAAACCGTGACTGATAAACGACCTGTAAACCTTGATATCGGCACTATAGACCTGCCGTTACCTGCTCTGGCGTCGATTACCCACCGTATTACCGGTGTGATTCTCGTTGCTGGCGCCGCCGTTCTGCTGTGGCTTTTGGATGAATCCTTAGCCAGTGAAGAGAGCTTTAACAGCCTTAAAGCCCTGTGCGACTCCTTTTTATTAAAATTGGTGGTGTGGGGCGTTTTGTCTGCACTGATTTATCACTCTGTAGCGGGTATCAAGCACCTGATTATGGATCTGGGCATTGGCGAGACCCTTGAGGGCGGCCAGACCGGAGCCAAATTGGTGCTCACCGTCTCTGCTGTGTTAATTATTCTGGCGGGAGCGATGATATGGTAACTTCAGTAACGAATTTTGGCCGTAGCGGCCTGTCTGATTGGTTAATGCAGCGTGTCACCGGTGTGATTCTGCTGGCTTACACTCTTCTTATTGCTTTTGTCCTGTTGGTGTCTTCCCCTGAGTACGCTCAGTGGAAAGCCTTGTTTGAGCAGACCTGGATGAAGACCTTCACTCTGGCGGCAATACTCTCTATTGCTTCTCACGCCTGGATTGGTCTGTGGTCTGTTTCTACCGATTACCTGGTCAAACATGTGCTGACTATTAAATTAGGGCCCGCCGTTGGTGCTCAAGCTAACCTATTGCGTTGGGCCTTTCAGGCTGCCAGTGCAGTTGTCCTGTTCACTTATGTTGTCTGGGGCATCCAGATCCTTTGGGGTTAATTTATAATGACTATTAGAACTATTTCTTTTGACGGTGTAATCGTCGGCGGTGGCGGTGCAGGTATGCGCTCGGCATTGCAGCTATCCCAGTCTGGTTATAAGACTGCGGTTATCTCTAAAGTATTTCCTACTCGCTCTCATACAGTCTCTGCCCAGGGCGGTATTACCTGTGCGATTGCCTCTAACGACCCCAATGATGATTGGCGCTGGCATATGTATGACACCGTTAAGGGGTCTGATTATATTGGTGATCAGGACGCTATCGAATATATGTGTAGTGTCGGTCCTGAGGCGGTTTACGAATTAGACCATATGGGGATGCCATTTTCCCGTACCGAAGAAGGTCGTATCTACCAGCGTCCTTTCGGTGGTCAGTCTAAAGGGCCTGATAATCCAACTCAGGCTGCTCGTACTTGTGCAGCGGCTGACCGTACGGGTCACGCTCTGTTGCACACCCTGTATCAGGGCAATATGAAGAATGAAACCGTCTTCTTTAATGAGTGGTACGCAACCGACCTGGTTAAAAATGAAGACGGCGCGGTAACTGGTGTTATTGCTATCTGCATCGAAACTGGCGAAGTCGTTCATATCAAATCAAAAGCTACAGTATTGGCTACTGGCGGTGCAGGTCGTATTTACGCCTCTACTACCAATGCCCATATCAATACTGGCGACGGTATCGGTATGGCACTGCGTGCTGGCGTTCCGGTTCAGGATATTGAAATGTGGCAGTTCCACCCAACCGGTATTGCCGGCGCGGGTGTACTGGTTACTGAAGGTTGTCGCGGTGAAGGTGGCTATCTGGTGAATAAAGATGGTGAGCGCTTTATGGAGCGTTATGCACCCAATGCTAAAGATCTGGCGGGCCGTGATGTTGTTGCCCGTTCTATGACTTTAGAGATTTTAGAAGGCCGCGGTTGTGGCCCCGATGGCGATCACGTTTATTTGAAGCTTGATCATCTGGGTGAAGAAGTACTGGAAAGCCGTCTGCCGGGTATCTGTGAATTATCACGTACCTTTGCCCATGCTGACCCGGTTAAAGAGCCAGTACCTGTAGTACCAACCTGCCACTATATGATGGGCGGTATTCCAACTAACGTTGATGGTCAGGCGATTACTATTGATGACGAAGGCAATGATCAAATCATTCCTGGTCTATATGCCTGTGGTGAAGTGGCCTGTGTATCGGTACACGGTGCTAACCGTCTGGGTGGTAACTCACTGCTTGATTTGGTGGTATTTGGTCGCTCGGCGGGTTTACATATCGAGAAGTCACTGCGTGAAGGCATCGATATGAAAGATGCTACTGAAGATGAGATCGCCAAAGCGGCTTCACGTTTGACCAACCTTAACAAAACGACCGGCGGCGACAGTGTTGCTGCGTTGCGTAAAGAGCTGCAAACCATTATGCAGAACCACTTCGGCGTATTCCGTCGCGGTGACTATATGCAGGAAGGTATTAAAAAGCTGGCTGAGTTACGTCCTCGTATTGAAAATGCGCATCTTGAAGATAAGAGTAATGCCTACAATACAGCACGTATCGAAGCACTTGAGCTGCACAACTTATTTGAAGTGGCAGAAGCGACAGCGATTGCCGCGGAAGAGCGTAAAGAAAGTCGTGGTGCTCATGCCCGTGAAGATTTTGAAGATCGTGATGATGAAAATTGGCTTTGTCACTCCGTGTATTTCCCTGGGGATAAACGAGTCGGTAAGCGTGGTGTTAACTTCACTCCGAAAACCGTTGATTCATTTGAACCCAAAGTACGGACCTACTAAGCATTATTGCTAAGGTCGAGTTAAGCCCAAGAGTAAGGGGATAGAGAAACATGTTAAACGTCAGTATTTATCGTTATAACCCGGAAACCGATGCCGAGCCTTATATGCAGGACTTGGAAGTCGATACCGGTGGTAAAGACTTAATGGTATTGGATGTATTGGAGCTGATTAAAGCCCAGGACACCACCACTGCCTACCGTCGTTCATGCCGTGAAGGCGTGTGTGGTTCTGATGGTATGAATATCAATGGTAAAAACGGCCTGGCTTGTATTATGCCATTATCCGAAGCCATGAAAGGCGGCAATAAGCTGGTCTTGCGTCCGTTACCGGGCCTGCCAGTTATCCGTGATCTGGTTGTAGATATGAGCTTGTTCTACAAGCAATACGAGAAGGTTAAGCCATTCCTGATTAACAACACACCAGCACCTGCGATTGAGCGTCTTCAGTCACCTGAAGAGCGTGAAAAGTTAGATGGCCTGTATGAGTGTATCCTGTGTGCCTGTTGTTCTACCGCCTGTCCTTCATTCTGGTGGAACCCGGACCGCTTTATCGGCCCTTCAGGTCTATTACAGGCTTACCGCTTTCTGGCGGATAGCCGTGATACTTCGACTGAACAGCGTTTGGCCGAGCTGGATGATCCATTCAGTGTTTTCCGTTGCCACGGTATCCAAAACTGTGTCAATGTTTGTCCTAAGGGCTTGAACCCTACCAAAGCTATCGGGCATATTCGCAATATGCTTTTAACTAGCGCAACATAAGCGTTAGGCATAGCAGCAAGAATAAGCCAAAAGCTTGCTTTTTTGTTGTTTGAAGGCAGTGTAAGTGTCAGATTCGTCTACACTTATGCTGTGTTCCAAGCATCAGTATTCAACGATATTGTATTACCGAAATACCATGATGCGGGATATGGCACTGGCGCTTACCGGTGCATTTTGTTAACTGCTATATCCAACAAGTATAAGGTGTGTCACTACCGTGACAGCCCTTCGTTATCTCAAGGTTTAAGCTAAACTTTGTACAATGGTTAACGCGCTTGTTACCGAGGCCCTAAGATATGCAAAAAGACTCAATGGAGTTGTTATGGGGTAGCTCCCATATTTCAGGTGGCAATGCCGCCTACGTAGAAGACCTCTACGAAACCTATTTGCAAGACCCCAATCATGTGCCGGAAGAGTGGCGCACCTATTTTGAAAAACTGCCCCAGGTCAATGGCAATGTGCGACAGGATATTCCGCACTCTACGATCCGCGACCACTTTACCCAATTAGCCAAAGCCAAAATTAAACCCCTATCCGTTGAAAGTGATAGTGGAATTACCGACCATGAAAGAAAGCAGGTTCGGGTTATCCAGTTGTGTAGTGCTTATCGCCAGCGTGGCCACCAGCAAACCAAACTGGATCCGTTAGGTTTAAAAGTTCGTGCACCAGTCCCTGATTTGGACCTTCATTACCATAAACTATCCGCCGCTGATCTTGATACCGTGTTTCAAACCGGCAGCTTGTTTATTGGTAAAGATCAGGCCACTTTAAAAGAAATCGTTGATTCCTTAGAGCAAACCTACTGCAATACGATCGGTGCAGAGTTTATGCATATTGTTGCCACCGAAGAGCGGCAGTGGATTCAGCAGCGGATGGAAAGTGTTCGCTCCAAGCCCGCTTTTGGCGATGATGTATTACTGCATTTGCATGAGCGCCTTACTGCGGCAGAAGGCTTGGGCAAATTACTCGCCTCAAAATACCCCGGCGTAAAACGCTTTGGTTTGGAAGGAGGTGAAAGCCTGATTCCAATGATGGATGCGATGATCCAGCGTATTGGTTCATATTCTGCCAAAGAAGTCGTTATTAGCATGGCCCACCGTGGCCGTTTAAATATGCTGGTTAACGTACTGGGTAAAAATCCGTCTGAACTATTTGATGAGTTTGAAGGCCGTGCCGAGTACCACGGTTCCGCTGATGTTAAATACCATCAGGGTTTTTCATCGACCGTAGAAACCCCGGGAGGTGAAATGCATTTGGCATTGGCCTTTAACCCGTCGCACCTTGAAATAGGCGCGCCAGTGGTAGAAGGCTCGGTACGTGCTCGTCAGGATCGTCGTGAAGATCCCGAAGGCAAAAAAGTGGTGCCATTAATTTTACACGGTGATGCTGCCTTTGCGGGGCAGGGGGTGGTGATGGAGACCTTCCAAATGTCACAGACCCGCGCCTATAAAACCGGCGGCACCATCCACGTAGTGATTAATAACCAGGTGGGTTTTACCACCAGTAAACGCGAAGATGCACGTTCAACAGAATACTGTACCGATGTGGCAAAAATGGTGCAGGCGCCGATCTTCCATGTGAATGGTGATGATCCTGAAGCGGTATTGTTTGTCAGCCAGATGGCTGTTGATTACCGTCAGCAATTTAATAAAGATATTGTTATTGATTTGGTGTGCTACCGTCGCCGTGGGCACAATGAAGCGGATGAGCCTTCCGGTACCCAGCCGCTAATGTATCAGCAAATCAAAAAGCAGCGTTCTACCCGTGATTTATATGCGGATAAACTGATTGCCCAATCGTTGATTAGCAAAGAATACGATACTGAAGTGATCGAAAATTATCGCCGTGCTTTAGAGAGCGGTGAGCATGTGGCTAAAAGTTTAGTCCATGAGCCCAATGAAACATTATTTGTCGATTGGAACCCTTATCTGGGCCACGATTGGGATTGCCCCTGTGATACCCGTATCGAGCTGAAAAAATTACAGGATGTAGCGGCAAAAATTAATGCCGTTCCTGAAGGTTTTCCTATTCAGCGTCAGGTCGGTAAAATCTACGAAGACCGTCGTAAAATGGCCGCTGGCGCCACGCCTATTAATTGGGGCTTTGCTGAAACACTGGCCTACGGTAGCTTGATAGATTCAGGTAACCCGATTCGCCTAACAGGACAGGATGTAGGGCGGGGTACATTCTCCCACCGCCATGCGGTTTTGCATAATCAAAACGATGCATCGATCCATGTGCCGTTACAGCATATGGCCGAGGACCAGCCCAACTTTACTATTCATGACTCGCTATTATCAGAAGAAGCGGTATTGGCTTTTGAATATGGCTATGCCACCACCATGCCTAATGTGATGGTTATCTGGGAAGCGCAATTTGGTGACTTTGCTAATGGTGCACAGGTAGTTATCGATCAGTTTATTACCAGTGGTGAGCATAAATGGCAGCGCCTATGTGGTTTAACCATGCTATTGCCTCACGGCTATGAAGGGCAGGGGCCAGAGCATTCATCAGCCCGCCTTGAGCGCTTTTTACAACTCTCAGCTGAGCATAATATTCAGGTTTGTGTACCGACGACTCCGGCGCAGGTTTTCCATATGTTGCGCAGGCAGTCATTGCGCCCATTACGTAAGCCGTTAATTGTTATGTCGCCGAAAAGTTTATTACGGCATAAAGAAGCCGTTTCAACATTGGAAGAGTTGGCCGATGGCCAGTTCCAAAATGTACTTGCAGAAACCGACTCACTCAATGCGGAAAAAGTGACCCGGGCTGTGCTATGCAGTGGTAAAGTCTATTACGATTTACGTGAAACCCGCCGCGAAAAAGACATGGACAATGTTGCCATTATTCGGCTGGAGCAGCTCTATCCATTCCCCGAGCAAGAACTTGAGCAGGCGTTGGCGCCTTATGCTGAATTAAAAGAAATTGTCTGGTGTCAGGAAGAGCCAATGAACCAAGGTGCATGGTACTCCAGTCAGCACCATATGCGCCGTGTTATTCATAAGCATAACCGCACCTTGTACCTCGAGTATGCAGGCCGTGATGCTTCGGCTTCACCTGCGGCTGGCTATATGGCTTTGCATGTTGCTCAACAGCAAAAACTAATTGCTGAAGCGTTGGGTTTTGAGTAGCGCTTTATAACGTATTAATTGTTCGTTCTGTTTGAATCTGAATGAAAGGAAAAACTATGACCATCGAAATAAAAGCACCGACCTTTCCCGAATCTGTTGCCGACGGTACCGTGGCAACCTGGCATAAACAGCCCGGCGAAGCGGTTTCTCGCGATGAGCTGTTGGTGGATATCGAAACCGATAAGGTAGTGCTGGAAATTGTAGCACCTGCTGATGGTGCTATTAGCGAAATAATTAAAGCGGAAGGTGATACGGTTTTAAGTGATGAGCTGATTGGTCATTTTGAAGAAGGTGCCGGAGCTGTTCCAACTCCAGAAGCTGAACCTGCTGCTGCGACAGAACCTGCTGCGAGTGCTGAAATAAAACTTAGTCCGGCCGCCCGCAAAATGGTTGAAGAAAATAACCTGAAAGGTGTTGCAATTGTTGCCACTGGCAAGGGTGGTTTGGTCACGAAAGAAGATGTGGTTAAGCACTTAAGCAATGCTACGCCAGCAGCGCCTGCCGCAACAGCGGCTGCTCCCGCCCCCATTATGGAAATGGATGCCGGTGACAAAATTGAAAAACGTGTGCCTATGACGCGTTTACGTAAGCGTATCGCCGAGCGTTTACTGGAAGCCACTTCAACCACTGCCATGTTAACCACGTTTAACGAAGTGAATATGGAACCGGTGATGACGCTGCGTAAGCAGTACAAAGACTTATTTGAGAAAACCCATAACGGCGTTCGTCTTGGTTTTATGGGCTTTTTTGTTAAAGCAGCCTGCGAAGCGTTAAAGCGCTATCCCGCAGTGAATGCTTCGATTGATGGTGATGATATTGTTTATCATGGCTATCAGGATATTGGTGTTGCTGTATCGTCTGATAAAGGTTTGGTCGTACCTGTATTACGCGACGTAGAAAATATGGGTCTGGCCACGGTAGAAGATACTATTCGCAGTTATGGCAGCCGCGCCCGTGATGGCAAGTTAGGTCTGGAAGAAATGCAGGGCGGTACATTTACCATCACCAATGGTGGTGTTTTTGGTTCCTTGCTTTCGACGCCCATTTTAAATCCACCACAAACCGCGATTCTGGGTATGCATAAAATTCAGGATCGCCCCATGGCGGTTAATGGCGAAGTAAAAATACTGCCAATGATGTATTTGGCGCTGTCTTATGATCACCGGTTAATTGATGGTAAAGAAGCGGTGCAGTTTTTGGTCTGCATTAAAGAATTGTTAGAAGATCCCGCGCGTATTCTTCTCGAAATATAAGTTATTGATTAGGAATTATTTATGTCTAAGTACGACGTTGTAGTGATTGGTTCTGGCCCGGCAGGTTATGTTGCGGCTATTCGTGCGGCTCAGTTAGGTTTAAATGTTGCCTGTTTGGAACGTAGCACCAATAAACTGGGTAAAACCGGTTTTGGCGGTACCTGCTTAAATGTAGGTTGTATTCCATCAAAAGCTTTATTGGATAGCACCCATAAATTTGTAGAAGCGCAGGATGACTTTGCTATCCATGGTATTGCCGCTACAGGTTTGTCGATCGATATTCCGCAGATGATTGCCCGTAAAGATCAAATTGTAGGACAGTTAACCGGTGGTATTGGTCAGCTATTTAAAGCCAATGGCGTTACTGCTATCAAAGGTTCAGGCAAAGTATTAGCCGGTAAAAAAGTTGAAGTCACTGATGATGATGGCAAGGTTGAAACGATTGAAGCGGATAATATTATTATTGCCGCCGGTTCAATACCTATTGATATTCCACCTGCGCCGATTGATCAGGATGTGATTGTTGACTCAACCGGGGCCTTGGAGTTTTTGGAAACGCCGAAACGCCTGGGTGTGATTGGTGCCGGTGTTATTGGTTTGGAATTAGGTAGCGTCTGGGGTCGTTTGGGTGCAGAGGTTGTTGTACTTGAAGCCTTGGAAGATTTTCTCCCCAATGTTGATAAGCAAATTGCCAAAGAAGCCAAAAAGATCTTTACCAAAAAACAGGGCTTGGATATTCGCCTTGGCGCCAGGGTTACAGGCTCTGAAGTGAAAGATGGCAAGGTCACGGTTACTTATGCCGATAACGATGGCGAAAAACAGGAAGTGTTTGATAAGTTAATTGTTGCTGTTGGTCGTCGCCCACAGAGCGAAGGTTTATTAGCCGGTGACTGTGGTGTCACTATGGATGAGCGTGGTTTTGTCTACGTTAATGATTATTGCGAAACCGATGCTCCCGGTATTTATGCGGTAGGTGATATTGTCCGCGGCCCTATGTTGGCCCATAAAGGTTCTGAAGAAGGGGTGATGGTTGCTGAGCGTATTGTTGGCCAGAAAGCGGCTATGAATTACGACACCATCCCCAATGTTATTTACACCCACCCTGAAATTGCGGCAGTCGGTCAAACCGAAGAGCAGTTAAAGGCTGATGGTATTGATTACAAAGTAGGGGTGTTCCCTTTTGCGGCCAGTGGCCGTGCTATGGCTGCCAATGATACGGCGGGTATGGTGAAGATGATCGCTCATGCGGAAACCGACCGTATTCTGGGCTGCCATATTATCGGCCCAAGCGCTGCGGATCTGGTACAGCAGGTGGTGATTGCAATGGAGTTTGGCTCAAGTGCAGAAGATATTGGTTTGACCGTATTTGGCCACCCAACCCTGTCAGAAACGGTGAAAGAGGCAGCCTTGGCCGTTGAGGGGCATGCTATCCATATCGCCGCTAAGAAAAAGCGTAAATAAACCCCCACAGCAGTAGGGTGGATTACAATCCACCTCCGGAACATCAGCTTTTATGGTGGATTGTAATCCACCCTACAGGCCGTCTTGCCAAGATATGGCAGGCGGTTTTCCTTTGTATAAAATATGAGCAAAATTGCTTTTCCAGTCCCTCTTTGGTGCATAGGGCAACATCATGGTTAGACATATTGGGCCATCTGTCTCACCCTATCGGGCCAACTGCTATTTAATCCAATAATTTCCGTTAATTGGCCTATTTATATTTGCGGTTCTGCCCGAAATTCGGGAGAATACGCCACCGAATTTAGCCGGATACGGGCTTTTAGCGCTTTTCAGCCTGACAGCCAATAACGGCCAAATCGAAACGGTTATCAGCCTGTTGCAGATTGATCACCACGAATTTCACAGACCAAGACGGTATATAACATGAACCTTCACGAGTATCAGGGCAAGCAACTGTTTGCTGAATACGGGTTACCTGTGTCAAAGGGCTATGCCTGTGATACACCCGAAGAAGCAGCACAAGCTGCTGATCGTATCGGCGGCGACAAGTGGGTCGTTAAAGCTCAAGTCCACGCTGGCGGCCGCGGTAAAGCGGGCGGTGTTAAGCTGGTAGACAACAAAGAAGATATCAAAGCCTTCGCTCAAAACTGGTTGGGTAAAAACCTGGTCACGTACCAGACTGACGAAAATGGTCAGCCTGTTGCCAAGATCCTGGTTGAGTCCTGTACTGATATTGATCAGGAATTATACCTTGGTGCTGTAGTCGATCGTTCAACTCGCCGCATCGTTTTTATGGCTTCAACCGAAGGTGGTGTTGAAATCGAGAAGGTGGCTGAAGAGACACCGGAAAAAATCCTTAAAGCTGAAATTGACCCCATGGCAGGCGCACAGCCTTACCAGGGCCGAGAGTTAGCTTTCAAATTGGGTCTGGAAGGCGTTCAGATCAAGCAGTTTGTAAATATCTTTTTAGGTCTGGCTAAATTATTCCAGGACCTTGATCTGGCGTTAATCGAAATCAACCCGTTGGTTATCACTGATGAAGGCAACCTTCACTGCCTGGATGCCAAGTTAGGTGTTGATAGCAACGCGATGTACCGTCAGCCTAAATTAAAAGAAATGCACGATCCTTCACAGGAAGATGCCCGCGAAGCACAAGCTGCCCAGTGGGAATTAAACTATGTAGCATTAGATGGCAATATCGGTTGTATGGTTAATGGTGCTGGTCTGGCCATGGGTACCATGGATATCGTTAAGCTGCACGGTGGTTCACCAGCTAACTTCCTTGATGTAGGTGGCGGTGCTACTAAAGAACGTGTTTCTGAAGCGTTTAAAATTATTTTGTCAGATGACACTGTACAAGCCGTACTGGTTAATATCTTCGGTGGTATCGTTCGTTGTGACCTGATTGCAGAAGGTATTATTGGCGCTGTTGAAGAAGTAGGCGTTGAAGTACCAGTCGTTGTTCGCCTTGAAGGTAACAACGCTGAGTTAGGTTCTAAAATTCTTGCTGAAAGTGGCCTGAATATTATTGCCGCGACCAGTTTGAAAGAAGCTGCCGACGCAGTGGTTAAAGCAGCGGAGGGCAAATAATGAGTATTTTAATTAATAAAGACACTAAGGTGATCTGTCAGGGTTTTACCGGTTCTCAAGGTACTTTCCACTCTGAGCAAGCAATTGCCTATGGCACCAAGATGGTTGGTGGTGTTACTCCGGGTAAAGGCGGTCAAGAGCATTTAGGTCTGCCAGTATTTAATACCGTTGCTGATGCTGTTGAAGCAACCGGTGCAGAAGCTTCTGTTATTTATGTACCTGCTCCTTTCTGTAAAGATTCTATTCTTGAAGCAGCTAACGGCGGTATTAAGCTGATCGTTTGTATTACTGAAGGTATTCCTACTTTGGATATGCTGGAATGTAAGGTTCGCTGTGATGAGTTGGGCGTTCGTTTAATCGGGCCTAACTGTCCAGGTGTTATCACTCCGGGCGAATGTAAGATTGGCATTATGCCAGGTCATATTCACCTGCCAGGTAAAGTCGGTATCGTTTCTCGTTCAGGTACTTTGACCTATGAAGCGGTTAAGCAGACTACTGACGCTGGTTTTGGTCAGTCTACTTGTGTGGGTATCGGTGGCGACCCAATTCCTGGTTCTAACTTTATTGACGTTCTGGAAATGTTCCAAAACGATCCTGCCACTGAAGCGATTGTAATGATCGGTGAGATTGGTGGTACTGCGGAAGAAGAAGCGGCTGCCTATATCAAAGCGAATGTTACCAAGCCTGTTGTGTCTTATATTGCGGGTGTTACAGCGCCTCCAGGTAAGCGTATGGGCCATGCTGGTGCGATTATCTCTGGTGGTAAAGGTACTGCTGATGAGAAGTTTGCTGCACTGCAAGATGCTGGTGTTAAGACGGTTCGCTCGCTGGCTGATATCGGTGAAGCTTTGGCTGAGCTTACTGGTTGGTAGGTTTAAGTCGGTTTGTTAAAAAGGAGATGCTTTTGCATCTCCTTTTTTTTTGGGCGTAGGGTGGATTGTAATCCACCATAACTGCGGCGCTGTAAAAGGTGGATTATAATCCACCCTACTTGGCGGTTAAGACTTCACCTTCAAACTCAATACCACCCCAACCAAACGCCATAAACGCCCGAATATTCCCATGATTATCCGCATCAGGCTGCCCCAATACTTCCTCACGATAAAACTTCCCAAAACAAGCTAAAGTAGAGGCTTCATCCAGCTCCATTAACTTCGCAAAAGCAAAAATCTTGCACGACCCTTCATTGGTACCGGCTTCATTTCGAACATTAGGGCCATTGGTAAAGGCGCTGGGTGTGTAATCAAAATGCTGCCCAATCACATTCATGGTTTGGTCAAACTCAATGCTATCGGGGTATTGTTTAACTTGCTCAGTAAAATGTTCGATGCTCATTTTTTTACTCGTAAATATCAGGTGGATTGATTTTGTCGTAATACTAAAAGGCCGCCGCTAACGACCAGCAATATACCAAGGATCGTAATCATACTCGGAATATGCCCCCAAATTAACCACTCAAAGACACCGGCAAAGACCACTGAAAAATAACTGGTAGGGGAGAGGATTGAGGGTTTTACATATTTATAGGCCTTAGTATAAAGGACAAAGGTAAAATACATGGTAATGCCAATATAAATCAGCCAGGGCAAAGCCGCCGGGGGGATCGGCTGGTAATTAAAGGCAAAAAATGGAATCACAAATACCAGCGAGATTAAAAAGTAATAAAACAGAATCTGGCCTTCTGATTCTTTCTGCGAGAGTACGCGGGTATAGACCATCGACAGGGACAGTCCCAGACCGGATGCCAGCCCCAGTAAATGCCACCAGCTAGCGCCGCTTTGGCCGGGCTGTAACATCACGGCAACGCCAATAAAGCCAATCATCAAGGGTAGCCAGCGGGATTTTGGGATCTTTATGCTAAAGGCGATAAACAACACCATGGGCACCATCAATGGTGCGGTATTACGGAGCATCGAGGCATCGACTAGCGGAATATACTTTAGGGCGAAATAGAAGGCATAGAAGGCCAGACAGCCGCTTACGCCTCTAATAATATGGTGCGAGAGGTAGTCCGTCTTAAGGGCACTAACCCCCTTGCGCAGCAGCCAGGGCAGGGTGCAGATAAAGCAGATCAGGTACTGGAAGAGTACAATAGTGGCGATATCGACCTGATCGGTTAAATGCTTGCCTACGGCCGATACCGAGCTGCCCAGAAAGACCGTTAATACCCCTAAGGCGATGCCTTTGACTAAATTTTGTTCAGGGCTTTGCATGGGCCGATATCGCAGTAAAAAAGAGCGGCAATTGTACCCAGACAGAGCAGAAAAAGCCCTTGAAATGTCATAGTCAGCCCCCATATCCCGTATATCTTTTAGGCCTATTGAAAAAATAGGCATTCCAACGTCCAAAAAAGCATTTTCAGGAGCTTGTTTACGATGACTACAGCAACGGATAAAGAAACCTTAGGCTTCCAGACAGAAGCCAAGCAACTGCTGCAACTGATGATCCACTCTCTTTATAGTAATAAAGAGATCTTTCTGCGTGAGCTGATCTCCAACGCCTCGGATGCCGCCGATAAGCTGCGTTTTGAAGCCTTATCAGATGGCACCCTCTATGAAGATGACCCTGAGCTAAGAATCGCTATCGATTTTGATAAAGAAGCCAAAACCATCACCATTGCCGATAACGGTATTGGTATGTCCAAAGAAGATGTGATTAACCATCTGGGTACTATCGCCAAGTCTGGCACCGCAGAGTTTATGAGCAAGCTAAGCGGCGACCAGCAGAAGGACTCACAACTTATTGGTCAGTTTGGTGTGGGCTTTTACTCTGCCTTTATCGTCGCTGACCGAGTAGAAGTTAAAACCCGTCGCGCCGGTTTAGATAAGTCTGAAGGTGTGCACTGGGAGTCAGAAGGTGAAGCGGAATTTAGTGTAGAGAGCATTGAGAAAGAAGGCCGCGGTACCACCATTATCCTGCACCTGAGAGAAGATAGCGCTGACTTTGCTGACGATTTCCGTATTCGCTCTGTGGTAAAAAAATACTCCGATCATATTTCACTGCCAGTGATGATGGAAAAGCAAATCACCCCTGAATATGACGAAGAGGGCAATGAAAAGCCCGTTGAAGAAAATCTTGAGCCAGAGTTTGAAGCCATCAATGATGCCACTGCACTATGGACCCGCTCTCGCAGTGAGGTTGAAGACGACGAATACAAAGAATTCTACAAGCATGTATCACATGATTTTCAGGACCCATTAACCTGGAGCCATAATAAAGTTGAAGGCAAGCTGGAATACAATAGCTTATTGTATGTCCCTGCTAAAGCGCCCTTCGATATGTGGAACCGCGATGCGACCAGAGGCTTAAAACTCTATGTACAGCGCACCTTTATTATGGATGATGCCGAGCAGTTTTTGCCACTATACCTGCGCTTTATTAAGGGTGTAGTTGATTCCAACGATCTATCCCTAAACGTATCCCGTGAAATCTTGCAGCAAGACCCTGCTGTTGATTCGATGAAAAGCGCCTTAACCAAACGCGTTTTGGATATGCTGTCTAAAATGGCGAAGAAAGATGCTGAGCAGTATCAGGCATTTTGGGACGAGTTTGGTCAGGTATTAAAAGAAGGCCCAGCGGAAGATTTTTCCAACAAAGAAAAAATTGCCAAGCTATTCCGCTTTGCCTCTACGCATAGTAATAGTGAAGTCCAAGACCAGTCACTGGAAGACTATGTTAGCCGCATGAAAGAAGGCCAGGAAAAAATCTACTATGTAGCGGCCGAAAACTACACCACCGGTAGCAACAGTCCTCACCTTGAAGTATTCCGCAAAAAAGGTATCGAAGTACTGGTATTATTTGATCGCGTCGATGAGTGGCTAATGGGCCATATGATGGACTTTGACGGCAAAGGTTTCCAGGATGTGGGCAAGGGCGAACTGGACCTTGGCGAGCTGGAAGATGAAGCCGACAAGCAAGAGAAAGAAAAACTCGAAAGCGAAAATAAAGATTTGGTTGAGCGCGTTAAAACCGTACTGGAAGCCAAGGTGGAAGAAGTACGTGTTACCAACCGTTTAACCGATTCGCCAGCCTGTCTGGTGGTTAACGATGGTGATATGGGTGCCCAGATGCGCCGTATTCTGGAGCAGGCAGGGCAGGCTATGCCGGAAAGCAAGCCGATTCTGGAACTGAACCCTGAGCACTCACTGGTACAGAAGTTGGATCAGGAAAGTGATGAAGATCGCTTCTCGGATTTGGTTGAAATTCTGTTTGACCAGTCAACCCTGGCAGAAGGTGGGCAATTAGATGACCCTGCTGCTTATGTTCACCGTTTAAACAAGCTGCTGCTTGAGTTAAGCCAGTAAAAGTACCTTGCAGGCTGGATTAGCATAATCCAGCCTGCACTATGCTACAATTTTGGCCCGTTAAAATCGTTTAACACCACTATAATCATAAGGCCGCACTATGACCCAGCGTCACCAAATCGCCGTTCTCGGTGGAGGCAGTTTTGGCACGGTTATCGCCAATATAATGGCGGAGAATAACCATGATGTCTGCCTGTGGTTACGCAACTCGGAACGCGCTGATGAAATCAACCGTGACCATATTAATAGCGCTTACCTGCCAGATTACCCCCTAAATACCAACCTAAAAGCCAGTACCGATTTGGCCGAGTCTATTACCGGTTGCGATATTGTCTTTATGGCCGTTCCCAGCTCTTCTTCCCGTGATGTTGCGGCGGAAGTTGCTCATCATATTAACGACAATGCCATTGTGGTTAGCACCACCAAAGGTATTGAGCACGACGGCTTTAAATTAATGAGTGAAGTACTGGCCGAAGAATTACCCAAGGCTCGTATTGGTGTATTGAGTGGGCCAAACCTGGCCAAAGAAATTGCCGCGCAACAAATTGCTGCCACCGTAATAGCCAGTAAAGATGAAGAGCTTAATGAAATTATTCAGGCCTTGCTGCACTGCGGTAACTTTCGAGTTTATGCCAGCTCAGATGTATTTGGTGTTGAGTTGGGTGGGGCGTTAAAAAATGTCTATGCCATTATGGCGGGTATGGCTGCTGCACTGGGTATAGGCCAAAATACCATTAGTATGCTGATGACTCGAAGCCTTGCAGAAATGAGTCGCTTTGCCGTACAAAAAGGCGCAGACCCAATGACCTTTTTAGGTTTGTCGGGAGTAGGGGACTTAATCGCTACCTGCTCATCTCCTTTAAGCCGCAACTACCGAGTGGGTTATGAGTTGGGTCATGGTAAAAACCTGGATGAAATTGTCGCCGAGCTAGGGCAGGTTGCCGAAGGCGTCAATACCTTAAAACTGCTTAAACAGCAGGCTGAAGAGTTGGGTGTTTATATGCCATTGGTTAATGGCCTCTACGATATTATCTATACCCCCAAAAGCATTAACGATGTGGTGGGCACGCTGATGTTTGCCGAGCAAAGCCGCGATGTTGAGTTTACCGTTAAATAATAGGCTGTTATGAATATAGTTATACTACGTCATGGTGAAGCAGAAATTTATGCGGACAGCGACGCGCAAAGAAATCTTACCGACTATGGCCGCGAGCAGGCCCAGGCCGCAGGTGTCTGTCTAAAGGCATTGGCGTTGGATTTTAAGCAGGTTTGGGTCAGTCCTTATATTCGAGCACAGCAAACGGCGGACGGTGTGTTATCGGCGCTGGGAGATATTCCGCGTGAAACGGTAGACGCTTTAATCCCGGAAAGTTCACCCATAAATTTGGTGGATACCTTATCCACCTATAGTGGTGGCGATTTATTAATTGTCAGTCACCAGCCATTAGTTAGCGCCTTGGTAGGGCTGTTAGAAAACGCTGACCATCGTTCTGGCCCTCCGATGTCGCCGGCCAGTATGGCCATGCTGACAGCGGATACTCTATTAGCCGGTTGCTGCCAGCTACAGTGGCTGCGTCATGCGCCAAATTTTGAAGCGACTGTATAATGTCGGCAGTTGAGCGCACTTTTACCGTTAATGGCTATCAGCTAGCGGCCAAAGAATGGAATAAGGGTGCTGAATTAAAAGTGATAGCCAGCCATGGCTGGTTAGATAATGCCGCCAGTTTTGATGCCTTGGCGCCCTTGCTAGGCCGCTGCCATATTCTTGCCCTGGATATGCCAGGTCATGGTTTAAGTGATCATAAATCCCCCCAGGCCAGCTACAATATTTGGGATGACTTATTAGATATTTTGGCCATTGCCGATGATATGGAGTGGCAGACATTTAACCTGTTAGGTCACTCCCGCGGCGCCATTATTAGTTTAATGTTGTCGGCCGCAATGCCAGAGCGGATTCAGGCCTTAGTGATGCTTGATGCAGTACTGCCACTGCCCGTTGATATTGCCGAAACTCCCAAGCAACTGAATAAATTTTTAGTTGAGCGTCGCAGAGCTTTACATAAAAAACTCCCCCGTTATGCATCGATTGATGAAGCGGTAGCCGCGCGATGCAAAGCCGCCAATATGAATCAGCAAAGTGCTCGCACCATTGTTGAACGTGGTTTAGTGGCTAGAGATGGTAGCTACCACTGGACTACCGATGTGCGCTTAACCACTGCCTCAGCCTTTAAAATGACAGCCGAGCATAATAAAGCCTTAGTTGAGTCCATCACCACACCCAATCTATTATTATTAGCCGAGGGCGGTTTGGGGGCGAGAAAAGAATTTATTAATATTGCCGAAAGCTACGGCACATTACATTGCCAAACGCTGCCCGGCAGTCATCATTTTCATATGGAAGAGCAGGCCGGAGATATTGCGGCCATCGTTGAGACATTTTTCTTACAACAAAAATAGCAGTAAAAAATAGAGGCAAATAGACCATCATGGAATTGGGCTCAGTCATCTCATTATCACTGTATTTTATAATTATGTTGGGCATTGGCCTCTATGCCTATAAAGCCTCTGCAACAGGTGTTTCTGCTTATTTATTAGGCGGCCGTAAACTCGGTCCTGCTGTTACCGCTCTATCCGCCGGCGCTTCTGATATGAGCGGCTGGATGGTAATGGGCTTGCCCGGTGCATTGTATTTGGGTGGTTTAAG
This sequence comes from Oceanicoccus sagamiensis, assembly GCF_002117105.1. Lineage (GTDB taxonomy): Bacteria > Pseudomonadota > Gammaproteobacteria > Pseudomonadales > Dasaniaceae > Oceanicoccus > Oceanicoccus sagamiensis. The sequence continues at coordinate 4,312,545 of NZ_CP019343.1, read as the reverse complement.
TAATGCCTGGATTGGTGTGGGCCTGGTGATGGGGGCCTATATTAACTATCTGCTGGTTGCGGGCAGGCTAAGAGCCTATACCGAAATTGCCAATGATTCGATTACCTTGCCCAATTTTTTTGAAAACCGTTTTGAAGATAGTACGCGATTGTTACGTATTATTTCTTCTGTCGTCATTATTATCTTTTTTACGGTATATACCTCTTCCGGCATTGTGGGCGGCGGCAAGCTGTTTGAAAATGTTTTTAATGCCAACTACGAGTATGGTCTTTATATCACCGCCAGCGTCGTGGTTATTTATACTTTATTTGGTGGTTTTTTGGCGGTAAGCATGACGGACTTTGTTCAGGGCTGCATTATGTTTGTCGCTTTGGTGTTGGTGCCACTGGTTGCCTTAGGGGAGGTCGGTGGTGTTGAACCGCTAATATCAACTGTTAAAGCGATTGATGCTTCGCGTCTGGATATGGTGGCCGGAACCTCCGTGCTCGCTATTATTTCATCCCTGGCCTGGGGTTTAGGTTATTTTGGCCAGCCGCATATTCTGGTGCGCTTTATGGCCATCCGTTCACTGCAAGACCTTAAAGTTGCCCGTCGTATTGGTATGAGTTGGATGATTGTCTCGCTGCTTGGGGCTATGGCTACCGGTTTTGTCGGTATCGCCTATGTGGCTAAAACCGGTGTAGCGCTAAATGATGCCGAGACAATTTTTATTTTACTGGCACAGCTGTTATTTCACCCTTTGATCGCCGGGTTTTTATTGGCGGCGGTACTGGCGGCGATTATGAGTACCATTTCATCGCAATTACTGGTGACTTCCAGTTCTTTAACTGAAGATATTTATAAAGCGTTTTTAAACAAAGAAGCCTCGCAAAAAGAACGGGTAATGGTGGGCCGGGCCTGTGTGGTGATTGTTGCCTTGGTGGCGATTGCCATGGCCTATAACCGGGATAGTTCTATTTTGCAGATAGTCAGCAATGCCTGGGCGGGTTTTGGTGCGGCCTTTGGCCCCATGATTATTCTTAGCCTGTATTGGCAGCGGATGACGGCAGCGGGAGCACTGGCAGGTATTGTAGTAGGGGCGGTAACGGTTCTATTTTGGATTTATGCGCCGATCACCGTTAATGGGCAATCATTAAGCCAGCTGGTTTATGAGATTGTGCCGGGCTTTATACTGAGTACCGTGGCCATTATTGGGGTTAGCAAAATAAGCAAGCCTCCATCGGCAACGATTAAGGAGGCTTTTAATCAGATGGAGGCAGTGGTAGCGAAGGGTTAAGCGCTAGCGGGGATTGACCAGTGATAAAAACTCAGCGCGGGTTTTATCATTATCCCGGAATGAACCCATTAAAGAGGATGTTCTCATTACCGAGTTTTGTTTTTCAACGCCGCGCATCATCATACACATATGCTTGGCTTCGATAATCACACCTACACCGGCGGCGCCGGTCACATCCATAATGGCTCGGCCAATCTGCGAGGTCAGGCTTTCTTGAATTTGTAGACGGCGGGCATACATATCCACAATACGGGCGATTTTAGACAGCCCCACCACCTTACCATTGGGGATATAAGCCACATGGCATTTGCCAATAAAGGGCAGCATATGGTGCTCACACATGGAGTAAAGTTCGATATCAGAAACCAGCACCATTTCATTGGCATCGGATTCAAATAAAGCGCCGTTAACAATTTCTTCAACGGTTTGATCATACCCCTTGGTTAAAAACTGCATTGCCTTGGCGGCACGCTTTGGGGTGTCCAATAGACCATCCCGTTGCCGGTCTTCACCTACACCATCAATGATTTGCTCAAAGGCGGTGATCATATTTTCCAGTGAATCTTCAGGGTTGGCAGTGTCTTTGGCGTTCTTGATAGGTTGGCCCACATTGGCTCCAAGCAGTAGTGATAAGATTGGAATAGTAACAACCGCTCCGGTTAAAAGAAAGTCTGCGGCGGTGATTTAATTATTGCTGATAACAGGTAAACTGTTTGTTTTCAGAGGCTTAGTGCCTTACAGGGAGCAAGCCTCTGCTCCGGGAAATATCTCAATAGGTTAGTTATGGAATCCAATGCAGCACTGGCGCAACAGTTGACGACTCTTCGGGATTATATCCGTTGGGCCCTGTCCCGTTTTACCAAGGCAGATATCTACTTTGGCCATGGTACCGATAACGCCACCGATGAAGCCCTGCGGCTGGTGTTATTTAGTGTGGGCATACCTTTGGGTGAGCAGGCTGACTGGCTGGATGCAACACTGACCCAGCAGGAGCGGCTAGCGGTGCTGGCGTTAATAGACCAGCGTGTTGAGCAGCGTATCCCCTTGCCGTATTTGCTGGGTGAAGCCTGGTTTGCCGGGTTGCCATTTAAGGTGGATAGCCGAGTGCTGATCCCGCGCTCGCCGGTGGCCGAGCTTATTCAACAGGGTTTTGAACCCTGGTTACCTTATCAGTCAGTAGACCGCATTCTGGACCTATGTACAGGTGGTGGTTGTATTGGTATTGCCTGTGCGCATTATTTTGAAGAGGCCAGTGTTGATTTGGCGGACCTGTCCCCAGAAGCTCTGGAGGTAGCGAATGAGAATATTGCTCGCTACGAGCTTAATCATAGGGTGAGAGCCATTCAATCCGACCTGTTTAACGGCCTGTCAGGGCAGCAATACCAGCTGATTGTTAGCAACCCACCTTATGTGGATAGCGAGGATTTGGCTGATATGCCCCCGGAGTATCAGCATGAGCCGGCTATAGCGCTGGGATCTGGTGATGATGGTCTGGATATTACCCGCCGTATTCTCAATGAGGCCGCCAGCTATTTAACTGAAGACGGGGTGTTGGTGGTTGAAGTGGGTAATAGTGGTATTGCCCTTGAGAAAGCATTTCCCGGCGTGCCATTTACCTGGATAGAGTTTGAACAGGGTGGCCATGGCGTTTTTGTCTTTACCAAAGCCGAGCTGCTACAGTACTGGTAGGGTGGATTACAATCCACCAGAGCGTCATTGGGTATAAATGGTGGATTATAATCCACCCTACCTCTGACGAATTGCTGTGAATAACGTATAATCGCCGGCTGTTTACACACTAAATACACTATTGGGACCCTTCATGTCAGGAAATACCATCGGCAAGCTCTTTACTGTCACCAGCTTTGGCGAAAGCCACGGTAAAGCCCTGGGCGCTATCGTTGATGGCTGCCCTCCGGGTTTGGCTATTACCGAAGAAGACCTGCAGGTCGACCTTGATCGACGCAAACCGGGTACCTCCAAATTTACCACCCAGCGTCGTGAAGGGGATGAAGTAAAAATCCTGTCCGGGGTATTTGAAGGTAAAACCACCGGCACATCTATTGGCCTGTTAATTGAAAATACCGACCAGCGTTCCAAAGACTATTCCAAAATTAAAGACCGTTTCCGCCCCATGCATGCGGACTACACCTATGCCCATAAATACGGTGACCGCGACTACCGCGGTGGTGGTCGCTCCTCTGCCCGTGAAACCGCTATGCGGGTTGCCGCAGGTGCTATTGCCAAAAAATATTTACAGCAGCAGGGCATAGAGGTGCGCGGTTATCTATCTCAGTTGGGCCCCATCAAAGCTGAAAAATTGGATTGGGATGTGGTAGAAACCAACCCTTTCTTCTGCCCGGATGCGGACAAAGTGCCGGAAATGGAAACCTATATGAATGCCCTGCGTAAAAGTGGCGATTCGGTAGGCGCAAAAATTACGGTAGTTGCTACCGGTATGCCGCCGGGTTTAGGTGAGCCAGTGTTTGATCGTCTGGATGCAGATATTGCCCATGCTCTAATGGGGATCAATGCCGTTAAAGGTGTAGAAATTGGCGCTGGCTTTGATTGTGTGGATGCCGTGGGCAGTGAGCACCGTGATGAAATTACCCCTCAGGGCTTTACCTCCAATAACGCGGGAGGCGTACTGGGTGGTATTTCCAGTGGTCAGGATATTGTTGCCCATATGGCGCTAAAGCCAACCTCCAGCGTTTTGATTCCCGGAGAAACTATTGATATTGACGGCAACTCAACCGAGGTGATTACTACCGGTCGCCACGACCCCTGTGTCGGTATTCGCGCCACACCGATTGCCGAAGCGATGCTGGCCATTACCTTAATGGATCACCTGTTACGCCACCGCGGTCAAAATGCCGATGTACAGTGTTCTACCCCGGTTATTCCCGCTAGCGCACCCTAGCGCTAACGCTCGCGATGTTTAGCAGCAGTGCGTCAGTCCCTTACTGGCGCCTTTCCAGTTTTTATTTTTTCTACTTTGCGCTGGTCGGCGCATGGATGCCGTTCTGGCCGCTGTATTTACAAGAAAATGGTTTTAATGCTGCCGATATAGGTTATCTGGCCGGTATTTTAATGGCCACAAAAATTGTCGCGCCCAATATCTGGGGTTGGTTAGCGGATAAAACCGGCCGGCGCATGTCAATTATCCGTGCCGGTTCGCTAATCGCATTAGTGATCTTTTTGGGTTTATTCTGGAATATTGATAGCTTCTGGTGGATGGCCATTATTATTGCCGGTTACAGCTTTTTCTGGAATGCGGTGCTGGCGCAGTTTGAAGTGGTCACCCTGTCCCATTTAGGGACGCGCTATCAGCGCTATAGCCAAATCAGAGTCTGGGGTTCGATTGGTTTTATTATTGCCGTAACTCTGCTCGGTTATAGTTTTGATTATCTGTCTATCTCCTGGTTGCCCTGGGTGATTGTATTTTTATTATTGGGTATTTGGCTAAGCAGCTTAACAGTTAATGAAAAAGAGCCATTACAAACCAGCGATAGTGAGCGACGCTCTTTAAAGTCAGTACTTAAACAACCTGCCGTTATTGCTTTTCTAATTGCCTGTTTTCTATTGCAGGTTTCCCACGGCCCTTATTACACCTTCTTTAGTGTTTACCTTGAAGACCATGGTTACAGCCGCACGGTCACCGGTTTGCTGTGGTCGCTAGGAGTTCTGGCTGAGGTGGTGGTCTTTATCGTGATGCATAAATTGCTGCAACGGTTTAGCCTGCGGCAGATTATGTTTACCAGCTTAATACTGGCGGTGATTCGCTGGTTATTGCTGGGCTTTTATGTCGATGATTGGCTGATTGTTATTATCGCCCAGCTAATGCATGCAGCGACCTTTGGCAGCTACCATGCCTTTGCGGTAGAAATGGTTCGTCGCTTTTTTACCGGCGGCCTTGAAGGGCAGGGCATGGCAATGTACAGCGGCCTCAGTTTTGGTGCCGGGGGTGCTGTAGGGGCGGTTTTAAGTGGCTGGGTCTGGGAGATCAGCCCCCAGATTACCTTTGTCGCTGCCGCAGTGGCTTGTGTACTGGCTACCCTCGTGTCCTGCTGGGTCACCGAACACAGTAGGGTGGATTATAATCCACCATCCCCTCTTCATTAAAAGGTGGATTTTAATCCACCCTACAGGTATAAATTCCTTATTATCAGGAGCATACATGTCACAACTCACCCATATTAATAAATCCGGCCAGGCCGAAATGGTCGACGTTACTGAAAAGTCGGTGACCCAGCGCGAAGCTACCGCTGAAGCTACCATTACCATGCTGCCAGAAACCCTGCAGCTGATTATTGATGGCGGCCATAAAAAAGGCGATGTCTTTGCCGTGGCAAGATTGGCAGGGGTGCAAGCAGCTAAAAAATGCTCTGACCTTATCCCGTTATGCCATCCCTTAATGCTGACCTCTATTAAGCTGGATCTGGAAGCCGATAAAGCCAATAACCGAGTGCTTATTCGTGCTACTTGTAAGCTGGCTGGTCAAACCGGCGTAGAAATGGAAGCCTTAACCGCCGCTTCAGTCGCTGCTCTGACAATTTATGATATGTGTAAAGCGGTCGATAAAGGTATGGCCATTGGTGATATTCGGCTGCTGGAAAAAAGTGGCGGCAAGTCTGGCCACTGGCAAGCGCAATCTGTGAGTGAGGCTGAATAAAGCGATGGTCACTGTATTATTTTTTGCCCGTATTCGTGAGCAGCTAGGGGTTGACCGCCTGTCGATGGCATTGCCTTATCAGCCAATTTCCCTAAGCCAGTTTAAGCAGCATCTCGTCGACAGTCATAACCCGGATTGGTCCAATATTCTTATGGCAGACAATGTTATCAAGGCGGTTAATCAGGACGTTGTTGACGATAACCATAGCTTAACTGAAGGGGATGAAATTGCTTTTTTTCCTCCGGTAACCGGTGGCTAGGATGAGCGCAAATTTCTCAGTCAGTGTGCAACAGCAAGACTTTGATGTCAGTGCCGAACTGGCTTTGCTACGCCAGCAGAGCCACGAGGTGGGTGCCATTGCCAATTTTGTTGGGGTGGTCAGGGATATAAACGACGATCAAAAAGTCGCCACTCTGGAGTTGGAACATTACCCGGGTATGACGGAAAAGAGTATCAGCGATATTATGGCCCAGGCCACTGAACGCTGGCAGCTATTGGGTGGCAGGGTGATTCACCGCATTGGCAAGTTAGCGCCCGGGGACCAGATTGTATTGGTGGCGGTCAGCAGTCAGCACCGTGGCGAAGCCTTTGCGGCCTGTGAGTTTATTATGGATTACCTGAAAACCCGGGCTCCATTCTGGAAAAAAGAACTGACCCCGGATGGTGAGCGCTGGGTGGATGCCCGGGATTCCGATCACTGCGCCGCAGACCGCTGGCGCGAGTAGGGTGGATTATAATCCACCACCAGTCTGGCGCTAAAAGCGGTGGATTATAATCCACCCTACAGGTACTTGATCTTCCCATGCTGGGTTATAAATAGCCCTCGGAAAGTCAATGATCATTCATTTTAAGCGGTTCAAGTGTATAATGCGCCGCTTGTACCTTTCTACAATAAATAACAACTGATACTACAACATACAAGGTAATTCTATGAGTCTTGATAGCCGCGAGTTTCGCAATGCCCTGGGAACATTTGCCACCGGTGTCTGTGTGATCACAGCCAACCCTGAAGGCTATGAGCCTTTTGGTATGACTGTAAATTCTTTTGCCTCAGTGTCATTGGATCCGGCACTGGTACTTTGGAGCTTGCAGAATAATTCTGAATGTCTGCCAGCGTTTGAAAAGGCCGATAAATTTGCCATCAATATTCTGGCGGCTGACCAGTCTGATCTATCAAATCTCTACGCTAAGAAGGGTGACCATGTATTGGCCCCTGAGCACTACCGTATTGGTAAGTCGGGTTCTCCCGTAGTCCGCGGCGTAGTTACCACCTTTGAATGTAATGTCTGGGCCCGTTACCCCGGTGGCGACCATGTTATTTTAGTCGGTGAAGTGACTGATATGGAAAATAACCCCAATAAACAACCTCTGTTGTTTAATGCCGGTCAATACCGCGAATTACGCTAAGGGATTCAATGAAATATTGCAGTGAATGCGGGCAGACCGTCAGCAAAAAAATTCCCGAAGGGGAAGATCGGCTGCGCTATGTCTGTACTAGCTGCGATACTATTCATTATCAAAACCCACGTATTATTGTCGGCACATTACCGGTCTATGGTGAACAGGTCTTACTCTGCCGCCGCGCTATAGAACCCCGTAAAGGTTTCTGGACCTTGCCCGCAGGGTTTATGGAAAATGGCGAAACCACTCTTGAAGGTGCAGTCAGGGAAAGCTGGGAAGAGGCCCGCGCCAATCTTGGCAATGAAAATCTCTACCGTTTATTTGACCTGCCTTATATCAACCAGGTCTATATGTTTTACCGGGCCGATTTGGCCGACCTGAACTTCTCAGCTGGGCCTGAGAGCCTGGATGTTGCGCTATTTGATGAAGCCGATATTCCATGGGATGAAATTGCCTTTCCTGTGGTGGCAGATACTCTGAGAGAGTTTTTTGAAGATAGAAAGCAAGGGGTTTATCCAGTCAGGGTATCCAATACCGAGCCTGTCTGGCATAAAGAGAAGAGTTAGAGCCCTCCTGATTGGAAGGCTCCTAAAACGATTAAGCCAGGGTCTGACGGTCCAGAATATTACGGATTCTTAAAAACTCATCCTGGGCTTCCGGCAAAAACACCAATTTATAAAAATAGCGCTCATTGACCGTATGTTCATTCGGCGTACCCTTTGCCGCTTTATGGGTAGAGTGGGTATAACTCATCTCCAGATGAATCACCTTGGTATTGATCGGTACTTCAAAGTCCAATCCGTCAAGGGTCTTCTTGGCTTTATTCTCTTTGATCGTATAGGTCGAAACCTCGGCAATCAGACCCAGGTTAATCCGAAAATTACTGGTCACAGGGGCAAGGTATTGTATATCCATATCCTTGTGCTGGACGTAAACCTGTGGGCTCTTTTTGACTTCAATAAACATTAACGGACTCCGATAGACATAATGCGTTAGCTCACTATAGTAGCAGATGATGGTGGGCTTGGGAGTCGGGTGCTAATTAAAGTATTTGGGGTCTTGTTTGGCGATTAAATCCTCGCCACCGTGATTTCTGACCAGATCAAACTGCTGGGCAGCTTTTTCCGTTTGGCCCAATTCAAAAAAGCATTGCCCCAGCCGCAGGTGAATGATGGGGTTGCCCATGGCTTTAGGGCAGTGCAGGGCAGACATCAGAGCCTCACGGCCATTGTCATAATCGCCTTTGGTAAAATAAGCATCACCTAAAGCGGTTAGTACCCAGCCAGCTTCCTGCCATTGGGTTTGTGGTTTGGGGATTAAAGTCCAGGCTGAGTAAAAACTGCGGATAGCGCCTTTAATATCGCCGCTATCAAATAGCGTATAACCCTGCTGGCATAGCTCGCGGGTTTTATCGGCAATGGCCTGATCTAATACGACAGGCTCCAGGGCGGTATCATCGGTCATAGTGTGGTTGATATTGGCTTGATAGTAAGGCCTAGTTTACCGATATGTAGCCGAGGCGAAAAGAAATATTAACAGAGTGTTGGTGCTGGCAGCCAAGCAGCCTACAATAGCGCTTCAGGATAAAAAACTACCAATAGGATACTACGTGGAACTCACGTCACCATTAGTTATAGTGTTTATCGCCATTGCCGGTATCGGACTTGGCGCTCTGGTTATGGCCTTGCTGGGCAAAAGCCGTCAGGCTGAATTATTGCAGCAGCACCAGCAGGAGCAACAGCAAGGCCAGCAGCAAGCCGCGGAACTTAAAACCCAGCTATTAGTGCTGGAAAGTCAGGCTGAAGCTAAAGCAGAACAGCTGGGTAAAGCTGAGGCTGAACTCAGTAGCCGGGACCATGCGCTGGCAGCATCGCAGCAGCAACTCTCGGAGCAGGGCGCACAAATGGCGGCTTTGCGCACAGAGTTGCAGCAACAGCGTGAATCCGCCGAGGATAAAATCAAAACCCTTGAAGAAACCCGGCAGCAACTAAGCCGTGAATTTGAGCTGCTGGCCAACCGTATCTTTGACGAGAAAACCGAGCGCTTTAATAAAAATAGCAAATCTACCTTAGATACTGCGCTCACCCCACTGCGGGAGCAGCTAAAAGATTTTAAGCAGAAAGTAGAAGATGTTTACGATAAAGACAGTAAAGAGCGGGTCTCCCTATCCGCTGAATTAGGCCAGTTAAAACAGCTTAACCAACAAATGAGCGCCGATGCGCTTAACCTGACTAATGCCCTTAAAGGTGATAATAAAGCCCAGGGAAACTGGGGTGAGGTGATTCTTGAGCGCGTACTGGAAGAATCTGGGCTGCATAAGGGCAGGGAATATGAAACCCAGGTCAGCCTGAAGGCCGGTGAAGGGCGCACCCAGCAGCCGGATGTGATTGTGCGCTTGCCAGAGAATAAAGACCTGATTATCGATTCCAAGGTTTCGCTGGTTCATTACGAGCGCTACTGCAATGGCGAAGACCACAGCGATCGGGAGCAGGCACTAAAAGACCATATCGCCTCTGTCCGGGCGCATATCAAAGGCTTAAGTATTAAAAACTACGAGGGGCTTGAAGGTTTAAGAACACTGGATTTTGTATTGATTTTTATTCCGATAGAATCCGCTTTTATGGCCGCGTTTGAGCATGATCAGGCGATGTTTAAAGAAGCCTATGAAAAAAATATTATCGTGGTAGGGCCCACCACCTTATTAGCAACCTTAAGAACTATACAAAGTATCTGGCGCTATGAGCGGCAAAATAAAAATGCTGAAGAAATTGCCCGTCAGGCGGGTGCCATGCATGATAAATTTGCCGGTTTTATTACAGATCTCGATAAAATACAAGACCACCTTGAGCGCGCAGGGCAGGCGCATCAAAGTGCTATGAATAAATTAAAAACAGGCAAGGGCAATTTGGTAGGCAGTACCCAACGGCTGGAAAAGCTGGGCGCCAAGGTAAAAAAATCTCTACCTGATTCGGTTAACTTGCTAGAACTGGAAGCAGATACTGAAATAGAAAGTGATCCAGAATAGTTAAGCAGCGTAAGCATTTAATTCTATTATTAAAGAGGAGTTAGTCCCGTGGCACATCCAAAAATCGGTAATATGGCCCCCGCCTTTTCACTGCAAGATCAAGACGGTAATAAAGTCAGCCTAAAAGACTTTAAAGGCAAAAAGAATGTCGTTTTATATTTCTACCCTAAAGCCATGACACCTGGCTGTATTACTCAGGCTTGCGGTATTCGCGATAGCAAAAAAGCCTTTGCGAAGTTGGATACCGTTGTATTAGGCGTAAGCCCCGACCCGGTTAAAAAACTACAGGGCTTTATTGAAAAGAAAGAACTGAATTTCACTCTCTTATCCGATGAAGATCATGCCATCGCCGATAAATACGGTTGCTGGGGTATGAAGAAATTTATGGGTAGAGAGTTTATGGGCCTAATTCGCACCACCTTTATCATTGGTAAGGATGGACGTTTATTAAAGGTGATGGATAAGTTTAAAACCAAAACTCACCATGATGATGTATTAGCTGAGTTGGGTGAGTTGCTATAGCCAAAGCTACTGATATAAAAAGCCAATCATTAATCTGATTGGCTTTTTTATTGCCGGCTTAATTTAATGGACTCTGTGGTTTTAGCCGTTGACTCCGTGCAATCCCGGTCATTTTCGGCAAACCACTGCAATAAATATCTCTGCTCCAAAAAATCTACCAGCCCGGATGTATTAGCTAATTGCATCTCCCTGTCGATTTCCTCCATGCGATCAGCAAAGGGGGAGTTGGTACTCATGGCAAAATAAAAATTTTGTACCGGTTCTTCAATATCATAGCGTTTAAAATATTTTTTACTGAGTAATAATTCGCTGTACCTTAAGGCCATCACATAATCAATTTTTCCGGACTGTATCGCCTTGATCGCCTCTTCCTGAGTGCTAATCAGTTCAAAGGGCAGTTCGTTCCGTTGCAGAAAATTTTGCACGGGACTAAAACGGCTTTTTTTCAGGGACAGAGAGAGGGCTGACCCCTTTAAGTTTTTTAACTCATCCATCGTTGAAATTGTATGCGTTTGAGTAGAATAGAAGGCTGAGATCTTTATGCTGGAGATAGGCGCTTTTGAGTAGATAATCCCGGGGATAGGCTTGATATCGTTAGTGGCTCTGCCATCAATATTCCCAGCTAACATCTGCTGGTCGAACTGGGCCAGAATTTCCGGCTTGAAGGGAGCGGATGGGGTGTATTGATAGTCGATCTCAAGCTGCGTTAGCACTTTGTCTATCAAGTGGGCTACCGAGCCGGTTAAATGGCCGTCGCATTTATCAAACCAGCGATAAGGGGGGCTATAAACATTGATGCCGCCACCCAGAATCATCGTTTCGGTAGCGTATAAAGCCGGTGAATAGGATGCCATAAAGGTCACTATCCAGGCTGTAAGTTGAAGCCTGCGCAGCATAAGTCCGTATTCTTTTCTGTATATCCAATAATTAGGTAACTCTACTTCAAATATTGAATATTGGGAAGCTACAATTCCAACAGCAGTCTTAGCCCCACCGTTTTACTGCCTTGCCCAGCAGCGGTTGTTTTAGTAGAAGTGCTGACTAACAGTTTGATAGTGTCTTGATGGGAGCCGCCAGCGACTAGCGCACTTTTACACAGGCTGCCCTCAGCATCTTGCCATTCAACACAGCCATTTAGCCACTCGGCCACATTGCCCGCAGTATCATAGACACCATAGGGGTTGGCAGCATAGCTGGCCACAGGCGCTGTCTGAGTGCTAAATAGTTTGCTGTATTGGCTTTTACAGCCTCGCTTACAATTGGCCATTTTGCTCTGTGCTTTATCGCCCCACCAGTAAGTTGTGTCCTTACCCCCTGCCGCGGCACGCTGCCATTCTTCTTTGGTGGGCAGACGGTAGTGCTGCCCGGTTTGTTCGCTAAGCCATTGGGCATAGGCTTGGGCGTCGTTATAATTTATACCCACAACCGGGCGCTGATCTCGGCCCCAGTCATAATCTTTAGGCAGACTGCGCTGGGTTTGGCTGGCAAATAGGTCGTACTGTTGAAAGGTGACTTCCTGTTGACTGATGGCAATGGCCTGATTTAGTCGCGGCAGAACAACCATGTTAGGTCCCTCGCTGCCATCGCTAAGTTTATCGTTAATCACTGTTCCCGCTGTTAATAATCGGCGTGTCGGTTTTAGCTTAACCTGACGACTAATATTTTTATTGTTAATACGCAGCCAGATTTTTTTTGGAAAATAATCTTCCGCGCTTACCTGAATATGATAAGCGCCCGGTGGCAATTTTATACCGGCTTTATAAGCAGGTTTAATATTCAGCAGACGAATAGTGGCATCGCTGGGCGTGGTCTTAATAGTTAAGGCGTAGTTAATGATTTCTTTGGGCTTTGCTGCCAAGACCTCTGGTTCTTCAGTTACTGTTGTGGCTGTTGGTGCGGCTTCTATAGTTTTTTCCAGAGAGTCATCGGTGTTTTCTATCGTGTCTTCGATTGAGGATGAAGGAGTAATCTGTTGGTGATTGGCCTTAATATAAGCTTCGCGTAATGTGTCCGGATGTTGCTCATCTAAATAAATAAAAGCAATCAGTCCCAAACTGACCACAGCCACTACCCAGTAAATCCAGTGGGTGCGGGGGCGGATAGCAGGCTGCTCAATAGTATCTTGAATCAAGGGCATATCACCCAGCTCTTCCGGTAAGTCACCGTCGCCGTTATCGAGGATAAAGGTATCGAGATCTTCCATTTGCTTGCGGCTTAGCTGCACGGGCGTATTGGAAAATTTAATATTGGTCAGCATGAGCCGCTTAATCGATAAGCTAATGGTGGTAATCAGGGTGCCAACCAGCGCGCTGGCTATACCGACAACCTGCATCGTCGTTGAGCCAGTTTGGGTCAAATGGTCAGCGCCGCGACTTTGAATGCTCTGCTCAAGTTCATCTAAAGCGGTCATTACTTCTTGTCCCGTTTGGTATCGGGCGTTGGCTTTTTTATCCATCATTTTTTCAATAATGGGCTGGAAGGCTTTTTTATCCGACGGCAGTTTAGGAATAGGGGAGGTCATATGTTTAACGGCAACCGCAACAGGGTCGTCACCGTTAAAAGGTACCTGGCCGGTTAGCATTTCATAAAAGACCACGCCCAGGCTATAAATATCCGCCCGGCCATCCAATTCTTTACCCTGGGCTTGTTCCGGGCTCATATAATTGGGGGTGCCAAGTACTGCGCCAAAGTTCGTCATTTTGACATTGCCCTTTAAGGCCTTGGCAATACCAAAGTCACAGAGCACCGCAGAGCCATCCTGACGAAATAGAATATTGTCCGGCTTGATATCCCGGTGGATATAACCAGCTTCATGGGCATAGTGCAGGGCAGAGGCCATTTCTCGAACAACTTTGATCGCCTCTTCAGTACTAACGCCTTCATCCAGGCGGTCTTGCAATGGAGCTCCTGGCAGGTAATCCATCGCAATATAGTTATAGTGTTTATGGTTGCCGACATCGTAGATAGAGACGATATTGTGATGGGACAGTTGGCCAACAATTTTGGCCTCCCGATAAAAGCGGCTGCCAAAACTGGGGTCACTACTCAGGCTGGGGGACATGACCTTGATCGCCACTTCGCGATCGACGCTCTGCTGGATGGCCAAATACACCGTCGACATGCCACCTTGGCGAATTTTTCGCAGTATGCGATACCCTGGAATCGCCATGCTTAAGCCCCAATAAGCCGTGGCTGAGCTGATAGTGGGCCGATCTGGCAGGGTGTTTTCGCCTTCAATAAAGGAAAAGAGTATGAAAACATGTCAGTTAATTGAGTCATCGGCCTGTCAGAATTGTATAAAAACGGAAAAAACGTCTATTTTTAAATAGCTTAGTACATAATTGTTAACAGTCGGGTGAACTGCTTCAAGGATTATGTGAAAGGGTTAGCAGTTTGGCATTAATGCCCTCCCTGAGTCCGGATATAGCGCTATATACTACTTAAAGAAATAGGTTTTCAGTGTGTTAATAGCGATTAGGAATAAAAAACGCTCTACAGAGATGCCAGGAGTCTCCATTTAGCCATGTTCAAATTACAGTTTAAGGAAAACCCCAACCGCAGTATTTGGCTGGTGGGGGAGAAAATCTGTCTTGGCGGTGACAAAACTAACGACTTGGTGCTGGATGGCCTGGGTATTGATGACTTCCATGCACAAATCCTGATTGCCAGCGACCACCTGATTTTAAAAAGTCAGGCGGGCAGTTGTTATGTGAATGAATTGCCCGTTGATGGTGAGTATCAGTTGGCCGCCAATGACGAATTAAGAATCGGCAAGGAACGGTTGCTGATTATTGATCCCAAGCAGATGCAGGATGCTCAATTAAGCCCGACAGATAGAGTAGAGCCTCAGCAGCAAGAGGTTTCAGGTTGGTCGCTGCTGGCCGAGCACGACAAATTGAAAAGCCGGGACTTTGCCATTAATGGCCGCTGTGTCATTGGGCGTTCGAAAGATTGCGAGTTTTCTATCCCTTATAAATTATTATCCCGTGAGCATGCCGCCCTGTACCTTGAGGACGGGCAGTTGATGGTGGCGGATTTAGGCGCCGCTAATGGCTGCTATGTTAATGGCAATCGTGTTGAGCAGGCCAGCTTAAAGGCCGGTGATAAAGTGGCTTTTGCCAAACTGGCTTTTACTGTGCTTGGCCCTGAAGAAGAGGTGGAGGAAGAAGCTCCCAGCTTAAGCGACGAGCAAATGAATAAAACCATGATTCGTCCTGCCATTGATATGGACGTGGCGTTACAGCGGGCGGAAGAACAGAGCCGAAAACAGGGCGACCTTTCTGTTGAGATTGATATAGCCGAGCCCGCAGCTGAGCCCGCAACCGTGTCATCAGACGGCGACAAGAGCAAAGGCCGCCTGATAGTGCTGGCCTGTGTAGTATTTGCCGCTTTGGCTGCGGGGTGGTGGTTGGCCCCGACTTTTTAGTCCCTGCCTGTTATTAAGTGTTGTCCTTCCCAGAGAACTCGCTAGTATGTGCTTTCCAACTTAAGGGAGAGATTCATGCATCAACTCGACGATTGTATTTTTTGCCAAATTGTCAAAGGTAATGCACCGGCTTATAAAATCCATGAAGATACATTGACCTATACCTTCCTGGATATATTTCCCGCTACGGCGGGGCATTTATTGATTATCACCAAAGAACACTTC
Source organism: Oceanicoccus sagamiensis (assembly GCF_002117105.1). Classification (GTDB taxonomy): domain Bacteria; phylum Pseudomonadota; class Gammaproteobacteria; order Pseudomonadales; family Dasaniaceae; genus Oceanicoccus; species Oceanicoccus sagamiensis. The sequence continues at coordinate 4,296,998 of NZ_CP019343.1, read as the reverse complement.
AGTGATATTTTTGAAGCCTCACCCGAGGCTCTGGCTCAAGTGGCCAGCAATTCAGTCCGGATAAGCAAAGCCCTGGAGCAAGTGATTAAACCTGATGGCTTAGGGGTTTACCAATTTAATAAAGCCTGCGCAGGGCAAACCGTTTTTCATTATCATATGCATTTGATTCCGCAGTTTGAAGGTAAGGATATCGGTATCCATTCAAAGCAGGCGGGTGATCCAGATGAGCTGGCATCGCTGGCCAAAACATTAACCGCTGCACTGCAATAATTGCTATAACAACAACAATGATTTGGGAGAAACTACCATGAAAATACTATTAATCCGTTCCTTATGGTTGAGCGTTTTTTTTGCTGGCGCATTGTCAGCATCAGAATTGCCGCGTTCAAGTTCACCGGAAGGTGCGCAGGTCTATATTGTCTCTCCTGTAGACGGTGCGGTGGTCAACAGCCCTGTAGATATCGTCTTTGGTTTAAAAGGGATGGGTGTAGCCCCGGCGGGCACCGATAAAGCCAATACCGGTCACCATCATTTATTAGTAGACGGTAAAATGCTGCCGGCGATGGATAAACCCATGGGAGGTGAGGTGACTCACTTTGGTGGTGGCCAGACGGAAACGTCTGTTGAGTTAAGTAGCGGCGTACATACCTTGCAAATTATTCTCGGTGATAAAAACCATATTCCGCATAATCCACCCGTCGTCTCTGAAAAAATCACCATCACAGTTAAGTGATTAAGCCAGTAAACTATGGCCAGTGATATCCAGTTATATGGTTTTGATTGCCCCTTTGTTGAACGCAGCCGTCTGTTGCTTGAATTAAAAGGGGTAAGCTACCAGTACACCAGCGTCAAAGATTTTAATCCGGCGCCCGACTGGTTTTTAACGCTAAACCCTTTGGGTAAAGTCCCGGTATTGATCCATCAGGGCAAAGCTATCTACGAGTCCGCCATTATTAATGAGTATCTGGAAGATATTTTTCCAAGCCCGGCAGCCTTTCCAGTACACCCTGTCGACAAAGCTTTTTGCAGGATCTTAATCGATTATTGCAGCAAGCCATTTATTGCCAATCTTTTTGCGTTACTGATGAATCAAGATCAGGAAAAAACAGAGTCTCTGATGGCAGCCTGCCTGAAAGATTGGCGCTGGTTAAATGCATTTTTACTTGAGCATAATCCGGACGGCGATGTGGCTTTTGGCAGCGGGGAGGGGGACTTTGGCATGGCGGACTTAAGCTATCTGCCGTTCTTTTCTCGTTATGCCGCAGTGGCTTATTACCGGCACTTTGAACTGCCGGACGAGCAAGCTTATGCCCGTGTTAAGCGCTGGCGTGATAGCTGTATGACGCATCCTTTAGCCAAAGCACTAATGATGCCTGAAGAGCATATTATCAAGCTTTACTACAGCCATTCTCAAGGCTGGGGGGCTGGGCGATTACCGCCTAAAGGCCAGCAAAACTCTCTGGACCCAGCGACCCCTTATGAGGACAGACCTATGCCACCAAGGCCGCTCCCGGCCAACATTAATGGCTAAAGTGAAACAGCTGGCTTAGTGATGGTGAACTAAGCGACGTTGATCTGCTGGTCTTTGAGGCCTTGCCAGTTGTCAGGCAGATTACTGATACCCAGTGAGGTGACCGATTTACGCAACACACCTTCCAGATCCAAAATACCTTCATGACCCATCGCGGAAGTATATTCAGCGATGACTTCATCAACAATTTCCATACTGTCGTTTACCAGGGTGACCCCCAGTTCAGTCAATTCAATAATTTTGGCGCGTTTATCGCTTTCATCGACATGGCGTTTTACATAGCCAACCCGTTCCATTTCTTTCACCAGTTTACCCATAGCTTGCTGGGTAATACCGGCTCTGTCTGCCAGTTCGGTCAGCCGGACGGCTTCAAAACCCAAGTTGGAAAACAGTGAGGAATGGGAGCGGCGAATCTTGGTGTGACCACGCTCATGACATTTTTTCAGTGACCGATGCTCAAAGTCTTTAGCTAAATCCACTAGCAGTCGGCTGAGGTTATTAGAGAGCTTTAAGGCGGCATCTATTTTAGGGATTGAATTCATAATGCACTACTCTGGTTGTTGGTTAACAGGCTAAATAAATTCTGTTATGTCAGTATACGTACTTATACGTATTTCTACGTATACGGCTACACCTTATAGACGGATTAATCTAATGTCCACACCTAAGGAAGTTATTTTTTAATCAAGTGCGTATTACTAAACCATTGATATGCAAGGCATTAATCTAAGCTAGTGATAAATAAGGTAAAAGGGGATTATAAATATGGCAGATGAAAGGCAGCTAATAAGCCCTTTTATGGTGCACCTTGGTATTGATATTGTGTCGATGCAGGGTGGTAAGGCCGAGGTGGCAGTCACTCTGCTACCTGAATTATTAAATAGTGGCGGTATGGCCCATGGCGGTTTAATAGCCACTCTGGCCGATGGTGCTGCGGGTGCCGCCGTCTTTAGCGTGATGGCCCGCGATAAAATGGCCGTTACCACTGATTTTAACCTGACCTGCCTGAAATCAACCGCTGCGGGCTTGCTCACGGCAAAAGGTGAGGTTATTCATCAGGGGCGGCGCCTGATCCGTGCCGATGTTGAGGTCTTTAGTGATAGCGACTTAGTAGCCAAGGCCGGTGTTTCCTTTATGGTGATAGAGCGGCCCGTGCCAAGCGAGTCATAAGCCTGTACTATGCGCGCTGAATTTTATCCCTGGACTTTTCTCTGGACCCTATTTTCTCTGGACCCTATATCATGAAAGTAATCACTGTTAATACCAATGGTATTAGAGCTGCAGCTCGCAAAGGATTTTTTGATTGGCTCAAAAAGCAAGAGGCTGATGTCGTCTGTATTCAGGAAACCAAAGCTCAAATTGACCAGCTAACGGACCCGATGTTTCACCCCGAGGGTTACCACTGTTATTACTTTGATGCGGAAAAGAAAGGCTATAGCGGTACCGCTCTCTACTGTAAGCAAAAACCCAAAAAGGTCACTCGTGGATTGGGCTTGGACGTGGCGGATACGCAGGGGCGCTATATTCAGGCGGATTTTGACGGTGTTAGCGTGGCCTCTATCTATTTACCTTCAGGTTCCAGTGGTGATGAAGCCCAGGCCCGTAAAGAAGTGTTTATGGAGCATATTATGGAGCACTTTAAAGCCATGCGTCGCAAGCGCAGGGAGTTTATCTTTTGTGCCGACTGGAATATTTGCCATAAAGAAATCGACCTGAAGAACTGGCGCGGCAATCGTAAAAACTCTGGTTTCTTGCCCCATGAGAGGGAATGGCTAACGTCGCTATTTGACGATGTGGGCTATGTGGATGCCTTCCGTGAGATAAACCAGGAGGAAGATCAATATACCTGGTGGTCAAACCGAGGTCAGGCTTGGGCCAATAATACCGGGTGGCGTTTGGATTACCATGTGGTGACACCGGGGCTGGTGGAGAGTATTCAGTCCGCATCGATTTATAAAGATGAGCGTTTCTCTGATCATGCTCCGTTTATTATGGAATACGATATCGCCTACTAACCTGCAGGGTGGATTACAATCCACCCTAGCTAATGGGCCGGTTGCCACTGGCAGCCAATCCAGTTAAAGTACGCGGCGTTTTTAGTCAGCAATTATATAGAAGGTTATCTCATGAATTTTATCTCTTCAGCCCACGCCCAAGCCGCCGGACAAGCCCCGCAGGAAGCAGGCATTATGCAGCTGGTGTTGATGGTCGGCCTGTTTGTTATGTTCTACTTTATCGCTATCCGTCCACAGCGTAAGCGCCAGAAAGAACATCAGGAGTTAGTCACCAATCTGGCCAAAGGTGATGAAGTGATTACTACCAGTGGTATCCTCGGCAAGATCAATAAGCTCGATGATAACTACCTTACTCTGCAAGTCGCTGACAATGTTGAGCTAAAATTCCAAAAGGCTTCTATCCATGCCGTGTTGCCCAAGGGCACTTTAAAGTCTATCTAAAGGCTAGCCAATACCGGCAACCTCAGGGGAGCCGGTATTGAATCACTCCCATCTTCCGCTAGACTGCTGTTATCGTTCATATATCCGATAGGATTGCTTGATGACATTGACATATCCACCCCGTTTAAAACTGGCACAGACGCCAACGCCCTTACTCCCTTTATCACGCTTGTCCGCAGAGATTGGCGGCCCTCGTATTTGGGTTAAGCGCGATGATATGACGGGCAGTGGGGTCAGTGGCAATAAAATCCGCAAGCTGGAATTTAGTCTGGCCAAGGCTCTGGAAGATGGCTGTGATACCGTGATCACCTGTGGCGGTGTGCAATCCAATCACTGCCGAACCACCGCCTTGCTCTGTGCCCAGCTGGGGTTGCGTTGTCATTTGGTACTGCGTGGCAGTGAACATAGTGAGATCGATGGCAATTTATTACTGGACCGTTTGGTGGGAGCTGATATCAGTTTTTACAGCAATGCAGAATTCCAGCAACGGGGAGATAAGATTTACCAGCACTGGCTTGATCACTATGCCAGCTTGGGCAGTAAGGCCATGGTGATTCCCGTAGGTGCCAGTGATGGGATTGGTTTGTGGGGCTATATCGCAGCCTGTGAAGAGCTTAAAGCCGACTTTGCCCGTGAGCAGATTCAGCCCAGACATATTATCTCGGCAACCGGTTCCGGTGGCACTCAGGGAGGCCTGACCGTAGGCAATGCGCTCTATCAGTTGGGTGCTACGGTTTGGGGGATTAATGTCTGTGATGATGAGCAATATTTCCTGGATAAAGTTGCAGAGGATATTCGTCAATGGCAGCAGTGGTATCCCGCCCATATCGACACGGCGTTTAACTCGGAAGAGTTGGCGATCAATGTTATTGATGGCTATGTGGGGGCCGGTTACGCTCAGGCTTCGGAAGAGGTCTTTGAAATGATTAAACATGTAGCCACACTCGAAGGCTTAATCCTTGATCCGGTTTATACTGGCAAAGCCTTTTACGGTATGCTTGACCAAATTAAGCTGGGTTTATTTGATGATAGCGAGGATATTGTCTTTATTCATACTGGCGGTATTTTTGGTTTATTCCCGCAGCGCGGGCAGCTTAAATTTAACCAACAATAAAAACAGAGAGCCACTATGGAATTTTTAACCAGCACAGTACAAACCCTAAACGGTATTGTTTGGGGCCCGTTAATGTTAATTCTGATTCTCGGCACCGGTTTTTACCTGATGGTTGGCCTTAAGCTTTATCCGTTGCGTAATATAGCCAATGCCTTCCGCCTATTGTTTCGCGGTCGTCACCCGGAAGATAGTCACGATCAAGACCGCGGCCAGATTACTCCCTTTAATGCCTTAATGACGTCACTGTCGGCCACTATTGGTACCGGTAATATTGCCGGAGTTGCCACGGCCATCACCATCGGTGGCCCCGGCGCCTTGTTCTGGATGTGGTGTACCGCCCTGGTGGGTATGGCCACCAAATATGCGGAAGCCGTGTGTGCCGTTCATTACCGCGAAGTGGATCAAGAGGGTAATTACTGCGGTGGCCCGATGTACTACATCAAAAATGGTCTGGGTGAAAAATGGAAATGGCTGGCTGTCGCCTTTGCTTTTTTTGCAGCGATTGCCGGTTTTGGTATGGGTAATACGGTACAGGCCAATTCGGTGGCCGATGTGATGGAGAGTACCTTTTCCATATCGCCTACTATTACTAGTATCGTGATGGTTGTCTTGGTTGGTCTGGTGTTATTAGGGGGGGTAAAACGTATTGCCTCAGTCGCTGGCTTTTTAGTACCGATTATGGCGATCAGTTATATTATTCTGGGTATTATTATTCTAGCCTTAAATATTGCCGATATTCCTGCTGCGATTGCCTTGATTGTTGAAAGTGCCTTTACCGGTACCGCCGCCCAAGGTGGTTTTGCGGGTGCGGGTATTATGCTGGCTATTCAATTTGGTGTAGCCCGTGGTGTATTTTCCAATGAGGCCGGTTTGGGAAGTGCGCCTATTGCTCATGCCGCCGCACAAACCGATAACCCCGTTAAGCAAGGCACCATCGCTATGCTGGGTACCTTTATTGATACCTTAATTGTTTGTAGTATCACCGGCCTTGCCATCGTGATCACTGGTCTGTGGACCACGGGGGAGGGTGGGGCGTCGCTTACCGCAGCAGCCTTTTCTTCAGTGATTCCCAAAGGGGATGTGCTGGTATCAATAGGCTTATGCTTTTTTGCCTTTACCACCATTCTTGGTTGGAGCTATTATGGCGAGCGTTGCGCTGTTTACCTGTTTGGTACCAGAGCATTAGTGCCTTTCCGGGTGTTATGGGTCGCAGCTATTCCTTTAGGGGCCATGGCACAGCTTAATTTTATCTGGCTACTGGCCGATACCTTGAACGCTTTGATGGCCGTTCCTAACCTGATCGCTTTGTTATTACTAAGCCCGGTTATTTTTAAACTGACCAAAGAGGCCCGCGCTCAATAATCTGTCGGGTGGATAAATCTCCTTTTATCCACCCACTTTCACCGAGTAGTTACTATCCTATGTCATCTGTATCATTCCAAAACACCTTTCTAAAAGTTCGTAGCAATAAAGCCTTTGAAATATTTGTTGTCTCGGTGATTATATTTTCTGCACTGGTTATCGGTGCAAAAACTTACGATATTTCCCCACCGCCTTAACGATTATTTCCTGGCTGGATATGGCCATTACCCTGTTTTTCCTACTGGAAATTAGCGTAAGGTTTTTAGCCGAAGAAAAGAAAAGCCACTTCTGGCGCAGCGGCTGGAATATTTTTGATACCTTAATCGTTATTATCAGTCTGGTCCCTATAGAAAACAGTGAGATGGCCCTGGTAGGGCGGCTGGTAAGAATTTTCCGTGTACTGCGGATGGTCTCAGTAATCCCTGAATTGCGCATGCTACTAAACTCACTGCTAACCGCTTTGCCGCAGCTGGGCTATGTGGTGCTGCTAATGTTTATTATCTTTTATATCTACGGTGCCTTTGGCGCCATTATGTTTGCCGAGATCAACCCGGTATTGTGGGGTGATATCAGTATCTCCATGCTAACGCTATTCAGGGTGATGACCTTTGAGGATTGGACCGATGTGATGTATGAGACGATGGTCGTCTACCCCTTAAGCTGGTCATATTTTATGAGTTTTATTTTTCTGACAGCGTTTGCATTTTTAAATATGGTGATTGGCATTGTGGTCAGTGTGGTTGAAGAAGAACATCAGCGTATTAAGCAGGAAACCCACCCGGAACCGACCATGCAGGATTTGCAGGATCAAATTATTGAGCTGAAAACGCTGCTGACAGAACAAAAAAAATAAACGCTCTGTAGTTTGTTTTATTGGCCGCATTTTGTATAGTGGCCTTTGACTTTACACCGATTGGATTCTCTATGCCCTCAGGTTTTGGAAACAAACTGGTTATTGCCATCTCTTCTCGCGCCTTATTTAACCTGGATGATAGTCACCAGGTTTATCAGGATGAGGGACTGGCCGCCTATGCCCAGTACCAAATTGACCGCGAAGATGAGGTGCTTAAACCCGGTGAAGCCTTCCCCATGGTGCAAAAGTTACTGCGCATTAATGACCGTCTGGAAGGGGAGCCGCGAGTAGAGGTGTTATTGCTGTCGCGCAATAGCGCAGATACCGGCCTTCGGGTATTTAACTCTATTGAGCATTACGGCTTAAAAATTACCCGTGCTGCCTTTAGTGGTGGTGAGAGCCCTTACCGTTATGTATCGGCCTTTGGCTGTCATTTGTTTTTATCCACCGATGCTGAGGATGTTCGCTCTGCGTTGGAAAACGGGGTGGCCGCTGCCACCTTAATGTCCTCATCATCGCCACAGGGTGATGATGGTTCACCGTTAAAATTTGCCTTTGATGGTGATGCGGTATTGTTCTCTGATGAGTCCGAGCAGATTTATAAATCCAGAGGCCTCGAAGCGTTTACTGAAAATGAAAAATCTTCCGCTAAGCAGCCTATGACCGGTGGGCCTTTTAAGGCCTTTCTATCAGCTCTGCATGGTTTACAAACTGAATTCGGACCCACTGAGTCGCCTATTCGAACCGCACTGGTAACGGCGCGCTCGGCCCCGGCCCATGAGCGTGTTATCAGAACCCTGCGCGCCTGGAATATCCGTATCGATGAGTCCTTGTTTTTAGGGGGGCTGGAGAAGGGTGAGTTCCTTAAAGCGTATGGGGCTGATGTCTTCTTTGATGACCAAAAGCTGCATTGCGACTCAGCCGGTCAGCATGTTGCTACCGGGCATGTCCCCCATGGTGTGGCCAATAATTAAGCCTAATTTAGACCTCCCTCACACTTTACTATATCCCGAACTGTCAGTGCTCTATTAGCTGCTATATTGAGTGTTCATCGTGCTATGCACGTTGGCTTTACTGACTTCAGGTGTTGTTGTATATGATCCAAACCATCCTATTTGCTACCGATATGGGGCTTCATACCCATTATCTCCTGCACCATGTTAATAACCTGGCTTCGCAATATGACGCCAAGGTGATTGTGGTACATGCTATGGAGCCACCGGGGCACCTTGGGGATGCGGTGGTAGAAAGCTACCTCTGTGATGAGACCAGAGAGGAGTTTAAGCAAGAGGGGATTAGCCGCATTATTGATGGCGTTAAATCCCGTATTGTCGATGTATTGGAAGACGAATTTATTGATGGCCAGCAGGGCCTGTCTAAAATCCGTGATGTCCGTGTTATCCCCGGTAAGCCAGTGGAAGTGATTATGTCTCAGGCCACCGAATGCAGTGCTGATATGCTGATACTAGGCAGCCATGGGGATGAGACTACCAGTGCCAATATGCTGGGCTCAGTCACTTCCAGAATTTTGCAAATGTCCCGGGTGCCGGTCTATATGGTCCCTCTGGTACGCAATATCATGACCCACGCCAAAGCCAGCTAAACCTCCTGCCAGCTGGGCTTCGCAATTGCTTTTAAAACTTTTATACTGATTTCAACTTAAATTAGGCGAAATTGGTTATATGGGCTATTGTTTTTATAGAAGATCAAAAACCTATAAAGCATGGGCTCCCCCCTTACTTTAAGTTATTAAAATAAACCGTTGAAATCTATAGATAAACACGCCATCCGGAGGGCTGTATGAAGCTTCAGCAATTACGCTATATCTGGGAAGTTGCACACCATGATCTTAATGTGTCGGCAACGGCTCAAAGTTTATATACCTCTCAACCCGGCATCAGTAAGCAAATTCGATTGCTGGAAGATGAGTTGGGCGTTGAGATATTTTCACGCAGTGGTAAGCATCTTACCCGCGTCACACCTGCCGGCGAGGCCATCTTAAAAACAGCGGGTGAGATTCTGCGTAAGGTAGAGAGTATCAAGCAGGTTGCCCAGGAGTTTAGCAACGAGAAAAAGGGCAGTTTGTCGATTGCCACGACCCACACTCAGGCTCGTTACGCTTTACCCGACACCATTCAGAACTTTATTGAAGAGTACCCGGATGTCTCTTTGCATATGCATCAAGGTACGCCCATGCAGATTTCTGAGTTGGCGGCTGATGGCACGGTTGATTTTGCCATTGCCACAGAAGCCTTAGAATTGTTCAGTGACTTGATTATGATGCCCTGTTACAAATGGGACCGCGCGATTATCGTGCCCAAAGATCATGCCCTGGCACAGAAATCAGAGCTAACGTTGGAAGATATTGCCGCTCACCCGATAGTGACTTATGTCTTTGGTTTTACCGGTCGTTCTAAATTGGATGAAGCCTTTATCGAAAAAGGGCTTGCGCCTAAAGTGGTGTTTACCGCTGCCGATGCGGATGTTATCAAAACCTATGTGCGCTTAGGTCTGGGTATTGGGATTGTTGCCAAGATGGCTTATGACCCCGAGCTTGATAGTGATTTGGTCGCTCTGGATGCCAGTCATCTATTTGAAAGCAGTATTACCAAAATTGGTTTCCGCCGCGGTACGTTCCTGCGGGGCTTTATGTTCGACTTTATCGAGCAGTTTGCGCCGCATTTAACCAAGGAAGTGGTGGAGGAGGCCTACCAGCGCCATACCAAGCTGGAATTGGATGAGCTATTCCAGCATATTGAGTTGCCTGTCTATTAGCCCCCCTATAGCCGTACGGTCATTCCCGTCTTCACAGGAATGGCCGTCTAATGTCTAAATAACACCCTGCAGCGCTGGAATAAAATTTCTGCCTGACGGCTTTCTCGTTTACAATCCGCGCCCATGACTGCATACACCCTATTAGCCCTATATTCCGCCATTATTATTTTTGTCTCCCTGTTGGGCGGCTGGTTACCCACCAGAGTAAAGCTGACCCATACCGGTACGCAGGTGATGATGAGCTTTGTCGCCGGTTTAATGCTGGGCATCGCCTTCTATCATTTGCTGCCCCACGCAATTTTTACCTTGCCCGAAGAGGGTGGCGTAGACACTGCGGTATGGTGGCTGATGATTGGCTTGCTGTTTATGTTTGTATTACTGCGCGCTTTTCATTTTCATAACCACGGCCCGCAAGAAGATGACCACCACCACGGGCATGATCATGGCCACCAGAGCCCCAGCTCGATCAGTTGGGCAGGTGTGGCGCTGGGCCTTGCCGTGCATACCCTGATTGATGGTGTGGCTTTGGGGGCGGCTATTCAGGCGGGAGTAATGGAGGATGCACCTCTGGGATTGTTGGGGCTGGGTGTATTTGTGGCTATTGCACTGCATAAACCCCTGGATGCCATGTCGATTACTTCACTCATGATTGCTGGTGGCTGGAGTGCAAAGTCCCGCTTTATGGTCAACGCCCTGTTTTCAGTGATGTGTCCGCTAGGTGCGCTATTATTTTTTGTGGGTGTGGAGCAGTTTGATACGGATACCTCTATGATAGTTGGGGTGGCGCTGGCCTTCTCCGCGGGGGTATTTATCTGTATTTCCCTAAGTGATTTACTCCCTGAGGTGCAGTTTCATTCCCATGACCGTGCCAAGCTCACCATCGCCTTGCTGATAGGGATTATCACCGCTTACGGTATCGGTTTGTTAGAGCCTGGGCATGCCCATCAGGATCATGGTGATCATCAGGCTCAGCAGCATGGTGAAGCGCACCCCTAAGCCCCCTAAGCCTGCCTCGGCGTTGCGAAGCGCTGCTTTTCCCTGTAGATTGTCCCGCCGAAAGTATCACTATCACAATTAATAGCCTGGAGTTCACTGTGGAATTAGCTTGTCTGGATTTGGAAGGGGTTTTAATCCCTGAGGTATGGATTAACTTTGCCGAAAAGACCGGTATTGAAGAGTTGAAACGTACCACTCGCGATGAGCCTGATTACGATGTGTTAATGAAATACCGCCTCGATATCCTGAATAAGCATGGCTACGGTATTGATGATATTCAGGCTGTTATTGCCACCCTTGAGCCGATGGAAGGCGCGTTGGAGTTTTTAAATTGGCTACGTGAGCGTTTTCAGGTAGTTATTCTATCGGATACCTTTTACGAATTCGGTATGCCCTTTATGAAGCAGTTGGGCTATCCCACCTTGCTTTGCCATAAATTGGAAGTCGATGAAAACGGCAAAGTGGTTAATTATAAGTTGCGGCAGGCCAACCCAAAGCGTCAGGCAGTGATTGGTTTTCACTCCATGTATTACCGGACTATTGCCACCGGTGATTCTTATAACGACACCACTATGTTGGCGGAAGCCCATGCCGGTATCTTGTTTAAAGCCCCGGATAATGTGATCGCTGAATTTCCCCAGTTCCCAGCGGTGCATAGCTATGAAGACCTGAAAAAAGAATTTATCAAAGCGAGTGAGCGCAACCTTAGCCTCTAACCGTGAGGGTATTAGCTTATGACTGATGATTCAGACGACCCGTCTTTGCGTCGTGAATTAGAGCGGCTTAAAGCTGAAAACCAACGCCTTCGTCATCAGGTTAGTTATGAGCGCCAGGGCTTTGAGACCTTTATGGAAAATAGCCCGATGACGGCATTCTATAAAGATGCTGATGGCCGCCTGCTCTATATTAATTCCACCTTTATTGAAGCTTTTGGTTTTGAACACCGTGACTGGCAGGGTAAAACCGACTTTGAACTGTGGGATGAAGAGACGGCAACCGTTCTGCGGGAAAATGATTGCCGGATTTTGGAATCCGGGCAGTTAGAGGCGGTAGAGGAACAAGTGCAGCGCCCTCATGGTGTTGAGCACTGGATGACCCATAAGTTTTGCTTTGTTGATAGCGAAGGCAATAAGTATCTCGGTGGTATGGGGGTCAATATTACCCAGCAAAAAGTCAATGACCAGTTACTGCGTCAGGCTAAAGAGCGGGCCGAACAATCCAGTAAAGAAAAATCTGAATTTCTATCACTGGTCAGCCATGAATTAAGAACCCCTTTGCACTCTATTTTATCGTCTTCGGAACTATGGTCCGACCAGGAAAGCGTGTTCGACCAAAACGAATTATTGGGTTATGTCAGTCTTGGTGCCGCCCGATTAAGATCACAGGTTGATAACCTGGTGCTACTGGCTGAGACGGATAGTAAGGAGTTGGTGGCGGGGCAGTTTGAATTTGAGATTGTGCCCCTGATTGAGCGTATTAGTAGTTGTGTGACTGGCTTGGTTAACCAGGGGGTGGACTATAGTATCCACTATGACAAAAGTTTACCGGATCGTTACTGTGGTGACCCCTATTTGCTGGAGCATATGGTCCGTGTGGTCTTGGAAAATGCCTGCAAATATACCGACCAGGGTTTTGTTAGATTAACTATTGAGTGGGATCAACAACGCGAAAGGCTGGAATTTACCATCACCGATAGCGGCCATGGTATGAGCAGGGAGCAGCAAACCAAAATCTATAACCATGTTGTGGTTATTAGTCGAGGGCTGAATCGTGAGTCTGAAGGCATGGGGCTGGGCCTAACCGTCTGTTACCGTTTGAGTGAGCTACTGGATGCCGATCTGATTATTAATTCCCACCCAGGCAAGGGCACAGAGATTGTTCTCGGTGTGCCTTTATCGGTAGCCGGGCAGCAGGCGCCCTCTAACCAGAAGACTAAGTCTGCAAGCAGCCATGTACTGGTGGTTGAAGATAATAGTGTTAATGCCAAAGTGCTAGGCAAAATAATCTGTAAATTTGGTGCGGAATTTACCATTGTAAACTCCGGTAACGAGGCGCTGTTACTGCTAGAAAACAAGGTCTTTGATCTGATTTTAATGGACCTGCAAATGCCGATTATGGATGGTGTTACCACCACCCGCTGGATTCGCCAGCGTGGTATTAATACCCCGATTGTTGCCGTAACCTGTAATAGTGAGCTGGCAATCAGGCAGCGATGCATGCAAAATGGGATGAACGACTTTCTGGTAAAGCCAGTGAGGCAGCAAGATATATTGAGAGTATTTGAACGGCAGAATATCTTATAAATAATGATAATAGAAAAGGTAGATAAGCCATGCTAATTTTAACGCGAAGAATTGGTGAGACCTTAATGATTGGTGATGATGTCAGTGTCACCGTACTGGGGGTGAAGGGAAGCCAGGTGCGTTTAGGTATCGATGCCCCACAGGAAGTCTCGGTTCACCGTGAAGAGATTTATCAGCGTATCCAGCAGGAAAAACAAGAACTTGGCGGTAACCGCTAAGCTAACGGGCTTTATTGGGTTGCTCTAGGGTGGCCAGCAAGCGCCCAACCTTGGTCATACACTCCTGATATTCACCTTCGCATTGGGAGTCTGCAACAATACCGCCGCCAGCCCAACAGTGGATCTTATCGTCCTCACAGACCATAGTGCGTATCGCAATATTGGTGTCCATCTGGCCATCACAGCTAATATAACCGATAGCTCCGCAATAGACCGATCGGCGGTGGGGTTCCAGTTCTTCGATAATCTCCATGGCGCGAATTTTGGGGGCGCCGGTAATTGAGCCACCCGGAAAGCAGCCTGCCAATAAATCCAGCGCATCCTTATCGGGGGATAATTGTCCACGGATAGTGCTTACCAAATGATGTACGGTCTCAAAGCTTTGTAATTCAAATAGCTCATCTACCTGAATGCTGCCAGGTTCGCAGGATTTGCCCAAATCATTACGCAGCAAATCCACAATCATCAGGTTCTCGGCACGGTCTTTGGCGCTATTAAGTAATTGCTGGGCCAGGCCTTCGTCCTCCACTCGGCTTTGCCCGCGGCCAATGGTGCCCTTAATGGGGGAGGTGGTGACCCGTCGGTTACTACTATGCAGCAGGCGCTCAGGTGAGAGGCTTAAAATGGTGCTATCGGCCTGCTGGATATAGGCCGAGAAAGGGGCGGCAGCAGTTTGTCGCAGTGCCAGATAGGCGTCCCAGGGGTGGCCGCTATACTCGGCGCTAAAGCGCTGGGCCAAATTGATCTGGTAGCAGTCCCCAGACTCGATATAGCGCTGCACCTGAGAATAGGCTGCTGAATACTCGGTTTTAGTCATATTGCTCTGGAAGTCGGTTTTCAGGCTAAAGCGGTCCAAAGCAGGTATTTGGCCAGCCTTAAGGCGGCTGCGTATTTCTTGCAGCAGGCTGGCATCAGTACTGGGGTGGGCTACCAGTAATGCGCGTTGCTGGCGGTGGTCAATAATCACCGCCCAGCTGTAAATACCGATACTGGCATCAGCCAGCGATAAATCCTTAAGGGCGTGTTTGGGCAAGGTTTCCAGTTGCCGGCCCAGGTCATAGCCAAAATACCCCAGAGCGCCGCCGACAAAGGGTAGGTGGTAGTCATTATTGATACTGGGAGTTAGCGCGTTAAGGGCCTGCTTTATATCGCTAAAAAAATCATAACTATCTGAATTTGTTGCTTTTTCTTTTTTTGGCTGGAGAGTCGATAAAGGCTGTGCGCTGAAAATATCATAGCGCCCCCGGGCAGAAAAAGCCGCTGCACTATCGAGGTAAACCGGTTGCTCCATATCGAGAAAACGCGCGAATAAGAGGGCTGAATCCACCTGATAGGGAAGTTCCTCAATCGTGAGTTGATAGGTCACAGTTAGGTCTCGTTTGCAGTGCCGAATAACAGCTTGGCCAAGGGCGCCGATTGTAAGGTTATTGCGGCCCTAAAAGCCAGTATTATCTACCTTTGATCAATGACTTAGGGACCTTTAAGCCATTGATAATGACCGGTTTTTACATTGACATAGGCCGCTTATGCAATTACATTATGCGGCCGTTTGATCGCCTCTTTTGGGGCCTGTAAGCCAGTGCTAAAAAGCCTGCCTAAAGCCAGTGTTATAAACCGGTATTTGAATGTTCTGAGGGGAGCATCCGGGGACTAACAGGCTATCAAAGATCAACCTAATAACGTTGCACTGCCAGCAGTCAGCAGCGGATTCCCCTTTGAGGCTATGCCTCCAAAATAATGGCAACCGTGCTACGGACTTAAGCACGGGCCGAACTTATATAAATACATAAAGCAATCGGAAACGTTGAGACACTATCTCTATGACTAATGACGCGCAAGTAAGCCCAACACTGGCCAACCCTTTTGAAGAAACCCAGGACCACGAATTTACCGTCCCCGGCCAAATTAATTACGAACCCGGTTTGTATGAACAAACCCTGCAGTCCGGTCAGGATTTACTGGACCGCCCCAAGACCGCGGCGGGTGTTGTTAGCACTGAAAAGCAGCACCTGAAAAATCGTATGACGGTTTGGGAGCGTTTAGAGGTTCTTGCTGATAGCGGCACCGAGCCCACCATACTGTTTCAAAACTGGGGCCCCAACCTGGACGGTGCTTCATTGGTGACAGCGATTCTAAAAGTGAATGGGCGCGATGTTGCTGTATACGGCCATGACTTTACTGTTCGTGCCGGTTCAATGGACGCCACTAACGGTAAAAAGCTGGCGCGTTTATTTGAGTTGGCGGGCAAACGAAAAATTCCATTAGTCGGCATGAATGACAGTGCCGGTGCTTATGTTCCCGCCGGTGTAGGTGGTCTGGATGGTTATGCTGAAGCCTTTACCGGTCTGCGTAAAATCAGCGGTGTAGTCCCCTCGATTATGTGTATGTTTGGTTTTAACGCCGGTGGTGGTTCTTACCTGCCGCGTCAGGGTAGTTTCGTTATCCAGCCTAATGATACGTTCTTTGGTCTAACGGGGCCGGGTGTTGTTAAATCGGTACTGGGTGAAGATGTAACCCCTGACGAGTTAGGTGGCCCCGGTGTTCACAGCCAAACTGGCGTGACAGACTTTGTTGTTCCTGATGAAGTGGCCGCTTTACAGAAAGTAAAACAGTTACTGAATTACCTGCCAGCAAACAACGCAGAATTGGCACCATTCCAGCCAACCTCTGACCCTGTCGATCGTAAAACCTGGGATATCGATATTCTATTGCGTAAAGCCTTTAACTCGCCCACCGGTTTTAACACGCCGCTGGATATCAGCATTCTGATTCAGCAGTTATGTGACCACGGCGATTATTTTGAAATTCAGCCCGAACGCGCCCGTAACACCATCTGTGCCTTAGGTCGTATGGGCGGCAACGTTATCGGTTTTGTAGCTAACAACTCCGCTGTGGGGTCAGGCCAAATTGATATTGATGCAGCTTATAAAAATGCCCGCTTTATCCGTTTCTGTAACCTCTACAACATTCCCATTATCTTTATGGAAGACACTACTGGCTTCTTACCGGGTCGTGAGCAAGAAGGTAACGGTATTGTGCAAGCTGGTCGCGCCATGCTGGATGCAATTGTTGATTTGCGCACCCCGCGTTTCTTATTGCTAGTACGTAACGCCTTCGGTGGTGCTTACGCTTCATATAACAACTACCCAACCGGTGCTGACTTTGTTGTGGCGCTGCCAACTACCCGTGCTGCGGTCATGGGGCCTGCCGGTGTTGAGTTTGTTTATAAAAAAGAACTGCGTGAAATTCGCGGTTCAGTGGCCAAGCGTGTAGCGGCTGCTACCCAAGAGCAAGTTAATAACGGTATGTCAGAAGCCGAAGCCAAAGAAGCAGCCGAAGTACAAGTGGCTGACTGGCAGAAACAGGAAGAAGCGGTACTGGTTGCCCGTTATGAAAAAGAATTGATGAACCCGAATGAGGCATTAAGCCTTGGGTCTATCTCACAAATTGTTATGCCAAGCGATTTGCGCAAGGTATTGGCTGAAAATATGGCGTTCCATTTGGAACACTATAACGCAGAGCCGTTGAATGCTGTTCAACGTGAGTTCTTTTAATTAAGCGTATAAAAAAAGCCAAGCCAACAGAATTTTAAACAGGATTAACAACGTGAAAACAAGCAACGATTATTATCTTAACAATGCATTAATACATAGCGATCGCAAGCTGATCAACGCCCAGTCAGAGTGGGTGCGCAGCTTTAACTGTGAAGATATGAAACCTTTAATTATCTGCCGTGGCCCCATCCGTAAAGAAGCGATGGATGTGTTTGATGAAATGGGTATTCATGGTTACGGTATTTTACTGTCTGAAAAAGACTCCATTACCTATACCAATGCATTAGCACCTGAATTACGTAAGCTTACCGACCCTGATCGTGTCCACCGCGTACCTGATTATACCGGTGCTACCAAAGAAGAGCGTGCCGAGCGTATTCAGCAAATTATCAATATCGCCCATAGCAATGGTTATAACGCTATCTTTGCTGGCTATGGCTTTATGTCAGAAGATGCCGAAATGGTTGAGTCGATGGAAAATGCTGGCCTGAACTTTATTGGCCCTTGTTCCTTTACCCAGCGTTCTGCGGGTATGAAAGATCAGGCAAAACGTACTGCACTTGAAACCGGTGTGTCGGTAACCCCTGGTGTTAATAACGCAACCAGCCTGGCTTTGTTTGCCAAATATGGCAAAGACGGTTTAGAGCAATGCGCCAAAGACAATAACCTGACTGTCGACTTTGCTAGCTGCAAGGACGATGAAGAAAAAGCGTTAGCCTTACTGGCTGCATCCTACAGTGCCGGTATTGATATTATCGTTGCTGCCGATATCGGTTTGGCTTTGCAGGTTGAAGCCAAGCGTATGCTGGCCGAAAAACCCAATAATCGTTTCCGTTTAAAAGCGATTGCTGGTGGCGGTGGTAAAGGTCAGCGTATTCTGAACTCTGCCAGCTCCTATGAAGGCGCAACGCTGGAAGAGCAAGTAGAAAAAGCTGCCGAAAATGTACCGGCCCTGGTGCTTGAATGTCTGATCGAATTAAAAACCAACGGCGTTGGCGATAACAAAAATGTTCTGATCGAAATGAATATCGATACTACCCGTCACCAGGAGATTCAGGTGGTAGGTAACGGTGAGTGGTGTATGACCATGGGCGGTCGTGACTGTTCATTACAGATGCACGAACAAAAACTGTTAGAAGTGTCTGTTACCGAAGAAGAATTAAATACCGCTATTGCTGCTGCCGAAGCGGCTGGCAATGCAGCGGAAGTTGACCAGTTGAAAAAGGATTTGGAAATTCTGGCCAAAATGGAGCATGAAGGCTCTGTCTTCGGCAAAGCCGTTAAGCTGGATTCCGTAGGTACCTTTGAGTGTATCGTTGATGGCGAAGCTCATTACTTTATGGAAATGAATACCCGTATTCAGGTAGAGCACCGTGTTACTGAGCTTTGCTACAAGCTGAAATTTGTCAATCCTGATAATCAGGACGACTACTTTATTGCCGAGTCACTGGTTGAAGTGATGGTATTAATAGCACGTCACACTACACGTTTACCTGCCCCGGTTCGTTTGCCGCGTGAGGCAGCTTCCGTTGAAGCGCGTTTAAATGCAACCAACCAAGCCTTACAGCCACACGCTGGCGGCATTATCGAACGCTGGTCAAACTGTGCGGAAGGTGAAGTACGTGATGATCAGGGTATCAGTATGCATAACCCTGATACCGATGTCTTTATGAAGTACCACTTGGCGGGTGCTTATGATTCTAATATTGCGCTGTTATTAACCGTGGGCGATACCCGTCTAAGCAGCTATGAGCGTTTGGCGGAAGTGATTCGTCGTACCAATTTACGCGGTAAAGATCTGGCGACTAATCTGGAATTCCACTACGGCTTGGTAAACTGGTTTATTGGCCAGAATATTAATGCTCGCCCAAGCACACGCTTTATCGTGCCTTATCTGACCGCTGTAGGTCAGCTGAAAGAAGTGGCCAATAATATTGATTTAAAATTTGCCTATAACCAGATTCGTGGCAAATACCTGAGTGATGCTGGCGACAATAAAGCGGCCTTTATCAATGCCCTTGATCGCAAAGCTGGTTTATTACTGCGTCCCTTGGATATGCTATTTGCTGAGCCGCATATTTTATCCGGTTGGTTAAGTCTTAATCACAAAAACTACAGTGTTGATGGCGAAACTATTACCTGGTTAAAGAACCCGATTGAGTTAGTCGCTGATCTCTACCACTACCTGAATATGGATTATATTGCCGGCAAACCTGCCGCCAATATGATTTGGGATCACGACAATGAGTTATTGCAACAGGCTGTTTCTTTTTACGCCACATTAAATGAGCGTCTGGGTACCGATAACTTTACTGACCTGAATCAGGCAGTAGCAGGGTCTGCACCCAACGGTTTTAGTGCTGAGCAGTGGAGCGAAGTGCAGGCAGCCCATGCCGGCTTCCAGGCGGGTACTGAAATTATTTCTGTACTGCCATATATCGCTTTGCAAACCGGTTACTTTGATCTTTCCGTTAATGACGACCTAAGTATCAATATTCCTGATGCACTGACCGATGAAGAGTTGCAGGACAAAATGGCCAAGGTGTTAGTACCACCACCGGTAGCCAAGTCCGATGAAATTCTTGCAGCCAGTGGCGGTATGCTATACCCCCGTGAAGCACCGGGTATGGATCCGTTTGTAGAAGTTGGCTCACACTTTAATGAAGGTGATCCACTCTATATTGTTGAAGTTATGAAAATGTTCAACAAAGTCTATGCACCATTCTCCGGTACCATCGATAAAATTTTAGTGGAAGGCGATGGCGTGATTATCAAAAAAGGCCAGCCGCTATTTAAAATCACACCTGATGAAATTGTTATTGTTGAAACCCCTGAAGAAATTAAAGCGCGTCGCCAAAAAAGCACCGCTTCGTTTTTGCAGTACGTAAAATAGAGTAGATAATATGATTGTTGCATTAGATCACGTAGCTATCGCTGTTCCCGATTTGGAAGCCAGCATTAAGCGTTTTATGGAAGACTTCGGTTTAACCTTTGAAGGTACTGAAGATGTAGAGGCGGCTAAAACCTCTACGGCTTTCTTTCCACTACCACCGACCAGTATTGAGTTAGTTCACCCGCTGCGTGGTGAAGGTCCCATTGCTAAATATTTGGAAAAGAAAGGCGGTGGTATGCACCACCTGTGTTTCCGCACCGACAATATTGAAGAAGATATTGCTCGCTTAAAAGAGAAGGGTTACCAGTTTTTATCGGATGGCCCCTCTAATGGTGCCCATAATTCCAAAGTTATTTTTATTCACCCCAAGTCTTGCGACGGTGTGTTGATTGAACTCAATCAACCCGGTGAAGAGCACTAATATTACAAAGGTTAAAACCATGTCTGATTACAAGCCCAAAGAAACCAGCGTTGAAGAGTGGAAAGAAATTGCCACTAAGCAAATGAAGGGTAAAGCCCCGGAAGAACTCACCTGGAATACGGCTGAAGGTATTGATGTTAAATGCCTTTACACCGCCGAAGATATAGAAGGGCTGGAATACACCAATACCATGCCCGGTGCTGCGCCTTATATCCGAGGCCCGCAGGCAACTATGTATGCCGGTCGCCCATGGACCATTCGCCAGTACGCAGGTTTCTCTACTGCTGAAGAGTCCAATGCCTTCTACCGCAAAGCCTTAGCGGCAGGTGGTCAGGGTGTTTCGGTTGCTTTCGATTTGGCTACTCACCGTGGTTATGACTCTGATCATCCTCGTGTTACCGGTGATGTGGGTAAAGCGGGTGTAGCAATTGATTCCATTGAGGATATGAAAATCCTATTTGATGGTATTCCACTGGATAAAGTTTCAGTCTCTATGACCATGAACGGCGCGGTACTACCTGTATTGGCGGGCTATGTCGTTGCAGCCGAAGAGCAGGGCGTGAGTCAGGACCAACTGGCTGGTACTATCCAGAACGATATCCTGAAAGAATTTATGGTGCGTAATACTTATATCTACCCACCAGCCCCTTCAATGAAAATTATCGGTGACATTATTGCTTATGCCACTGAAAATATGCCTAAGTTTAATACCATTTCTATCTCCGGTTACCATATTCAAGAAGCGGGTGCTGATGCTGCTTTGGAATTGGCTTACACCTTGGCTGACGGTAAAGAATATATCCGCACAGCGATTGCCTCCGGTTTAGATATTGATAAGTTTGCCCCACGTTTGTCCTTCTTCTGGGGCATTGGCATGAACTTCTATATGGAAATCGCCAAAATGCGCGCGGCGCGTTTATTGTGGGCTGAGATTGTTAGTGAGTTTAATCCCACTAACCCTAAGTCTTCCATGTTACGTACCCATAGCCAGACTTCAGGTTGGTCGCTAACCGAGCAAGACCCTTATAACAATGTTGTAAGAACAACGATTGAAGCCATGGCTTCAGTCTTCGGTGGTACTCAGTCTTTGCATACCAACGCTTTGGATGAAGCGATTGCACTGCCTACAGAGTTCTCTTCTCGTATTGCCCGTAATACCCAGCTAATTATCCAGGAAGAAACCGGTATTACTAAAGTGGTCGATCCCTGGGGCGGTTCTTATATGATGGAGAGCCTGACCAAAGAGATCGCTGATAAAGCCCGTGAACTGATTCAGGAAGTAGAAGATAAAGGCGGTATGGCCAAGGCTATCGAAACCGGTATCCCCAAACTGCGTATCGAAGAATCGGCAGCGAAAAAACAGGCTCGTATCGACCGTGGTGACGACGTTATCGTCGGTGTTAACAAATACACTCTGGACGAAGAAGACGATGTTGATATTCTGGAAATCGATAACAATGCAGTACGTGATTCACAGATTGCACGTTTGGCCGACATTCGCAGCAACCGTGATGAAGCCGCTGTTGAAGATGCGCTGGAAGCGATTTACCAGTGTGCCGTGACGGGTAACGGTAACCTGCTAGACTTAGCAGTGAAAGCCACTCGCTTACGGGCGACAGTCGGGGAGATTTCATTCGCTATGGAACGTGAATTTGGTCGCTTTAACGCTAACTCGCAAACGGTCTCAGGTGTTTACGGTAGCGCTTATCAAGATGACGAAAACTGGCAGGGTATTTCCGGTGATATCGACAACTTTGTAGAAAAGCATGGTCGTCGTCCTCGTATGCTGGTTTGTAAAATGGGCCAGGATGGTCACGATCGTGGTGCCAAGGTTATTGCTACCGCTTTTGCCGATGTAGGTTTTGATATCGATTTATCGCCTATGTTCTCAACCCCGGAAGAAGTCGCCAAGCAGGCAGTAGAAAACGATGTTCACGTTGTCGGTGTTTCTTCGCAGGCGGCAGGCCATAAAACATTAGTACCTTCATTGATTGAAGAACTGAAAAAGCAGGGCGCTGACGATATTATTGTTGTTGCCGGTGGCGTTATTCCTAAACAGGATTATGATTATCTGTATGACGCAGGCGTTAAAGGTATCTTTGGTCCCGGTACCAAAATTCCTCTGGCAGCCCGCGATGTTCTCGACTCTATCAATGCGGCGTACAAACTATAAATGACGATCGATCTCGACCAACTACAACAGGGTAATCGCCGGGCGCTCGCCAAGGCGATTACTTTGGTCGAGAGTAAGCTGGATAACCACCGCGCGCAAGCTCAGCAAATCCTCGAACAGGTTTTACCCAAAACCGGCAACAGTATTCGGATTGGTATTACCGGTATTCCTGGTGTTGGTAAATCTACTTTTATTGAAACTTTCGGGCTTTACCTCATAGAGCAGGGTAAAAAGGTTGCCGTATTGGCGGTTGACCCTAGTTCACCCTTGGCCGGTGGTTCTATTCTGGGTGATAAAACCCGGATGGAAGAACTATCCCGTCGCAACGAAGCTTATATTCGACCCTCTCCCTCGGAAGGCGCCCTGGGCGGTGTAGCCCAGAAAACCCGTGAAACCATGTTGCTATGTGAAGCGGCAGGCTACGATGTGATTATTGTAGAAACGGTTGGCGTAGGGCAAAGCGAATACGAAGTGGCCGGTATGGTCGATTTCTTTATGGTGTTAATGCTGCCCAATGCCGGTGATGAATTGCAGGGTATCAAAAAAGGCATTATGGAATTGGCCGATGCGCTAGTGGTCAATAAAGCCGATGGTGAATCCCTGAACCTCGCCGCACAAACCAAGCGCCATTATGAAAATGCGCTGCATCTATTAAGACAGTCTTCTTTCTGGTCACCGCAGGTATTAACCTGCTCGGCTCAGGAAAAAAACAATATCGATACTGTTTGGGGCATGATCTCCAACTACCATATTGATGCTGTTAAAAATAACGCCTTTTATGAAAAACGCTCCCGCCAGAATCAGGAGTGGATGGATAAGTTATTATTTGAAATGCTGGAGTTAAAACTCAAGCAAAACCCCGATGTGAAGCAGCAGCTTCCCGATCTGCATAAAAAAGTGGTTAACGGCGAAACCACACCGTTTATCGCCGCTAAAACATTAATCGATTTACTATAAGGTTTTTCATCCATGGCTGATTTATTACCTCCCGAACAGGTAAGCCCTTTGCTTGGTGAGTTTTTTGCCGAAACACTGCCCATTACCAAATACCTGAATATGCGAGTGCATGAGTACACTGGTGATAAGTTTTCACTGGCGATTGATTTGGAGCCCTCTATCAATGACAAGATGACTGCCTTTGGTGGCAGCCTTTATTGTGTATCGGTAATGAACTGCTGGGGTATGGTTTATCTGCAAGGTCGCCAGCGGGGCATCAACCCCAATATGGTCGTAAGTCATGCCGAGATTGATTATCTGGCGCCGGTGGACGATGAAGTGATTATCGCCACCTGCTATGAGCCGGAAGATGCTGACTGGGATAGTTTCTTTGAGTCCTTTAATAATCGCGGTAAAGCCCGCGCCAAAGTCAGTTCCAGTATCTGGTGCCGGGGCAAAGAAGCAGTGCGTTTTAATGGCCAGTATGCAATTATTGGTTTGATTGATTAATTAGTAGAACAACACCATGACCTTAAAAGTTTACAACAGCTATAGCGGCGAAAAAGAAGTCTTTACCCCCATCGAAGAAGATACCGTAAAGATGTATGTCTGTGGCCCTACGGTTTATAACCGCGTGCATATTGGTAATGCGCGTCCGGTCGTGGTGTTTGATACTTTGTATCGTTTGTTAAAAACACTCTATAGTAATGTTATCTATGCCCGTAATATCACCGATATTGACGACAAGATAATGCAGGCAGCCAAAGACAATAACGAAGCCATTAGCGATATTTCAAGCCGCTATACCAAGGCCTATTTTGACGATATGGCTGAGTTAAATAATCTTGAGCCAGATGTTATTCCTTTTGCCACTGAGCATGTTGGTGAAATGATTGCCATGGTAGAAACCCTGATTGAAAAGGGTCATGCCTATGCTGCCGAAGGTCATGTGCTATTTGATGTTAAATCCATGGACGATTACGGCAAACTGGCCAAGCGTTCCTTAGAAGATATGTTAGCCGGTGCCAGAGTTGAAGTGGCCGCCTATAAAAAATATGCCGGTGACTTTGTATTATGGAAACCCTCGTCAGAAGAAGAACCCGGTTGGGATAGCCCTTGGGGTAGAGGTCGCCCTGGTTGGCACCTTGAATGCTCCGCTATGATTGAAAAACACTTAGGCAATACTATTGATATTCACGGCGGCGGTGTCGATTTACAATTCCCTCACCATGAAAACGAAATTGCCCAAAGCACCTGCGCCCACGGCGGCGAGCAGTTTGTTCGTTACTGGATGCATAACGCCTATATCAATATTGATGGTGAGAAGATGTCCAAGTCTTTGGGCAACTTTAAGATGGTCAAAGACCTGCTGGATCACTATCAGGGTGAAGTATTACGCTTTACGATTTTGTCAGCCCATTACCGCTCTGAATTGAATTTTAGTGTTGATGCTTTAGATGCCTCCAGGAAAACATTGGATAACTTATACAGCTATCTTCAGTCAGTGAAAGATATCGCAGTCGATGATTCGGTGGATATTACCAGCACTGATATTTACCAGGCATTGCTGGACGATTTAAATACCCCGATTGCTATCCGTGAGCTACACGCTTTAGGTAAAAAGATGAAAGCAGCCAGCGGTGATGAGCAAGCCCAACTTAAATCAGTCTTTGTCAAAGTAGCTGGCTTGATGGGTTTGTTGCAGCAAGATCCAGAGGTCTGGTTTTATGTTGAAGCGGCTGAAGGTGCAATGTCAGATGCGGAAATAGATCAGAACGTAGCAGCAATGGCTCAGGCCAGAAAAGATAAAGATTATGCTGCCGCCGATGCGATCAGGGATAAACTGCAACAGCAGGGTATTAGCCTAACCCGTGATGGCTGGAAACGCAGCTAGCCTTCGGTCCTTCCCACCCCTCACAGATCAATCCTTGACATGTACCCCGTTGGGGTATATCGTGCCCGCATGGATGTTATTGAGATACCTCACTTCACGGATGTTGTGGCCAGCTATTTATCGGATGATGAATATGCTGCTTTGCAATGGTATTTACTGTTAAACCCTGATGCAGGCGATTTGATACAGGGTACGGGTGGTATCCGAAAAGTCAGGTGGTTTACTTCCTGGTACGGCAAACGGGGAGGTTTAAGGGTTATTTACTATTACCGGCGTAAACCCATGGAAATTTGGATGTTAACCGTTTATTCAAAATCAAAAAAACAAGACCTGACCACTAGGGATAAGGAGGTTTTGAAGCAGATCGTACGGGAGATAAAATATGACTGATTTAGAGATAGATCTTGAGAAACAGTTAAAAGCTATTCGCGAGCATAAAACAGACCTTAGCAAGCTCCGCACGCACAAACTGCAGGACCCGGTGCCCCCGGCCGAGATAAGAGAGCGCCTTGGTTTGTCGCAAGATGCATTTGCGGCGCTATTAAATATTTCAGTAAAAACTTTGCGCAATTGGGAGCAGGGGCAGCGCTCACCACAAGGCCCAGCCCTGGCTCTACTGCGAATTATTGACCGCAACCCTGAAGTCTTATTTAACTGAGGGGTTAGCAGCCCCTAATAAGTATGCCCAAAAAACATCTGCACCTCGCCGCCTTCCTCTGATCCGGCGGCATCTACCCGTAGCACCAAATCCGATAGCATAACCCTAAAACCTGCGCCTACTGTTACTTTCATATCCCTGTGCAGTTCGCTCATGCTATATGAAGGTGCTACCCGTCCAACCTCTATAAAACCAATCCACTGCCACCAGGGAATAGGTAACACATTAATCAAGGGGATATCAGGGGCCGGGTTCCACTCAGGTGTAACACGGTATTCGGCTGAATAGTTTATCGCCGCTCGGTCATGAAAGCGGTTGGTACCAAAGCCACGCTGACGGTCTATACCACCCAGGGTCGAGCCTTCAAATAAAGGGGCGCGGTGAAAGACTTCATTACCCTCATTATCTGTATGTGATGAATTCCATGTGGGTACATCCGATGTCCAAAAATTTAGTGCCAGGGTTCGTTGGCGAATATTATCGCCTAAGGCTAAGGGAATATATTTGCTGTAAGAAAACTGCACGGCTGAAAAGGTTGGCGACGCGTCCTGCGCTCCCCAGTCTCTGGCAAAGGATAGAGTTTGCTTGCTACCGTAACTAGGGTTGATATACCAATCGGTATTATCATATTTTAATGCCAGCTTAAGACCGGAGGTAATATTGTCATAGTCGTTATCAAATTCATCGTTAAAGTTTTGATCGCGATAAAAGGGTTCCAATTCCACTGTGGTTCTGCCTGAGGTCAACGGGTTCCATGCTCTACCTCCAGCTTCATAGCCTTCTATCAATAAGCCGCCTTGCGTGGCAAAGGTATGGATAGGTTTGCCGGCGCCATCACCAATGGGTAATAAATATTTTAAATACATACGCATATGAAGGTCGGTGCCATCGGCAAGAATAAAATTATTCTTATCGGAGTCATTGCTGCCCGCTCTTTCATTATTAAAATCTGGGTTGCCATCTTGGTAACTTTCCGTTTCTCCCCAGTTGGCATACATCACCTGGCCGTCGATAAATAAACGTTCCAGAAAAGGTACCTGATAATCGACAAAGGCAAAAAATACACTGGAGCTATCGTTGCTGCTATAGAATGCGTTGAACACCATGGCTGTTTGCGGTTGGTATACGCCCGAAGTGGTTACTGCTACGGCGGCAGCGACTTCGGTATTTTCATTGTAAAAGGCGTAGGGAATGGCCAGGACTACTGAGTCGTCATCGTCATCTTTGAGTTCGTTGATATCGATATTGAGGTTATAGGCACTGGCAAGTGTCGATGCCAGCAATACAGGTATAACAGCAAGTAGCTTAAGGCTCATAGATAATCGCTAACAGGTAGGGTGGATTGTAATCCACCGTATTAGTGTTTTGTGAAGGTGGATTTTAATCCACCCTACTGCTTCGGGGGATTGTATTACATCTCTTGTTAAATCACTTTAAATAATTTTCCCCGTACTGACTTGCGGTAAGCCAGTGGAGTTTGCCCCATCGCTTTTTTAAAACGTCCGCAAAAATAACTGCTGTCCTGATAGCCCGACGCGGAGGCGACCTCCTGAATGCTCAAATTACTGGTACGTAGTAGCTCCCGGGCATTATCCAGACGTTGGTTTTGCAAATAGTCACTAGCTGTAGTTCCAACTGCCTGTTTAAAACGCCGATTAAATGTGCGCGGGCTAAGGTCTAATGTAGCCGCTAATTCTGACAGGTGAATATTGTCGCGATAATTCCGTTGCAGCCACTCCTGCGCCTCAATAATGGTTTCATCCTGATGAGGGCTGCTGGCTTCTTCCGCATAGGCGTGGTCGGCAAAGGGGCGACGAATTTCCGGCGAGAATTGGCCTTCAACTTGTCGAGCAATTGCCTGGCCATAACGCTGCTGGATAAAGTGCACCATTAAATCGGCAATCGAGTTAACGCTACCCACACAATAGATCCTGTCGGCCTGGGTAATTAAGTATTGACGCTTAAGCTCTACCTGTGGGTAGCGCTGCGCAAATTGGTCACAGTAATACCAGTGGGTCGTGGCGGGTTGATTATCTAACAAGCCAGCCTCAGCCAGAAAATAACTGCTGGTACCCACCGCGCAAATTAAACTTTGCTGTTTCGCCTGGCGCTGTAACCAGGGAATAATCCAGCGGTGTTTTTTCAAATTATTGACCGGATTACGCCATAGCGAGGGGATAATCACCAGATCTGTCTGTTCGATCATATCCGGTGTTGCCGTGGCCACAATACTTAAGCCACCGGCGGTGACTACCGGCCCCAGTTGCTGGCTAACGATCTCTATCTGTAGGCGGGGTTGTTTACGGTTGCGGGTACGTACCTGCTCATTGGCCGCATTAAGGATTTCCAGTGGCAGGCTAATACTGGTAGCCAGGCAGGTGGGCGGGGCCAGAATGGTGATATGTTGCACAGATAGATGCCTCAATCGGTGATTGGCGTAAAAGCTCTATTATATGTCCTTTTAGTTTTATTTTAATAGCCGTTTTCCAAGTAAAATGTTCTGCAATTGCTACATTACTTATAACGACGACGTATTACCCAGACAGGATATAAAATGGCTCGAATTCCAGTAATTACCGGTTATGGCGGGATAAACACCGCCGGTAGAAGTTCTTTTAACCACGGTTACCGCCGCTTGATATTGGATGCTTTGTCTCAGGATAAGGCTGATCAGACCTACCGCAGCCTGGCGAGTTTAATGAAGCTGGAATTTGAGGGTACTGAGCAGCAAAAACAGTTTATCCGTGACCATACCCTGATCCGCAAGATTGAAGATGAACGCTTTCAGGTGGATGGTATCCGTATTAATAAACGTATGCCCGTCAGTGTCTCCGGTGATGATTCCGCCAGTTTTATTACCAAAGCCCGTAATTTACCCCAGCATATCCCCGACAATTGGCAGGTGACTGCTATCGAAGACAAAATGGTCAAGGTGGATATCCAGGGCGAAACCGAGTTTATGTTCCCCACTAAGCGCGGTATTACAGTGCAGGCTGCTGGCCAATTGCCCAGTGGTTTTGATCCCGGCAGTTTATACCCGGCCCGCAGCCATCCCCGTGGTTTGCAAATGGCTGTGTATGGCGCGTCCGATGCCGTGCAATCCATGGGTATCGATTGGGATGTAGTTTGCCAGCATGTTTCTCCAGATCAAATCAGTGTGTATGCCGGTTCTGCCATGGGGCAGCTGGACCAGCACGGCCATGGTGGTATGTTAGGCGCCCGCTATAACGATAAACGCACCACCTCCAAACATTGCCCCTTTGGTTTGGCGGAAATGTCAGCGGACTTTATTAATGCCTATGTGCTCGGCAGTATGGGTAATACCGGCACCTATGTGGGTGCTTGTGCCTCTTTTCTTTATAACCTGCGCGCCGCTGTTAGCGATATCAAAAATGGTGTTGCACGGGTAGTGGTTATTGGCAGCAGTGAAGCACCGGTTGAATCTGATGTAATGGAAGGCTATGCCGCGATGGGGGCATTGGCAACGGACCAGGCACTGTTAGAGTTAGATGCAAAACTGGGTTTAAACAGCCCGGATCATCGCCGCGCTGCCAGACCTTTTAGTAGCAACTGTGGCTTTACCATTGCCGAGTCATCGCAATATATTGTGCTGATGGATGATGAGTTGGCAATGGAGTTGGGTGCCACTATTCATGGCGCAGTAACGGATGTGTTTGTTAATGCCGATGGCCATAAAAAGTCGATTTCTTCCCCTGGCGTAGGCAACTATATCACCATGGCCAAAGCTGTAGCTTCGGCTCGTGCTTTGCTGGGTGATGAGTCTGTTAGGCAGCGCTCCTTTGTTCAGGCCCATGGCACCAGTACCCCACAAAACCGAGTGTCCGAGTCGCATATTCTCAATGAAACCGCCAAGGTGTTTGGTATTGAAAACTGGCCGGTAGCGGCCATTAAAGCCTATGTAGGTCATTCCTTGGGTTCATCGCCGGGTGACCAGATTATGGCCACGCTAGGTGTTTGGAACGATGGCATAATTCCGGGTATTGGCACCATTGATCATGTGGCTGAAGATGTTTACCAAAGCAATCTGCAACTGGGTAGTGCCCATATTGATGTCGGCCCTCGCAATATTGATAGTGCTATTCTTAACGCTAAAGGCTTTGGTGGAAATAATGCATCAGCGACGGTGATAGCCCCCCATATTGTTGAAACCATGCTGAGTAATAAATACGGTGAAGAGGCCATGACCGCCTATAAAACCCGTAATGAAGCTGCTCTGGAGCAGGCTGCGGCCTACGATGAGTCTGCTATGAAGGGCGATGCATTACCGATCTACAAATTTGATCACAATGTGTTGGGTGGTGAGGATATCGACTTCTCTAGCAGTAAAATCAAAGTGCCTGGCTACGAGTTTGATATTGAGTTGGATGTCACATCGCCCTATGCGGAGCTGCTTTAAATCGCATTTTGGTCTTTGCAGCGGGGTGGATTTCGTTATACTGGAGCATAGTTAATCAGGCGATCAGGGAGATCGGCACACTATCAATGGATATTTGGTTAAACGGAGTAGGCAGCCGTTATGCGACGATTTGCTCGACACCCAACAGATATTCCTATCGATGTGAAAGTCACCGTGCTTCCGCAAACGGCTAACCCGGCCTGTAGTATGACCACGGTTAGTCAGGGCGGTCTTTCCTGTGAGGTCGATTGTAAAGTGGCTGTCGGCTCCATCGTTGATATCCAGATTGATTCGGTATCACCGGTATACCAGGGTTCAGGCGAAGTCGTCTGGTGCCGTGAAAAGGGCGAAAGCTACGAAGTCGGTGTGCGTTTTACCAATAATGAAGAAGCGTTTAAATCGCGCATGGTGCAACAGGTCTGCCAAATAGAGCAGTATAAAAATTTAGTTTACGAGCGAGAAGGGCGTCTGCTGGATGGGGATCAGGCCGCCGCTGAATGGATTGCCAAATACGCCGCTGACTATTCATCATAAGCCGACTATTCATCATACATAAGGTACAGCCAATAGTGACTTTACAGAGTCAAAGTACGACCTCTCCTTATCCTTTAAATATCCCCAGCCTTCATCAAACGGTTAGCCTCTGGGTACACGATCAACGTGACCAGCATGTTTCCAAAGGGATTGCCGAGCAGGGTATTTGGGAAAGCTATGAAACCCAATTATTTATAGAGCGTTTAAAGCCGGGTATTAATGTCATTGATGTCGGTGCCAATATTGGTTATTACAGTGTCATCGCTGCCGACCAATTAGCAGGAACAGGATTTATTGCCGCCTTTGAGCCTGATCCGGACAATTACCAACTACTACAAAAAAATCTCCAGCATAACCAGTTTACTGATGTTGATGCCGTCAATGCCGGTTTGTCAGCTAAGGATAGTGACGGCAGATTATTTTTAAGTTGCAGTAATTTTGGTGACCACCAAATTTATGACGCGGGGGAGGGGCGAGCCTCACGGTCTATTCGGCTAATTAACGGCGCCAATTATTTACAGGCAAAGATTCAACACATTGATCTATTAAAAATTGATACTCAGGGAGCAGAGTCAGAAGTGATTGCCGGTTTATTACCTTTGTTAAAAAATAGTGGCGTTAAACTGTCTATGATTATTGAGTTCTGGCCCTATGGTTTGCGGCAGTCGGGTTCAAGCGCCCACCAGTTAGTTGATATGCTAAGCACTCTGGATTTGCCGATAAAAATTATTGATCATATTGGCCATGACTTAGTAGATTGCACTGAGCAGCAGCTTAGGGAGTGGGTGGATATGGTAGAAACCAATCCGCAAGATCAGGGCTTTATGAATATATTACTGGGAAAATAAGCGCTATGTTTATCGTTACTATGACCTTAAAACCGGTTCCCCATGATGTGTATATGAAGAGGGGCAAAGCAGAAAACGAATACACTCAATCGCTTATGGCCAGCGGTGTTATTAGCCAGTTTTATGTCACAGAAAACCACCGGCATTACTGGATAGTATTTGATGTTGAAAGTGAGCAAGTACTGGAGAAAAAACTGCAAGGTTTTCCTTTATACAGCTATTTTGAGTATAAGTTTGAAAAAGTGATAGATATGGTTGCTGCTGTGGCGGGTGGTTTGACAGACCCAAACCTGGAATAAGCTCTAATCGATTGTCAAACCCTTCTGGATATAACTCTCAATACGAATACCGTGAGAACCGTTAGGTATAACCGTTTTGATCATAACGCTCTGGTCCTGAGATTTGGCATAGCGCTCCAGGTCTAGTACGGATTCGGGCTTGGGCATTTTATTTTCATCGCGTAGCAATAACACTTTGGGTAAATGGCGATGGCGATAATTGGTACTGATCACAATACCTACCTGACCATTTTTTAATTCCACAATACTGCCCGGTGGATAAAGCCCTATACAGCTAATAAATTCCCCCACCAATTTATGGTCAAACTTGGTGCCTTTATTTTGGTACATGATTTTCAAAGCATCGAGGGAAGAGCGCCCCTGCTTATAAATACGGTCACTGGTAATCGCATCGTAAACATCGCAGAGAGTAATAATACGGGTAAAGTCGGTGATACCGGAGGCTTTAATCTTACGGGGATAACCCGTGCCGTCGAGAGCTTCATGGTGGCTATAGGCAACATCCACGGCGCCGTGATATACATTTTTATGGGCCATTAAAATATCGCGCCCGTGCACCGCATGGTCTTTAATAACGTTGAATTCTTCCGCCGAGAGCTGTCCTTCCTTATTCAGAATGTCATTAGGGGTACGCATCTTGCCCACGTCATGCAGCATACCTGCGAGGCCCAATTTATTTAAATCTTCTTCGCTGGCGCCCAAATGGCGGCCAAAGGTAATGGCGAGCAAGCCAACATTGAGCGAGTGCTCAGATGTGTATTCATCTTTTTTGCGGATTTTAGACATCCACATCATTGCGTCGGGGTTGCGTAAAATACTCGATACGCAATCGGAGACGCTGGCTTTCACTTCCTGAATATTAATACCCTGACCAAGGCGCACATCATCCATAAAAGAGCGGGTCAGGCCTCTGGCTGTTTCATGGATAGAAGAGGCCTTGGAAAACTCCTGTTTATTGGTGGCGCTATTGGTGTAGGTTTTGACTTTGGCTTTAGGGGTAGTGGCGGCGCTGCGTTCTTCCGCGTCCAGCCAGGCATCTTCGCTACCTTCGATATAAACAAATTCACAGTGTTCTGCAATGGTGTCAATTTCTTCTATGCTGGTGATTTTAAAACCCTGCAAAATAAACGGTGTCTCCAACCAGGGCCGGTCCAGCTCGCATACGTACATGCCCACCTTAAGCCCTGAAACCGGCATGGGGGTTTTGACGTTTTCCTGGATGGTACGGCCAGGCCTTACAATAGTCTTCTTCACAGTGGGTTCTTGCTTCCGTCGGGAGTGTGATCTTAACCTATGACCAACTTATCTAATAAATTCAATCTATTACCACAGTTTAGTCAATGAATCTCAACCCGCCCAGCTTAATTCTCCTGAGTGGGCCTACAATGAGGAAATGTACCTATTTGCTGCCCCTAATACCTTGATTGCGGGGGGTATAGTCACTACTATTCGCCATCAAATAACTGCAAAGCCAGTACCCACTTTATGGATGCTTTAACATTACTACACAGCCGTAACTCGGCGCCTAAACTCTGTGAGCCAGCCCCTGAAGGTGAAGCCCTTGATGCGATGTTCAAAGCTGCCTTTAGAGCGCCGGATCACGCCTGGCTTCGCCCCTGGCGCTTTTTAACCATCCGTGGTGACGGTCGCCATCAGTTGGGTCAGTTGTTTATCAAGGCAACCCAGCAGCGTCGCCAGCAGGCGGGTGAGCCTGCGATGACCCCAGAGGACATCGACAAATTGGCTGCCAAGCCCTTAAGAGCCCCCTTAATTATTACCGTGATTGCCACCATCAAAGAGCATCCCAAAGTGCCGGCAGTCGAGCAGGTGATTTCCGCCGGCTGCGCTGCCCATGGCCTGTTACTGGCTGCCCATGCTCAAGGCTTTGCCGGTGTGTGGCGCACCGGAAGTAATGCCTTTGATGCGACGGTGATGCAGGGTCTGGGTTTACAGCCTAACGAAGAGATCGTGGGCTTTTTATATTTGGGTAGTGTCGATGGTAACTACAAGCCTTTGCGCGAATTAGCCCTTGATGATTTCCGTCAGGATTGGACGGCTCCTGCCCAATAAAACAAACGGTATTTATGAGTGTATCTATGAGTGTATCTATGAGAGTACCTGAACTAAGCACCCTATCGATTGACGTGACCAATCATATTGCCAAAGTTGCCTTAAACCGCCCCGGCAAAGCCAATTCTATGAATGCGGCTATGTGGGATGAGCTGGAAGTTTGTTTTAAATGGCTGGATAGCGAGCCGGAAGTGCGGGTGGTGATTCTCTATGGTGAAGGCAAGCACTTTTGTGCTGGTATTGATTTGGCGATGTTTGGCGATTTGGCCAATACCGATGCTGCCGAGGCTGCCCGCAGAGCTGAAATGTTGCGGCAAAAGATTCTCAGTTTGCAGGGTAATCTTAGTGCGATAGAGCAGTGCAGAAAGCCAGTGCTGGCCGCTATTCATTACACCTGTATTGGCGGTGGTATTGATATGATTGCCTGCTGTGACATGCGCTATTGCACTGCCGATGCCTACTTCTCTATCAAGGAAATTGATATTGGTATGACCGCGGATGTGGGTACCTTGCAGCGACTGCCCTATATTATTGGTGATGGCCAGATGCGTGAATTGGCATACACCGGCCGCACCGTGGCAGCTGACGAGGCCTTATCATTAGGGTTGGTTAACCAGGTGTATCAGGACCGCGAACAGATGCTGGCCGCTGTTACCGAAATCGCCAGCAATATTGCCGCCAAATCGCCCTTGGCTGTTCGGGGGACTAAAGAGATGTTGCTCTATAGTCGCGATCACTCGGTACAAGATAGTCTGAACTATATGGCCACCTGGAATGCCGGCATGCTCAGTATGTCAGATGTCTTCGCCACAGCAGAAGCCACCGCCAAAGGTGATGTGCCCGGTTATGATGATTAGTGCCCACCCGATAGCCGGCAAAAGCCTGCTATAATCACCGCGTTATCGCTATCCTGTAGATGTTATATGGCATCCAATATCACCGAATTAAAATCGACCTTGTTTGTGACCCCGGTCATCAGCACGCTTTGTCGTTATTTATCCGTCCTGCTATTAACATTGGTGGGCTGGCGAACAGTCGGTGAAAAACCTACTATTCCCAAATATGTGGTGGTTGCTGCCCCTCATACCAGCAACTGGGATTTTGTTCTGTTTGTGCTATTGGCTTTCAAATTAGGTTTTAATGCCCACTGGATGGGCAAGCATACTTTATTCCCCATTCCCGTGCGCCGCCTGATGGTCTGGCTGGGGGGGATTCCTATTGATCGCAGCAAAGCTCACAATGTGGTTGAACAAATGTCTGACTATTACAGCAGTGTTGATGAGCTTTGCGTAATTATCCCGCCTGAGGGCACCCGCAGTAAAACCCAGCGCTGGAAAACGGGTTTCTACCATATTGCCGTTGCCGCTAAAGTACCTCTGGTTCTGGGTTATATAGACAGTTCCAGTAAGTCGCTGGGTTTTGGTCCGGTGTTTAACCCCACTGGCGATATCGAGGCTGACCTCGAAGCGATCCAGGCCTTCTATAAAGACAAGGTCGGCGTGGTACCTGATAACTACTAATTATCTCTCTTGGCGCTCTCTCGCTTATATTGCTCTCACTGGTTTCCTTTTTTGTGCCCCCGAATCCCTCTGAGCGGCTAAGTAAATCTGTTATTTCTTCGGTTTTAAAATCTTGGATACAGGAGATTTAGAGCTCCATACCGAAAAAAATGTCAAATTTGTTAAAAAAATCTGTAATTTGAGGTGGGGAAAACGTCCTTTAAAGTGTCTTAGTGTACATAACCGAGAAACAATCACATTTGCGAGGTTTGTATGTTCACTAACAAGAACAAGGAAGAGCAAAACCATTTGGTGGAAGATAAAAGCTATGTTGAAGGATTAATGCAGGGCGCTGTGCTCAAAGGTTACGACCCCAAGAATATTCTCGAAAGTGCCGATATCCCTTTTGAAGCCTATACCAGTACGGTAGTACCGCTTAGTGGTGAAGAGCTGCAGCGGTTGATATTGGTTTTACGCAACCTGATGAACGATCATTACCTGGGGTTTTTACAGGTGCCGGGCAAGCTGGAGATGGATAGTATCGCTGGCAGTATTGCCATTAATGAGAAAACCCTGGGCGCTGCTATGCGTCAAATGGCCAACTTTTACAATGCGGTACGCAGCGATGAGCATCTTGATTTGGTATTGGATAAAAAGGATCGAGAGGCCACACTCAGTTTTAAATTTAGCGGATTAACGCCCGGTGTCGATAGTCGCTTACTCTACTGGTTTAGAATGTGCTGGACCTATAAGTTTCTATGCTGGTTAATCGGCAGGAAGCCAACCATTACCAGGGTGTCCTGTTCAGCTAAAACCTCGGTGCGAGGGCTTAATTACGAAGAAATGTTTCGGCATCAAGTGAATTTTGACCAGCCCATGGATAGCATCACCTTTCGCCTTAAAGATTTAAGGCTGCCCATTGTGCGCAGCCAAATAGAGTGGTCCCGTGGTCACTTTCTCTATAAATTTCCAAACTGGTTTGGTGTGGCAGGGGGCGATCATAGTATCTCGGGCAAAGTGCAAAAAATGTTATTCGATGCCCACAGTGATGGCTGTTCTATACTGACAGCCAAAGAGGTAGCTGATCAGCTGGATCTGCTGCCGCGCAATTTGGCACAGCGCCTACGTGAGGAGCGGGTAACCTTCCAGGCGATTCGTTCTGGGGTTTGCCTGGAGCTTGCCAAAGGGTATTTAAGACAGCCCGAAATGCCGGTGAGTAAGGTTGCAGAGAAAATGGGTTTTGTTGAGCTCAGTGATTTTACCCGTTCTTTTCGTCGTTGGGCCGGGGTAACGCCTACCACCTACCGGCGGCAGGTAAATCAGCATTATGAAGCTTTATTGGGTGCCGATGAAAAAATCAGCTATGAAGAAATGTCGAATATGCTGGCCGATATTATGGAAGATAAATCCATTATGAAAGTGCCAGTGAAAAAGAAAAAAAACAGAAAGCAAAGAAAGCCCAAATTGGCCGCCTGTAACTAATGCGGTTTTCTATTTCATCCACCCAGTCTATTTTGTAAATTCGTTTGGGGTATTATTTACCCCGGCGTTTTTTTGGCTTTGGTATAGGCTTATGCTATGACAATCAGCACCTTTGACCTGTTTAAAGTGGGAATTGGTCCATCAAGCTCTCATACGGTAGGGCCGATGTGCGCCGCAAAAGCATTTTCTCTGGCGTTACAGGCAGACAATATATTAACAGAGACCAATCGTGTCCGGGCTTCTATGTATGGCTCCCTCGGTGCCACCGGTCACGGCCACGGCACCCCAAAGGCTGTTTTACTGGGCCTTGAAGGCAGTGACCCTGAAACCGTTATTGTCGCCAATATCGAAGAGCGCATTATGGCTATTCGCAATGAGGGCATGTTGAATTTACTCGGCCTGCATCGCATTGCCTTTTCATTCCGCGATGACCTGCAATTGCATCGCCGTGAATCACTGCCTTACCACCCTAATGGTATGCGCTTTGTGGCTTACGATAAACAGGGCAATGTGCTGCTCAGTAAAACGTATTATTCCGTAGGCGGCGGCTTTGTTATTGATGATAAAGCGTCCTCGGAGCAGCCTCTTAAAGAAGATAAGCGGCAGCTAAGCTATCCATTTAATACCGGCGCTGAACTGCTGGCCCATTGCGAACAGCAGCAACTGAGCATCTCTGAAGTGATGCTAGCCAATGAGCAAGCCTGGCGGCCTGAGCAGGCAACAAAAGCGGGCTTGCAACGACTATGGCAGGTGATGCAAGAGTGCGTTAATCATGGAATCCATAACGAGGGTATCTTGCCAGGTGGTTTAAAAGTAAAGCGTCGCGCCAGCGAGCTATACCAGCAATTACTGACCAGACCGGAAGCGGCTTTATCGGACCCCTTATCAGTGATCGATTGGGTTAGCTTATATGCACTGGCAGTTAATGAAGAAAATGCAGCGGGTGGCCGGGTGGTGACAGCACCCACCAATGGCGCCGCAGGTATTATTCCAGCAGTGCTGCATTACTACCAACGCTTTGTCCCCGGTGCGACTCAGCAAGGGGTCGATCAATTTTTACTGACCGCCGCCGCTATCGGCATTCTCTACAAAAAAAATGCTTCAATCAGTGGTGCAGAGGTAGGGTGTCAGGGAGAGGTGGGCTCGGCCTGTTCGATGGCTGCGGGTGCGCTAACCGAGGTTTTGGGTGGTACGCCTGCACAGGTAGAAAATGCTGCAGAAATCGCTATGGAGCACAACCTTGGTTTAACCTGCGATCCCGTAGGTGGCTTAGTACAAGTACCCTGTATAGAGCGCAATGCAATGGCATCGGTCAAGGCTATTCATGCCTCTAGAATGGCGTTACGTGGCGATGGCTCTCACTTTGTGTCATTGGATAAGGTGATTAAAACCATGCGTGATACCGGTAAAGATATGCAGGAAAAATACAAAGAGACCTCCCGGGGAGGTTTGGCGCTCAATGTGATTGAAGTGCCGGTAAATATTATTGAGTGCTAAGCAGTTGTTCTAAGGTAGCCACTGAAGGCGCTTGATTTTTATGTAAGGTTTCAAGTTGCAGAGAAGAAATCGGTGCAAACGACTCCCATAAAAAACCAGAGCCTGATTCAAGTGATGCCAGTGTGTTAAATAGCTCTTCACGCTGTTGTTTGCCGATATTCTCTGTGGCCAATAACATACCGTGAGAAGGGAAGGCCGCAGAGTGGATAACCTGAGTGCTGTTATTAAAATGCGGCCTGGCTTTATAGCCGTTATAAAACGGAGAAATCATTACCGCTGCATCCACCGATGACTCCATTAGGGCATGCAGTACCTGATTGTAATTTTGGTAATGCTGGTACTGGGCTGATTGATTTATAGCCTCTAGCTCAGCTTTAGCAAGAATACTGGTTTCAGTTAATGGGTCAGGTAGTGCCAATGTAATACCGTCAAACTGTTGCAGTGTTAATAAGCTTGAGTTTGTTTTGGTGATATATAAATAGCGGGATTCCCAGACTAAGAATGCCATCGGTTGATAGCCTTCTTTGTTGATTAAATAACTGGCTAAATGCGCAGGAACAGCCACCATATCAAAGGTCTTGTTATGGGCCTTATCAATAAACTGTTTAAAATTAGCAGCGCTGTGAAAATCAAATTTATAGCAAGATTGTTTGCTCAGCTCCCGATTAATTTTACCTGACCAAATAGCGAATAAATTGGCAGCGGCAACCGGAACCATGCCAAAAGAATAGTGTGTTTTAGACGGACAAGGACTTGGTGGCTGAGCAGAGGTGGGCAGAGCCAATAACAATAAAATAACCGAGATTAAGAATGGTCGCACAGGGAACCTACAGATAATTAAGTCAGTAGATTATAGCTTTCGATGGTTGGGACTTATATAAGGAACAATACGGAGTTAAGGCGGCTAGCGGGCTAATAAATAGCGCGCTAGCGCCTTGATCTATTGGGGGTAGCTAAGGTCTTACTTGGCTTTTTTTCTGCTGAGTCTTAAGCCTGCCAGGCCAAGAGCCAATAAAGCCAATGAGCCAGGCTCTGGAATGCTTTGTCCTGTTGGAGTTGTGTCAGCGGTGACGCTAACGGCATCCAGGAAGTTACCGACGGTGGCGGAGTAAGGCACAATCGAAGCAAAAGACAGGGTTGAAGATGTGCTGGTTGCAACAAAGCTTTCGCTGAACTCAATCCAGGTATTTTTAGTGTGGTCTTCAATCGTATAAGAGAAGTCATCGGTGGTGCCAGCTATGGTGCCATTGACTTCCACTTCAAACACTTCGCTGCTGGAATCGGCATCACCACGTCTTGCACTGTAGGCAAAAAACAGATCATAGGTTTGGCCAATGACAGTATCAAACGTTTGTGAGATCACCCAGTTCTCGCCATTCTGGCCGTGGGCATTAAGCTCGGCATGGTAATCGCCTTCATAGGCGTCAGGGTTACGACCAATCCAGAGCTCCAGATTGTCGCCATCCCAGCCATTGATATCATCAGCGTCATAGTAATTCCAGCCGCTGCCGCCACCGATGGGGCTACCTGTAGGGGCTTCTTCAAAGCCGCCGTTAACGATCAGGTTTGCATTGGCTGATGCTGCTAATACCAGGCCTGCAAGGGTCGCTGTGATGGATGATGTAATAGTTAACTGGCTCATTACTTAATTTCCTTTTAGATATCTCAGTAATCTTGGTGGTGTTTCGCCATGCCGATAAGGTTTGGCTGCTCAATAGTTAAATGGAATGCATAAAATATGCCAAATTTTAAGCTATTGATTTAAAAGGATTTTTAGTGTTACGAATAAGGTGGTACAGGAAAAAGTGTAAAGGAATTCTTGTAAAACGGGCTTTAAAGGGGGTTTTTGCTGTAAGTCTTTTCGACACTCGGCTAGTCGTATACAGAAACGGCTCCCGAAGGAGCCGAAACCAGACGCTAATACAGGGCGGGAGCTACTCTTTGGTATCGATAAAGCGCATCACCTGTTTATTAAAAAACTTCTCTGTAGGTCTGAATACATAGGAGCAGGCGGCAGTCATTAAAGAATAGAACAGCCTCTCTTCGTTATCCTGAGCGACTACAGTGACCAATATAACGATTAATACAAAGGCGGCCAGATAGTAGAGTGTCCATCCAATTTTAGTGTATTTGGCAAACTTAATATTTTCATCTTCTGTCATTTTTACCGCCATCATGAGTTATAGGTTATTAGTTGGGCAAAGCTGAAGATAGACTCCCAGCTGCGGCTTGCAATAATGCCAAGTATAATTCGGGATGTGAAGAGGGCTAAACAAATTGTTTCGGCACTTTAACCACTATTTCTGTTGGGAGATTACTAGCCTATAGTGCCATTTTATGAGTCTTGATCCTGGATCATCCCCTTCATAGAAGCGACAACCCTTCGCAGGTAACCCCCGAGATTAGGTAGGTCTGGCTCTAATAACTTGTCGATAGCCAATCCCGTCAAAAACAGATGTGTAGACCTCATCACCTCCATCAGGTTACGGTCATCCAGCGAACACTCAGGAAATATCTTCCGTACCTGAGCGCGGTGATGCTCGCCAAGTTCAGGTGCCAGTTGTAAATAAGTAGAGGCATCACGGCTGCTGCGGGTAGCTAATAATATTTCGAGTACCGCTAAGTACAAATCACTCTGGTAGTGTTGCCAGGACATAGTGACATAAAGCTGAACCCGTTCATGCAAAGTGCCTTGTAGCAGCTCTTCGTGATCCACCAGGCTCAGGTACTTTTCATGGCCGTACAGAAAAACCGCATCCAGTAACTGGGTGCGGTTGCCAAAGTTTTGCACTGCACCAAGGGAGACGCCAGCAAGCTTGGAAATCCGTTGTGGGCTGGCGGCTTCCAGTCCCCCATCAGTAATAAGTTGAATAACGGCGGCCACAATTTTCTGCCGAGTCTCTTGAGACTCTCTGGATTTGTTGGCGTTGCTGATAGATACAATGGTCGACATAGCGGTATAAGCAATAAACAGGGCGCTCTAACAGGCCGTCTGAGTGTGAGAATAGAGCTGATTCTAACAAACAGGCTATAAAATGATAGTCCGTTACCGATTGTGGTTGGTTTGTTGCTCCCGAGGCAGGGATTACAAGGGCTTAAAGAAAAGGTGCTAAGGATTAGTGAGTTCGTTAGGGGATAAGAATAAGGCCATACCCAGTCCGTATTGGGTAGGTAGGCCATTGGGAGGGGTTACGATGAAGGTCTGTTATCTGCATCTGGCTACTCAGATTTTCGAGGTACTGATATAGGCAAGTGTATGACAGTCAGTGTCAGCGAGGCAGGCAGGCAAAAATATTGTGCTGTTATTTATGTAAATTTTTTTTGTGAAAAATGTTAATTTATTATTTTTAATAACAAGACTGTCTGCCGAAAATAATCAAAGAAGGCTTGGAAATAATGAAGTGATTATGTATCTTTCGGTGCGGTGTTAAATATTTTTTGTATAGGGTAGCAGGGAAAATAACAGTATAGGTTTGCTGTTGTTGTTTTTTAAAGGGTGCAGGGTTTAAGGTTTAAAATATCAAGCCAATCTATTTCTTATAGAGTAAGTCCTCTTTCCGTCTGTTGATGTTATCCCTGTTTGGTGAGGCAGTCTCGTGGCGTTAACCCCAAAGGGTTATCTCAGTCCAAGGTCTATCTATTCAAGTAAGGAATGATTGTTTATGGCAAAAAAAGCAATAATTACCGCTATAGTGTCTTGTGGTGTCC
The DNA here is from genome assembly GCF_002117105.1 of Oceanicoccus sagamiensis. GTDB lineage: Bacteria > Pseudomonadota > Gammaproteobacteria > Pseudomonadales > Dasaniaceae > Oceanicoccus > Oceanicoccus sagamiensis. Next base: position 4,254,507 of record NZ_CP019343.1, on the reverse strand, counting down.
CCCTCAACCGGCTTGGTGAAAAAAGTTGGGCGCTTAGCAAATATCAGGCGCTAAAAGCATTGCATCAACTCAAGCTGGAAGGGGCAGTGATTATTGGTGGGGATATGTACCAGTTATCGGATGGCGAGTTACAGCCCAATGGCGATAGCTGGTATTTTGAGCGATTTTGCGGTGAGTCTGATGAAGAGTTTTCGCAGCGGACGGTGGATTGTACGTTTAATTATTTGGTGGAGTATGAACATCCCAATAAATTGGAGACGTATTTTGCTTTTATTTTTGGTTAGAGATGGGTGGATGCTGAGAGTTCGGCCGGAGTTGATCAAAATAAGCCAAGGCTTACTTTGATCGCTTCGCTTCTCGTTCGGGTAGATAGGTGGAATGTCAGCTTCTGACCGGTAATGGCCTATAGAAACTTAACGGACCCTGGAAAGTGATAAGTTCGATTCATTGTATCGTGGCATTTTAAAAGACATAAAATAAGCCTAGGTTATACATTGTCTCAGTCTCGGTCATTGTTACGGCGCCACCTTCTGAATCATTTTTGGGGTCAAGGTCAAATTCATAGTCGAAATACTCCATGCGTATGGTGTAGCCCCACCTTTCACTTAATAAATCACTCCATACAACACTCAATTTTATGCCATCTCCATCACCAAAAAGGTTCGGTAAAGTGAAAAATGCTACCTTCTGGCTTAGTTCAACATCTAACCATGTATAAGCATAGGATAATGTTAAGCCGCCAGAGTCAGTAATACTCATCATGTAATCAAGGCCTAAAAAATACCCGTCATTAGTAAAATCATATGCAGAATTAAATGACCCTGTCCCTGTTGTGGATGCTTCTCGATAACCTGCAAATATAGAGAATGGAGCGTCGAATTTATAACTTAAAGTTGCTCCAGAATCATCACGTTCGCCAGTCCAGTTAACAATAGGGGCTCCGGGCACTTCATCAAAATCTAAAATATCTTTTGCTTCGCCGGTTTTTCTAACATAAATATTTCCACTCCATTTCTCTGAAGATACAACGAGCCCAGCTCTGATAGTAGGAAAGTCAAAAACATATTCGTTACTACCTTTTACAAACCCCCCTTCAGGTAAAGGAATGTCACCTGATAGTTCTAGTGTGTAATGATCATAGCCTGCTTCAACAAAGGGAATTACTGAAATATTCCCCTCAGAGATAGCTGATTTTGAAAAAGACATCAAAAAGATGTTGCATGCTATTAATAGCGTATTATTTTTATTGATCGGCATAGATGCTCCCTGTCTATAGAATGTGATTATTATTTTTATTGAAATAAATCCCTTTGTTCAAACTAAGTTTGTAGAAGGGATGGTAAATCGTATCATTTTTTGATCATAAAAGGAGTGCCTTTATCACTCATTTAAAGTTGTTTTGAGTTTATGCATTCCGAGGCTTGTTCCTGTCTGATGCATGAATGCTAAGACTAAGGAGGTCAATGGTAGGCTTAAGTTCTTCTAGTGTTACTTTGCTTTCATGTAAGCTAGTTTTTATGTCACTATCCTGATGGTCTGGCAGGTACTTTAAAGCAGGGTCTGAACCATTAATGTTTACTGGCTGTTCTGTAAAAATATGGCTGAAAGATGAAGCCTGACTCAAGTAGCATCGAGTGTATTGGTATGGTTCTTTCACTACTTCGAGCTTTACTCTTTGATCGATCTTTTTATCATTAATCTGATTATATGCAATGTCTGCAAGCACAATGTTATTGGGGTGGAGTTGGCATAGCCCATTAATTCTTGTTCCGGTGTAAAGTCCAGGCATGGGAAACCAATAGTGATGTGCTTTTTGGGGGTTATGGTCTGGTGAGCAGAAAAGAGTAAGCTGAGGCCATTGCTAGAGGAGGGCAGTCTGAGACTTTGCAGATTTATGCGGTCTTTGAGTTGTTTCCCTTTGAAAGATGTGATGTCTACTGATTCATGGGTGACACCCCAGTTAAATATCTCGGGCTATGATGATAGCTTCATGGTCATGACCGACAGAAGATGGCTGTCAGGGATATTGGTTTTCAGGGGGTTACGAGGGGAATGGTACCGGAGGCCGGACTTGAACCGGCACGCTATTGCTAGCATCGGATTTTGAATCCGACGTGTCTACCAATTTCACCACTCCGGCACAGAGTCTTACTAGGTAGGTCACTTAGAGCGCGGCATTATAGCAATGTGGCCATAAAGGTCAAAGCCTTTCCCGTTTATTCTAAGTTGTTCAAAAATAAGCCATTCCTCTGGTCTGGCCAGAGGTTTTGCGATACCCTTGCGCGCTGATTAGTTAGCCTATATACAACCTCATGCAATTATCCGATTTCCACTTCGATTTACCCGATTCCCTGATCGCCCGTTACCCCATGGCTGAGCGCACGGCCAGCCGTTTATTGGTACTGGATGGTGCTGCCGGGGCTATTCAGCACCAGCAGTTTACTGATTTGCTGAGCCTGTTGAATAAGGGGGATTTGCTGGTTTTTAATGACACCAAGGTGCTGCCTGCGCGCCTGTGGGGTAAAAAGTCCACCGGTGGCCGTATCGAGATCCTGGTTGAGCGAGTGTTGGATGAAAACCGTGTGTTGGCTCATATGCGTTCCAGTAAGTCACCCAAGGCCGGTGCCGAGCTGCATTTAGTGGCGGATCAAGATAGCGATAAGGTCTTGGCCAAAGTCGAAGTGTTAGGCAGGCAGGAGGCGCTATTCGAATTGCTGTTTACTGAAGGAGGCAATGCCCTTGAGGTAATGAATGCTATTGGCCATATGCCATTGCCGCCTTATATTGACCGTGCCGATGAACTGGATGACCGCGAACGTTATCAAACAGTCTTTGGTAAGCGAGAGGGGGCAGTAGCAGCACCAACAGCCGGTTTGCATTTTACCGAGGACTTTATTGCCCAGTGCCAAGCCAAAGGTGTAGATACCACCTTTGTAACCTTGCATGTAGGCGCGGGCACGTTCCAGCCAGTTCGGGTTGATAATATTACCGAGCATAAAATGCATGCCGAATATATCGAAGTCTCCGCAGACGTCTGTGAGCAGGTCAAAACCACGCGGGCCAATGGTGGGCGAGTGATTGCCGTTGGTACAACCTCCGTTAGAAGTTTAGAGAGTGCTTCGCAAGGTGGTGAGTTACAGCCCTTTAGTGGTGACTCAGAAATTTTTATTTATCCCGGTTATACCTTTAAATCGGTTGATGCCATGGTGACTAACTTTCATTTGCCGGAATCTACATTAATTATGTTGGTGAGCGCCTTTGCTGGCCAAGATAATGTGTTAGCGGCCTATAAAGAAGCCGTAACTCAGCAGTACCGTTTTTTTAGTTATGGTGATGCCATGTTGGTATTGCCCTCTACCACGACGAGTGAGAATTAAATGACCCGTGAATGTGCAATGAAATTTGAGCGTGAAGGCAATGATGGCAAGGCTCGCCGTGGTCGCATTACGTTCCCACGCGGCACCATAGAAACCCCTGCCTTTATGCCGGTGGGCACCTACGGTACGGTAAAAGGGATGTTGCCCCGTGATATTGAAGAAATCGGTGCAGAAATTATTCTTGGTAATACCTTTCACCTCTGGTTAAGACCGGGCACAGACGTGGTCAAACAACATGGTGAAGATAATAACGGTACACTGCATGATTTTATGCACTGGGATAAACCCATCCTAACCGACTCTGGCGGCTTTCAGGTATTTAGCCTTGGCGCCTTGCGCAAAATTACAGAAGAGGGGGTTTCATTTAAATCGCCAATAGATGGCTCCAAGGTTTTTCTCGACCCTGAAACCTCGATGCAAGTACAGAGGGAGTTAGGCTCAGATATCGTGATGATATTTGATGAGTGCACGCCATTCCCTGCCACTCATCAGGAAGCCAAAGACTCCATGGAGTTATCCCTGCGTTGGGCGCAACGCTCAAAAGATGCCCATGGCGATAACCCGTCAGCCTTATTTGGTATTGTGCAGGGCGGCATGTATGAAGATCTGCGCAAGCAATCCATGGCCGGCTTGGCCGCCATAGATTTTGATGGTTTTGCTATCGGCGGCTTATCGGTGGGTGAGCCTAAAGACGATATGATGAATGTGCTGGATATCGTGGCACCAGAAATGCCCGAAGATAAGCCGCGCTATTTAATGGGTGTGGGTACACCGCAAGATTTACTCGAAGCGGTGATGCGTGGCGTCGATATGTTTGACTGTGTTATGCCAACCCGCCATGCCCGCAATGCCCATTTATTTACCTCGCAAGGGGTTGTGAAGTTACGCAATGCCAAACATAAAAAGAGCAACGAGCCGCTGGACCCTAATTGTGATTGTTATACCTGCAAAAACTTTAGCCGCAGTTATTTGCACCATTTAGATAAGTGCAAAGAGATGTTAGGTGGTACCTTAAATACCATTCATAATTTGCGTTATTACCAGCAGCATATGCAAAATATCCGCGAAGCGATTGAGCAAAACCGTTTGTCAGATTATGCCGCTGAGTTTTACGCCGCACAAGGTATCGCCGAAGAAGATCAAAACCCCGTCGCTTGACCCCGCAACACTGTAGGGTGGATTATAATCCACCAGAACTTTTTACAATGGGGGTTGGTGGATTGCAATCCACCCTACGGTGCTGACTTATGTTTAAACTGTGTTTTTATGTGCCTGAATCGCACCTTGAAAGCGTTAAGGCTGCGGTATTTAATGCCGGTGCTGGCACGATCGGCGACTATGAGCGCTGCTGTTGGCAGGTGTTAGGGCGGGGGCAATTTAAGCCAATGCCAGGTAGCCAACCTTTTATTGGTGAGCAGGGTGCCCTTGAAAGTGTTGAGGAATACCGGGTAGAAATGGTGTGTGCCGATAAGCTGATAAAAGCGGTGGTTAATGCTCTAAAAACAGCTCACCCCTATGAAGAACCGGCTTATGATGTATGGCGAGTCGAAGAGGGTTTTTAGGGGCTGGGAAAGTCCAGAATTTTAGCGTTAATGCTACTTTCAGGATTGGCCAGTGCTGCTGTTTGGGTGGGACGTTTTACCGCCTGCCTTAGTTCTTCCAGTGAGTTATGCATCATCTCCGATAAGCGGATACAGGCGGCCAGTGGTGTTTTTGCTAAATGGCGGGTGGAGTCAATTTGAAACTGCAAGCCTTCCAGCCGCTTGCGCATGGTTTCAGGTGCTGCGTTAATCGTCGTCAACGCCAGTTCATTGCGAATTTCTTCCAGCTGTTCCGGGTCGTTAATAGCCAGCTCTAGCAGCGTGTCGAAGTTGGGCATTTCCTGTTTCATACTTGCCTCATAGCGCTATTACCTATTGTGTAACGGCGTTGCATTGTCCTTTGTGGTTGGCGTGGTTGATAAATAATGACTTGCTTGCATAGTAACGGTATTTATCAGGCTAGTATATTGATGTTAGCGGGCGGAAATGGCGCCTGGAATATGTCTTTTTATAAAAGATGAATAAAAATAGAGGCTTATCGATGCTTTCAGGAAATCACTTAAGGTATGAATTGTGATTAATTCCCATAGAAATACGGTAGATAAAGGCAGGGTATAGCGGCTTGATGGATAAAAACAGTGTCAAAACACTCCGGCAAAAGCTGGCCTTGAACAGGCCGGCGCTTATTGCGGGTGACTATATAGAAGCTGGGGTATTGATGGCGATTACCGCTGATGCAGAGGCTGCGGACTGTATTCCGGAAATTATTTTAACCCGCCGCGCAGCGCATTTGTCATTACATCCGGGGGAGGCGGCTTTTCCCGGAGGCAAACAAGACCCAACTGATAAAAGCTTGCTGGCAACGGCGCTAAGAGAAGCCCATGAGGAGGTTGCCCTGAAGCCGCAACAGGTTGAATATCTGGGTGCTCTGGACCAGCGTATTACCCGTTCGGGAATTCGGGTATCGCCCTTTGTGGGTATAGTACCGGCCGACTATATATTAACGCCCAACCAGGATGAGTTGGACTGTATTTATAAAGTCCCACTAAGCTTCTTTAGTGATGCAAGCAATGTACAGTGGATTGAGCAAGAGTATCGGGGGGCTTAAGGCAGGTGCCACACTTTTACTATCAGGAGCACTGCATCATGGGAGTGACGGCTTTGATGATTATTGATTTGATGGCCACCGTATTTGAGATCGACTTGCGTGTATAATCCTGCGCTTAACGCCACTCTTTAGCGTTTAGTTAAGATAGAATTTAGCCAAGATAGAATTTAACCGAGGTGTTTTGTGATCTACAGTCTTGATGGAGTAAAGGTAAGCTTTAAAGGTGATGCATTTGTTGCTGATAATGCCACCGTGATTGGCAATGTTAGTGTGGGTCACGATGCCAGTATTTGGTTTAACGTGGTTATCCGCGGGGATAATGAGCTAATCACCATTGGTGATGAAACCAATATTCAAGAGGGTAGCGTATTGCATACCGACCCAGGTTGCCCGATAACGATTGGTACAGGTGTTACCGTCGGCCATAAAGCCATGCTGCATGGCTGCTCTATCGGCGACCATAGCTTGATTGGTATTAATGCCGTGGTATTAAATGGCGCCAAAATAGGCAAGCATTGTTTAATAGGTGCCAATGCTCTGGTCACAGAAAATATGGAAATCCCTGATGGCTCTATGGTGGTGGGGTCGCCAGCAAAAATTAAAAAACAACTCACCGATGATCAAAAGGCAGGCTTGGAGTGGAGTGGTAAGCACTATGTGGAAAACGGTCGCCGTTTTAGTAAAGGTTTAAAAGAGGAATCGCAAACATCATGAGTGATGACGTAGTAGAAGTAAAATCACCTTGTATTTCAGTGTGTGTATTAAATGAAGAAGATGTCTGTGAAGGCTGCTACCGCAGTGCGCAAGAAATTACCGATTGGTCGGTTTTATCGCTGCAGGATAAGCAGGCAGTGATGGGCAATGTTAAGCAACGGTTTAAGCAGTTTAATAAGCACTTATTACTGTAGGGTGGATTGCAATCCACCTTGTAGCCCTGTCAGATGGATTATAATCCACCCTACTGGATGCAGAATGAGCAGGAGCTGGCAACCAGTTTCCCAGCATGGCGGTGACGCTGTGGCCTGACCACACCGTCTTTCATACTCATTGCTTTATATAATGCATTTTCTTTTTTGATCACATCATATTCATGGGCATAGGGGTATAACACACTGCTCATGCCACCTTGGGCAATAAAGGTTTTGGTTTCCAGTAGCGCGCTGCGGGCATGCAGTAACTCATGCAGCAGAGCATCGGCGGGGGAGGCGATACAGGCATTGGCCTGAGTTTCACAGCTGCGATGAGAGCGCAGCTTAGCCGCTGCACGGCTATCAAAACGAATGTCGACTGCTTGCACCTGAAAGGCATTGCCGCGCACCTCCGTTTCGAAGGTATCGTCGGCGTGGCGTAATTTCCAGGGCTTATCGGCGAGACTACTAATCAGTGCAACGGCTTCAGGGTATTGGCTTAAGTAACGGGCAATTTGCACCAGATCGGCTTGGATATGGCTGGGGTCATTGGCGGCAGATTGGTAGTGATCCAGCAAAATACTTTCAATGGCTTCACTGCCTTCAGAGGGCTCAAGCTCATATTCAAAATGATTGTCAAAAGAGTGGTCAGCGGTTTCGCCGATTGTCAGGTGGGCCGCTTCATCATGATCCGTCGGATGAAATAAGCTTAATACTGACTGGCCTTGCTGATTATTAAAACCGCCATGGGCGGAGGGCTTTTCTGCGGCTGCTACAGCATTTAAACCCAATGACAAAACGATAACCGGCAACCATGCCCGGCGACGACCTTGCTGGTCCGGGTTATCCTGAGTCCGTCTATCCGCCACCAGTGCATAGTGGTTGGCCTTCGCATACTCTAGCAGTTGTTGATAAAAAGCCGGATCCCGTAGCGCCAGGTCATGGGCGTGAACCAGCGTTTCCTGGCCTTTGATCACACAGGGGTGAACAAAGTTACCCTCAATGGAGCATTGAGAGGACATCAGTCGCTTAAGCAATACCTTGGTATTGTATAATGCAGTTTGTGAGCGAGAGGCTTTCACGCAGGAAGGGTCCCGTATTTATTAAGGCAATAGGGGATAAAATAGAAGGAGTCAACCAAAGGTTCAAGCACTAGATAGGGTAATTATCCCATCCAGTGCTTTTTAATAACTAAAAGTTAGCGGGGCAGTTTATTTAATATGTTTTAGGTGGGGTTGGATGGTTTGCAGCAGGGCCTTAAAGCATTTTGGGTTGCCCGCGACAATATTACCCGACTCCATAAAATCGTTGCCGCCATTAAAGTCTGAGACTAAGCCGCCACATTCTCTCACCAATAAAACGCCTGCGGCAATATCCCACTTATTTAAGCCAATTTCCCAGAAGGCATCCAAACGGCCCGCTGCCACATAAGCCAAATCCAGCGAGGCTGCACCCGCACGGCGAATACCGGCGGTTTGTTTGGCCACCGCTTCAAGGCTTTGGGTATAGGCGGGGATATGGGCCTCGCTTCTGGATTTAAAAGGAATACCAGTGCCAATTAAGGTGCCGTCTAAAGACTTGTTACTGCTGACTCGCATCCGGCGGCCATTCAGCTGCGCGCCTTTACCACGGCTGGCGGTAAACTCTTCCCGGCGAATCGGGTCAAGGATCACGGCATGCTCGATCTGGCCTTTGTACAGGCAGGCAATGGAGATCGCAAAATGGGGGATGCCGCGGACAAAATTGGTGGTGCCATCAATAGGGTCAATAATCCATTGATAGTCACTGTTGGCATTACCCTGTAGGCCTCCTTCTTCCCCTAAAAAGGCATGGTCAGGGTGGGCTTTGGAGAGATGATAGATCACCTCCTTTTCGGCGGCCTGATCAACCTCAGTGACAAAATCATTAGCACTCTTTTCTTTCACTTCCAGCATATCGATTTGTTCGGTGGCGCGGGCAACAATTTCACCGGCACTTCGGGCGGCTCGCAAAGCGATATTTAGCATGGGTTCCATGGGCAGACCTAGAGTTAATGGATACGGAGGGCATTACGGCGGCGGATTATAGCAGCACAGTTGGCAAACGAGAAACGGCAATTGTAGCGATCTGCCACTAAATACGTTGCGATGGCCGATTCCCTCTATCACCGCGCTGAAATTCTGATAAAATCCGCGGCCTTTCAACGATGATGATAAAGCAGGTTGCCGTGACTACCCCAAATCCACTCCATAATGCCCGTGTTGTACTGGTACATACCTCCCACCCCGGTAATATCGGCGCGGTTGCCCGCGCGATGAAAAATATGGGGCTAAAGGACTTATGTCTGGTTAAGCCCAAGGATTTCCCTCATGAGCGTGCCGGTTGGCGCGCCGCCAGTGCGGTGGACTTACTGGAGAATGCCACCGTCGTTGAGACGCTGGAAGAGGCTGTGGCGGATTGTGGTTTGGTCGTCGGTACCAGTGCCCGTGGTCGCCGTATTCCCTGGCCACTGGTTAACCCCAGGGTCTGTGCCGATAAGGTGTATCCTGAGTTATCACAGCACCCGGTAGCTCTGGTATTTGGCCGTGAAGACCGCGGTTTAACCAATGAAGAGCTACAAGCCTGTCATTTACACGTTAATATCCCCGCTAGCGAAGACTACACCTCCCTGAATCTCGGGATGGCGGTTCAGGTCGTTACCTACGAGCTGCGTATGCGCCAGCTAGAAGGCGAGCTTAGTGACGATGAAATGCAGGAATGGGATACCCGTTTTGCCCGAGTTGATGAGGTCGAACGTCTCTATACCCACCTCGAAGAAACCCTGATTGATATGGAATTCCTAAACCCCGAGGCCCCCAAGCAGCTAATGACTCGCCTGCGTCGCCTCTATAGCCGCACTCGTATGGATGACCTTGAAGTACAGATGATGCGTGGCATCCTGACCTCAACCCAGCAATGGGTAAACAAGGCAAAAAATAAGCAGTAGGGTGGATTAAAATCCACCAAAACCAGCATGCTTAATGGTGGATTTTAATCCACCCTGCGTTTGTAGAATAAGAGGATTTCTGTATAATCCCACGCGCTGTGTGGTTATTGCCCCGTGCACAATCCCTCTCAGGTAAAACCTAGTAAACCAGTTGGTTTTATAGTTGACTAAATTAGTTGGTTATTGCACTATTGCGGCATCCATTAACCTAACGGATTTCTATTATGCGACTTACAACCAAAGGTCGATATGCAGTTACTGCAATGCTGGATTTAGCGATTCATTCCAATGCTGGCCCCATCAGTCTGGCGGATATTTCTAACCGTCAGGGCATATCCCTGTCCTACTTAGAGCAGCTCTTTGCCAAATTACGCCGCAATGATTTAGTCACCAGTGTGCGTGGTCCCGGTGGCGGTTATTTGTTGAGTCGGGTCAGTGAGACAATATTTGTCGCCCAGATAGTGGATGCTGTTAATGAAAGCATCGATGCGACCGGTTGCGGTGGTGCGGGTGATTGTCAGGATGGTGAAAAATGCCTGACACATCACTTATGGTGTGACCTCAGTGACCAGATTCATAGTTTTTTAAGTGGTATCAGTCTTGCCAGTTTAGTGGCTCGCCGCGATGTGCAGGATGTTGCTGCCCGTCAGGAAAGTCGCGACCAGGAAGGCACTGAAACCATTCCATTATCATCCGTTGTTTAACTGTTTAGAGATTAGCTATGCCACTGCCCATCTATCTTGATTATGCCGCGACCACGCCGGTTGATCCGAGTGTGGCAGAAGCAATGGCCGGTTGTTTAACCCGCGAGGGTATTTTTGCTAACCCTGCCTCCCGGTCGCATATCTACGGCTGGCAGGCAGAAGAACAGGTTGAAAAAGCAAGGCGTCATGTTGCGGACTTAATTCACAGCGACCCCAGAGAAATTGCCTGGACCAGTGGCGCAACAGAATCCAACAATCTTGCTTTAAAAGGTGTATTTGAAGCCGAGAACTACCAAGGCCATTTAATTACCTCAACTATTGAACACAAAGCGGTAATCGATCCCGCTAAATGGCTAGAGCAAAAAGGCGTAAAAGTGACCTGGCTGGCGCCCGACGCTGATGGCGTGATCAGTGCAGAGCAAGTTAAGCAGGCGCTAACCGAAGACACCAAACTCGTTAGCATTATGCAGATCAATAACGAAACCGGTGCCATCAACCCGATTGCGGAGATTGGCAGAATTTGCCGTGACAATCATGTGCTTTTACATGTTGATGCGGCACAAGCTGCCGGCAAAGTGCCGGTGGATACTAAAGCTTTGCAGGTGGATTTAATGAGTTTGTGTGCGCACAAATTTTACGGCCCTAAAGGTATTGGTGCGCTGTATGTGCGTCGCCCGGTCCAGCCTCAACTTAACCAGCAAATGCATGGTGGTGGGCATGAGCGGGGTATGCGTTCAGGCACTTTACCTACCCATCAAATTGTGGGTATGGGCGAGGCTTCCAGATTGGCGGCCGAGTGTTTGGCAGAAGAAGCGCCAAGAATAGAGCGTTTACGCAACCTGCTTTGGTCAGGTATTGCCGATTTACCGGGTGTCAAAAGAAACGGCAGTACAGAACAGGTCAGCCCCGGACACTTAAATGTCTGCTTTAGCGGCGTCGAGGGTGAAACCTTATTGTTATCACTCAGAGAGTTGGCGGTATCAACCGGTTCGGCCTGTACCTCGGCCAGTATGGAACCATCCTATGTATTAACAGCCATGGGGGTGAGTAATGAAGACGCCCATAGCTCGATTCGGTTTTCACTAGGCCGTTTCACCACAGAAGAGAATGTGAGTGCAGCAGTGGCTCATATTCGTACTATTTATACGCAGCTACAACAGGCTCAATCGGCCTGAGCGTATAACGATAAGTTTTTGAGAGTTTAGCCATGACAGAACAAATTAATCAGGCCATCAGCCGGGAATACGAAGCCGGTTTTGTGTCCGATATCGAGTCTGAAACATTTGAACCCGGATTAGACGAGGATGTTATTCGTCGTATATCGGCCATGAAAAATGAACCGGAGTGGATGCTTGAATGGCGTCTAAAAGCCTTTGCCCTTTGGCAAGAAATGGAAGAACCAGAATGGGCCCATGTTCACTATCCGGAAATTAATTTTCAGGATATTTCTTACTATTCAGCCCCTAAAAGTATGGCGGATAAGCCAAAGTCTTTGGATGAAGTTGATCCTGAATTATTGGCAACCTATGACAAATTAGGTATCCCATTATTAGAGCAGCAAATGCTGGCGGGTGTAGCAGTTGATGCTGTATTCGATTCCGTTTCTGTAGTAACCACCTTCCGTGAAAAACTCGCCGAGTCCGGTGTTATCTTTTGCCCAATCTCTGAAGCGATTCAGGAATACCCTGAGTTAGTACAAAAGTATCTCGGTAGTGTGGTGCCTCAGCGCGACAATTATTATGCAGCATTAAACTGTGCGGTCTTTACCGACGGCTCCTTTGTCTATATCCCCAAAGGTGTTCGCTGCCCAATGGAGTTATCCACTTACTTCCGTATTAATGAAATGAACACGGGGCAATTTGAGCGTACCTTAATTATTGCCGATGAAGGCAGTCATGTAAGTTATCTTGAAGGTTGTACAGCGCCGCAGCGTGATGAAAATCAATTACACGCAGCGGTCGTTGAGTTGGTTGCTTTAGATAACGCAGAAATTAAATACTCCACCGTACAAAACTGGTACCCGGGTGATGAAAACGGCAAGGGCGGTATCTATAACTTTGTTACCAAGCGTGCGGTGTGTCATACCAGTGCCAAAGTGTCCTGGACCCAGGTTGAAACCGGCTCTGCCGTTACCTGGAAATACCCCAGCTGTATTTTACGGGGTGATAACAGTATCGGTGAGTTTTATTCCGTGGCATTAACCCGCGGTATGCAGCAAGCGGATACTGGCACCAAAATGATTCATATGGGTAAAAACACCAAATCCACCATTATCTCCAAAGGGATATCGGCAGGGCGGAGTAATAATAGCTACCGCGGCCTGGTCCGTATGGGGCCTCGTGCCGATGGTGCGCGTAATTTTACCCAGTGCGATTCGTTATTAATTGGCGATCAATGTGGCGCCCATACCTTCCCCTATGTAGAAAGCAAAAACCCTTCTGCCATAGTGGAGCACGAAGCCACCACCTCAAAAGTCTCAGACGATCAAATGTTTTTATGCCAGCAGCGCGGCCTGGACCCAGAAAAAGCGGTGTCCATGATTGTTAATGGTTTTTGCAAAGAAGTGTTTAAAGAATTACCCATGGAGTTTGCCGTAGAAGCGGGCAAGCTTTTAGAAATAAGCCTGGAAGGTTCAGTAGGATAAAACATGTTATCAATTAAAAATTTACAAGCCAGTGTAGAAGAAAAACAGATCCTTAAGGGTCTTGATCTGGATGTTAAGCCTGGTGAAGTTCACGCAATTATGGGCCCCAATGGTGCCGGTAAAAGTACCATGGGTTATGTGATGTCTGGCCGTGAAGGCTATGAAGTCAACGAAGGCTCAGTAACACTGGATGGTGTTGAATTACTAGAGATGGAAGCGGAAGAGCGCGCCCGTGAGGGTTTGTTTTTGGCCTTTCAGTACCCGGTTGAAATCCCCGGTGTTAGCAATCTGGAGTTTTTAAAGGCCGCTGTAGATGCCCAGCGCGAAGCCCGCGGTGAAGAAGCGGTTAGCTCCAAAGATTTTCTAAAAATGGCCCGCGAAGCCTGTAAACAAGTCCATTTGCCCGCGGAGTTTTTAAAGCGTGGTGTTAATGAAGGTTTCTCCGGTGGCGAGAAAAAGCGCAATGAAATTATGCAAATGCTGCTATTAAAGCCCAAGCTATGCATCCTGGATGAATCGGATTCCGGTTTGGATATCGATGCCCTGCAAGTGGTAGCAGAAGGTGTTAATAGCCAGCGCTCACCAGATCGCAGCTTTATTGTTGTAACGCACTACCAGCGCTTACTCGATTATATTAAACCGGATTTTGTCCATGTTTTATCCGATGGCAAAATTGTTAAAAGTGGCGATGCCTCTTTGGCGCTTGAGTTAGAAGAGCAGGGCTATACCTGGTTGACTGAGCAACGGGAGCAGTCTGCATGAGTGAGTGGTTAGGCAAAGCCGTTAGCCGAGCTGAGCAGATAAGCGATTGGTTGTCACCGCAGCGTCAGGCCTCGCTGGCCCTATTACGCGAAGCGCAGTGGCCAAGCCGCAAAACAGAAGCCTGGAAATATACCCCGGTGCATGTATTGGCGGATGCCGAATTTGCGACTGCGGCCAATAGTGAGTTAGTGGTTGCTGAAACGATAGAAGGTCTTAATAGTATTGAGCTGGTTTTTACCGATGGTGTGTTGCAATCTGACTTATCGCAGCTACCGGAAGGTTTAAGTATTGTGTCTCTGGCAGACGCCGCAGCAGAAACACAGCAATGGGCGGCTGAAACCTTTACCGCGGCCAAGCCTGCCAGGCATTTATTTGGTTTGGTGAATGATGTACTGGCTACAGCGGGTGTGATTATTGATGTGGCTGAAGGCGTTAGCATTGAACCAGTAGTCAGAATTGTTCACCGTGTTAGTAAAGGCTGCGAAGCACATAATCGAGTTCTGGTGCGTATTGCTGATCAATCTTCGCTGACCGTTGTGGAAGATTTCTCAGGTGAGCAAAAAAGTTTTAATACCGGTTTTGCAGAATATACTTTAGGTGAGTCGGCCTCCCTTGAGCATTACCGTTTTGCATTGCAAACCGGTGCCGCATTAAGCGTTGGCGGCAGCCACTTCAACCTGGCCACTAAGGCTCAGTTAAATAGTACGCTGGTAGGTTTTGGTAGTGAATTATCTCGTCTTGATGTGGATGTTAATCACACTGGCGAACATGCCTTTGCCAAGCTTAATGCTATTTACTTATTAGATGGTAATGAGCTATTTGATTTACATAGCACTATCGAACATATGGTCCCTAACGGTACGACGGAGGAAAATGTTCGGGGTATCGTGGCGGATCATTCTCGCGCTGTGTTTAATGGTCGTATCCATATACATCGCGATGCACAAAAAACCCTGGCGGAATTGAACAACCGTAACTTGCTAATGTCCCGGGATGCAGAAATCAATACCAAACCAGAATTGGAAATTTACGCCGATGATGTCCGTTGCGCCCACGGTGCCACCATTGCCGAGATTGATAAAGGCGCGCTGTACTATTTACAGTCCCGTGGTGTTAGCAAAGCCCAGGCTCAAATTATGTTGAGCTTTGGATTTATTAATGAATTAGTCGATCAAATGCCTAATCAGGTGTTGGCGGAATGGTTGCGTCCACAATTGCGTCAACGTTTTGCCAATATGGAAGTGAAGTAATGAGCAGTCTAGCCAAACAAGCGGAATCGGCTTTTGATGTGGAGGCTATCCGTCAGCAGTTTCCTATTTTATCTCGTGAGATAGATGGCAAGCCCTTGGTCTATTTGGATAATGCGGCGACTACGCAAAAGCCTCAGTGTGTCATTGATGCGCTGGTAGATTATTACAGTACCTGTAACTCCAATGTTCACCGCGGTGCTCACCAGTTAGCTGATGAAGCAACCCGTCGTTATGAAGGTGCCCGTGATACCGTTGCGGAGTTTATTAATGCTTATTCTCGCAATGAAGTTATTTGGACCAGTGGTACCACGGAATCAATCAATGTGGTGGCTAACGGTTTAGCGCAGTTGCTTACGGCTGATGATGAAGTGCTGGTCACCGAGATGGAGCACCACGCTAATTTAGTCACTTGGCAACAAGCCTGTAAACGCTCGGGTGCCAAACTGGTTGTTGTGCCGATTAAAGATACCGGCGAGCTGGACCTTGAGCAATTTTCTGCCTTATTAAATACACGTACCAAGCTGGTAGCCTTTCCCCATGTTTCTAATGCATTGGGCACATTAAACCCTATTGCCGATTTAACCGCACAGGCGAAAGCGGTAGATGCATGGGTTTTGATTGACGGTGCACAAGGTATTGCCCACGAGCCTGTTGATGTGCAGGTATTGGGTTGTGATTTTTATGTCTTCTCTGCCCATAAGTTATTTGGCCCTACTGGTATTGGTGTGCTTTGGGGTAAAGAAGCCTTACTGACCGAATGGCCTGTTTGGCAAACTGGCGGAGAGATGATTTCCGAGGTTAGTTATCAGGATGCAGCGTGGAATGTTTTGCCTTATAGAATGGAGGCAGGCACACCGAATATCTCTGGTGCCATCGGTATGGCCGAAGCTATTCGCTGGTTTTCTGAATTAGATATGGACGCAGTGCAAACCCACGAAGCTGCGCTGCTAGAAAGCGCTACCCGGCAAGCCGAAGCCTTTGATGGCTTGACTATTGTCGGTACTGCCCCCAATAAAGTGGGAGTGCTCAGTTTTGTGATGGATGAAGGTCATCCCGCCGATATTGGTTTTCTATTAGACCGGCAGGGCGTGGCGATTCGTACCGGTCATCACTGTGCAGAGCCACTGATGGGCCGTTTGGGTGTACCGGGCACAGCTCGTGCATCCTTCTCAATTTATAATACGCTGGATGAAGTGGATGCTTTATTTGCAGCCTTAAACAAAGTGAAAACCATGCTGGGCTAAGCCTAAGCGTTATCGTCATTCTCGCGAAGGTGGGAATCCATCGATCTCCAGGTTCCGCCTTCACGGGCATGATGTGCAGCGGTATTGGTTTAGTATAAGCAGGTAGTAGGAGAAGTTATGTCAGTCACAAATTTTGACCCGAATGCAGAGGCCGTTACTATGACAGAAACCGCCTTACGTCATTTTGAGCGGGCTCTGGATGGTGCAGGGGACAAACTAGTGCGTTTAAGCACTAAAGAAAGTGGCTGTACCGGCTATGCCTATGTGCTCGACCTGGTTGATGCCAGTGAGCCCGATGATGTTGTTTTACACCCCAATGATAAAGTCACTTTGGCAGTAGCTCCCGATGCCGTTACCATTTTGCGCGGTACCGAAATTGATTACGTCAATGAAGGCGTAAACAGTGTGGTGAAATTTAATAATCCTAACGTTGTGGCTGAGTGTGGCTGTGGCGAAAGCTTTAGCATCGCCTAACCCTCTATCAAGTAAAGAGTCTAACCATGCAGCAATCTATGGTAGTCACTCATCGTGACTGTCCCGCCCGCCGTGTCCCCTCTGGTGAGCCGGCAATTATCCCAAAAGGGCAGTTCGTTACTATCAATCAGGATTTGGGCGGTAATTACACCGTGACCTTCCAGGGTAATATGCTGCGTATTGATGGCACCGATGCCGATGCGATTGGTCAGGAAGCTGACGTATTAGAGTTTGCCGATGATGGCAGTGGCCAAATTAGCGAAGATCAGGTCTGGGAAGCCTTAGATAGTATTTTTGATCCTGAGATCCCTATCAGTCTGGTTTCTCTGGGGCTGATTTATAGCGTTCATATTAATCAGGATAGTGGGGAAGTGGGTATTAGTATGACCTTAACCGCCCCCGGTTGCGGCATGGGTCCGGTACTGGTCAGCGATGTAGAGTATCGCACTGCCAAGGTTCCCAATGTCAAAACCGTTAAAGTCGAGCTGGTTTTTGATCCTCCCTGGTCCCGAGAAATGATGAGCGAAGAAGCCCAGCTGGAAGCGGGATTGTTTTTCTAAGCAGATTTCTCCAAAATGCGCCTCCCACAAGCAAGCAGTGAACGAACCCTATGAGCCTGGCAACCACCGATGAAATCCTTGACGATCTGGCCTTTTTTGACGATTGGGAGGAGCGTTATAAGTATATTATCGACCTCGGTAAGGATTTGCCGGCGATGGATGAGGCGCTGAGGACCCCGGAAAGACTGGTAAAAGGCTGCCAGAGCAATGTCTGGTTGGATGTGCAGCCCGCTGATGCTGTGCTGAGCTTTACCGTCGATAGCGATGCCCATATTGTCCGGGGCCTGCTGGCGTTGGTGATGGCGGCCTATAACGGCAAAAGCGCCGCTGATATCACCGCTTTTGATATGGATGCCTACTTCCAACAGCTGGATTTAGAGCGCCATTTAAGCCCTACCAGAGGTAATGGCCTCAAGGCGATAGTGGCCAGGATTCAGGCCATAGCCAAGGCTGCCTTGTAGGGTGGATTACAATCCACCTTCCACAACCGCTGCATCGCTATTTGGTGGATTATAATTCACCCTACAAAATCACGCTAAGTGTGGATTATTTATACTATTTTCCCTAAAACCCGCGTATAATTTGCGCTTCAAAATTTTGGTATCAGGCCTAAGCCTGATTTTCTTCTTATTAATGTCCGCCACCAGGCTGGCATGCCACCATGACTACGGAGTCCTACATGGCTATTGAACGTACTTTTTCTATCGTAAAACCTGATGCAGTTGCCAAAAACGTGATCGGTGAAATCTACAGCCGCTTTGAAAAGAATGGTTTAAGCATCGTTGCTTCTAAAATGGTTCGTTTGAGTCGTGAGCGCGCTGAAGGCTTTTACGCTGAGCACAAGGGTCGTCCTTTCTTCCCAGCGCTGATCGAATTTATGACTTCTGGCCCAGTGATGGTTCAGGTGCTTGAAGGCGAAAACGCGATTGCTAAAAACCGCGAACTGATGGGTGCAACGAACCCACAGGAAGCCGACGCCGGTACTATTCGTGCTGACTTCGCTGAGTCTATCGATGCTAACGCCGTACACGGCTCTGACGCGCCAGAATCAGCGGCACGCGAAATCGCTTACTTTTTCGCTGCCAGCGATATTTGCGACCGCGGCTAAGCCACACACTTTAAGCGGACAACGCTAAATGACTGATGCTGTAAAGCAAGTTAACCCAAAAGCCCCAACAGAGAAAACCAATCTGTTGGGGCTTTCGCGTGAAAAGATGGAAGCATTTTTTGTCTCAATTGGCGAAAAACCGTTCCGTGCCAAGCAGGTATTAAAGTGGATTCACCATGCCGGTGTTGATAACTTTGATGAGATGACTAATGTCAGCAAAGCCCTGCGTGAGCGCTTAAAAGAGCTTGCCGAAGTTCGTCCGCCCGAAGTGGTTACCGAAAAAACCTCCAAGGATGGCACCCGTAAATGGGCTGTGCGTGTTACCGGAGGCAGTTTGGTTGAAACCGTACTGATACCCGATGGCGACCGCGGCACCTTATGTGTGTCTTCTCAGGTAGGTTGCAGTCTGGATTGCAGTTTTTGTTCTACCGGTAAACAGGGTTTCCAGCGCGACCTGACTGCCGCTGAAATCGTTGGCCAAATCTGGTTGGCGATTAAATCCTATGATGCCTTTCCCTCCACGGATAAAAACGTGGTGACCAATGTGGTGATGATGGGAATGGGTGAGCCGCTGCTGAATTTTGATAATGTTGTCGATGCCATGAGTGTGATGCTCGATGACTTTGGTTATGGTATTTCCAAGCGTCGGGTGACCTTGAGTACTTCAGGTGTTGTGCCTGCGTTGGATAAATTGGGCGATGTGTCGCAGGTTTCTCTGGCGATCTCATTGCATGCGCCCAACGATGAATTACGTAATGAATTAGTCCCTATCAACAAACGTTACCCGATTGCCGAATTATTGGCCGCCTGTAACCGCTATTGGGACAAGCAATCGGATACTCACCGTGTTACTACGGTAGAGTACACCTTGATTGCCGGTGTTAATGACAGCCCGGCTCAGGCCCGTGAACTAGTGGCCTTATTAAAAGATTTTCCCTGTAAAATAAACCTGATTCCGTTTAATCCTTTTTCTTTATCGGACTATCGTCGCCCCAGCAAAAATGCCGTGAGTCGTTTTTGGCAGATACTCAGTGACTCCGATATTGTAACCACCGTCCGCAGTACCCGTGGCGATGATATCGATGCCGCTTGCGGGCAATTAGTCGGGCAGGTCGCCGACCGCACCAAACGTAGCGAAAGACACAAGGCAAACTATACTGATACTCAAGTATTGAATGTTCGCTAACCTAGAGAATAACAGGAAGGTTTTAATGGTTTTAACAATAGCACGCAGGTTATTACCGCTTTTGCTAATAACGATGGTTTTTAGCGGTTGCGTTACTACCGAACGTGGTGGTGTGGGTACCAAGGCCGATAAAGAGAAAGCGCTGGAATACTCCGTGTCACTGGCAAGAAACTATATTCGCAGTGGTAACTGGGAAGCGGCAAAGCGTCACCTGAGAACCGCTATTGAAATTGACGATAGCTCTGCTGAAGTTTACGAAGCCATGGCCCTGGTTTTCCAAAATACCGGTGAATTTGAATTTGCTGAAGAAAACTATAAAAAATCCATCAAACTGGATTCTGACTTTTCTCGCGTTAGAAATAACTATGCGGCTTTTCTCTACCAGCAACGCCGCTATGAAGAGGCTGCCGAGCAGCTGGAAATGGTTGTTGCCGATACCCTGTATGATAAGCGCTCAGGGGCCTATATTAATTTGGGCCGCGCCTATATGCAGTTAGATAAAATACAGGAAGCCGAACAGGCATTTTACCGCGCTCACTTAATGGCACGAAGAAATGTGCCGCTGCTATATCAACTGGCTGATGTCTACTACCGTCTGGAGCAGTTTCCTAAATCCCAAAGCTACTACGACGCCTATCGCTCGCAAGTTAAGCAGCAGCCAGCGCAAGCACTATGGTTAGGTATTCGGCTAGCGGATAAATTTGGTGATAATGACTCTCTCTCCAGCTATTCCCTGGCGTTAAAGAATTTATACCCCACCTCTAAAGAGTATTTGGAATACAGGGAACAGTTTATCAATGAGTGATCAAGTAGCAGATATGATCGACGAACTTCTCACTCCTGGCCCCGGTAATATGTTGACCAACGCCAGAGAGCAGCGAGGTTTAACCACAAGACAGGTGGCAGAGCAATTACACCTGCTGCCGCGTCAAATTGAAGCCCTGGAAGCTAACGACTACCATCAGTTTAATGGCGAGATTTTTTGCAAGGGCTATCTCAAGTCCTATGCAACCCTGTTAGAGTTGGACCCTGAGCCGTTGATTAAGGCTTATATAGACAGCCGCCCTGATAACGTAACCCCCATTCCGACCGCCAAGCCACGAGCGCATATCCAGCGGCCGCATAAAGGTCGTAGCGTGCAGTATTGGAGTTTGGCAGCAACGGTTGTGGTGATTGGCTTGCTGTGGCTGTTGGGCTCCGGTGGTGAAGAAGAGACCGTAACGGTTACCGAAACCCCTGAAGTGGTGGTCGATAAAAATATTGCTATTGTCGATCAAACTGAGCAGCCATCTTTAGTAGAGCCCGTAGCCGATGAGACGGCTGAGCTGGCCGTTGCAGTTGCTCCATTAGAAGTAGAGGCACAAGTAGAGGCAGAAGTAGACGTTGAACCAGTAGAAGTTACCGAGCCAGTACCCGTGGCAGACGTGGCGGCTGAAGAATCGCAGGTCGCAGAGTCTGCCCTAAATCTGACTTTTAGCGAGGATTGCTGGGTAGAAGTTAAAGATGGCAGTGATACCATGATTTTCGCCGATTTACGCAGAGCCGGTAGCAGCCTTGAACTGACGGGTGAACCCCCCTTTAATGTCTTACTGGGTTATGCACCGGGTGTCACTATGACCTATAACGGCGAGCCAGTAGCTGTTGTGGTTAACCGCAAAAAAGATTCAGCCCGCCTATTCGTAGGTGAGTAGTTAACAGAGCCAGGGTTTAAAACGCTATGCAGATGGAATCACCCATTAAACGAAGAAAAACCCGCCAGATCATGGTGGGGGATGTGGCCGTGGGTGGTGATGCGCCAATCTCTGTACAGAGCATGACCAATACCGATACCTGTGATGTGGCTGCAACGGTAGGGCAAATCAAGCGCCTTGAAGATGCCTGCGCCGATATTGTTCGTGTCTCAGTGCCCACTATGGAAGCCGCAGAAGCCTTTAAGCAAATCCGTGCTCAGGTCAATGTGCCGTTAGTGGCCGATATTCATTTCGATTACAAAATTGCGTTAAAAGTGGCGGAGTACGGTGTTGATTGTCTGCGTATTAACCCGGGCAATATCGGTCGCGAAGATAGAGTACGTGCAGTTATTGACTCTGCCCGCGACAAAAATATTCCCATTAGAATAGGGGTTAATGCCGGTTCTCTGGAAAAAGAATTACAGCGTAAGTATGGCGAACCAACGCCGGATGCTCTGGTTGAATCCGCCATGCGCCATATCGATATTTTAGATAGTCTTGATTTTCAGGACTTTAAGCTTAGTGTTAAAGCCTCCGATGTGTTTATGGCCGTAGCCGCTTATCGAAAAATCTCCCAACAGATTGACCAACCACTGCATTTAGGGATTACCGAGGCCGGTGGTTTGCGCGGCGGCACCGTAAAGTCCTCAGTAGGTCTGGGGATGTTATTAATGGATGGTATCGGCGATACCATTCGTATTTCGTTAGCCGCTGACCCGGTAGAAGAAGTTAAAGTCGGCTATGAAATTTTAAAAAGCTTAAAACTGCGTTCCAAAGGCATTAATTTTATTGCCTGTCCCAGCTGCTCGCGGCAAAACTTTGATGTGGTTAAAACCATGAATGAGTTAGAGAGCCGTGTAGAAGATATTACAACCCCGTTAGATGTGGCGGTGATTGGCTGTATCGTTAACGGCCCCGGTGAAGCTAAAGAAGCAGATATCGGTTTGACCGGTGGTACGCCCAAACACCTGATCTATGTCGATGGAGAGAAAGACCATAAAGTCGAAAAAGAACATTTAGTGGATCATCTTGAAACCATGATTCGGGACAAAGTCGCGGCCAAACAGCAGGCCGAACAAGATGTGATTGCAAAACAATCCTAACCCAGAAGATAACGGACAATACCTTGGCAAAAATTCAATCTATACGCGGCATGAACGATCTATTGCCTGCCGATTCTGCCCTGTGGCAATACCTTGAATCAACCGTTAGTGGCGTACTGGGCCGCTATGGCTATCAGGAAATTCGTTTCCCGATCCTGGAGCAAACAGAACTCTTTAAACGCTCTATTGGCGAAGTGACCGATATTGTCGAAAAGGAAATGTACACCTTTAAAGATCGCAACGACGACAGCCTTACCCTGCGCCCCGAAGGCACCGCCTGCTGTGTGCGTGCCTGTCTGCAAAATGGCTTGCTGGATAATCAGCAAGTTCAGCGTCTGTGGTATACCGGCCCCATGTTCCGCTATGAGCGCCCGCAAAAAGGTCGCCTGCGCCAATTTCACCAAATCGGCGTAGAGAGTTTTGGTGTTGCCACTGCAGATGTTGATGCGGAGGTCATCATGATTACCGCGCGCCTTTGGGAGCAATTGGGTATCCGTGAGCATGTCACCCTGGAGTTAAATACCATTGGTAGCCTGGAGGCCAGGGCCAACTACCGCACAGCTCTGGTTGAATTTTTACAGCAGCACTTTAACGATTTGGATGAAGATAGCCAGCGCCGGATGGAGAGCAACCCATTGCGTATTCTGGATAGCAAAAGCCCCTCAACTCAGGCTATTCTCGATCAGGCTCCTTCGTTGATGGACTATCTGGATGATGACTCACGGGAGCACTTTGAAACCTTAAAAACGTTGTTAGATGCCGCCGGTGTTAGCTATAACATTAACCCGCGTCTGGTCCGTGGTTTGGATTATTACAGTAAAACTGTTTTTGAGTGGGTGACCGATAAGTTGGGTGCACAGGGTACGGTTTGTGCTGGTGGCCGCTATGATGGCCTGGTTGAACAGCTGGGTGGTAAGCCTGCTCCAGCAGTCGGTTTTGCGATGGGCGTCGAGCGCCTATGCCTATTATTGCAAGAACTGGATAAAGTCCCCGCTGAAATTGCGGCCGACCCCGATGTTTATTTTGTAGTGGCAGGTCAGCAGGCTCAAACTGCCGCCTTCCAACTGGCTGAACAATTACGCAGCCAAATCCCGGCTCTGAAACTGCAATTGCACTGCGGTGGTGGCAGCTTTAAAAGCCAATTTAAAAAGGCCGACAAAAGCGGCGCCGCCATTGCCTTAATCGTTGGTGATAACGAAGCGCAAGAGGGGGTGGTCAATGTAAAGTGGCTACGGGATGAAATTGAGCAGAAAACCATCAAAAATGACCAATTGCCAGCGTTATTGATAGAAGCATTAAATGGATTGAGCTGATAAAATACCGCGCATAATAACGAACAGTAGCAAATAACTTATTGAAGAGAGTAGATCATGGCTGAAGGCTATCAAACCGAAGATGAACAGGTAGAAGCACTAAAGAAGTGGTGGAATGAAAATGGTAAGTCGACCTTGGCGACCATCGCCATTGCGGTAGCCGGTGTATTTGGCTATCAGGGCTGGCAAACCCAGCAGCAGGCTGAGGTTGATGCCGCCTCTGCGATTTACCAGAATCTGTTAGCCGCTACCAACGGTCAAAACGGTACAGTGACGGTTGAACAGACCGCCACCGCCAACCATCTGGCCGATACTCTGAAAGCGGATTTTCCCAGCTCTACCTATGCTCGCTTTGCCGCCCTCTATAAAGCCAAATTAGCGGTTAATGCAGAAGATTTGGCAGCGGCGGAAGCCGAACTTCGCTGGGTACTGGCCAGCGGCCCATCTGCAGAGATGAGTGTACAGGCCAAGCTGCGCTTAGCCCGTGTTTTGGCTGCGCAGCAGCAATATGACGATGCTCTGGCACAACTACAGGGTGATAGTGGGACTTCTGCCAGTGCCTATGAAGAAGTGAAAGGCGATATTTATGTGGCACAGGGCAATAGCGCCGATGCGGCCTTGGCTTATCAAAAAGCTCTGGAACTTGACCAGCAGGGAACTAATCCCGCCAGCAACCCTCTGTTAACTTTGAAAATACAGCAGTTGGCCACTCAGGCTGCACCAGCGGCTCAGGCTCAACCAGCGGCAGCAGAACCCGCTGCCAATGACAGCACCGATAAGGAAGCTTAAGCAATGGCTCAACCAGCCCAACTCATTCGCAGTGTCGTTTTATCCCTGATAGCACTTAGTCTCGTTGCCTGTAGTTCAACCGATGGTGAAGAGGAAAAAGGGCCGGCACCGCTGCTGGATTTTGAAGAAGAAAGAAAATTCAACAAAGTCTGGAGCACCTCAATCGGAGATGGTCAGGGCGGTATTTTTAATCGCTTAAACCCGGTGGTGGATGGCGACCTTATTTATGTCGCTTCGGCAGAAGGCACTATCGAAGCGATTACCCTTGAGCAGGGTAAAACGGTTTGGGATGCAGAATTAGACCAACTGTTAGTGGGTGGTGTTGGTGTGAGTGATAACGCCGTTTTTGTAGGTACTGCGGCCGGTGAAGTGGTTGCCCTCAATAAAGACGACGGAAGCGAACAATGGCGTGTGGAGTTAGGCGGCGAAGTACTGGCTGCGCCACAGGCCAAAGACAATATGGTTTATGTACAAACCTTTGATGGTCAAAT
Organism: Oceanicoccus sagamiensis; assembly: GCF_002117105.1. Lineage (GTDB taxonomy): Bacteria > Pseudomonadota > Gammaproteobacteria > Pseudomonadales > Dasaniaceae > Oceanicoccus > Oceanicoccus sagamiensis. Next base: position 4,229,250 of record NZ_CP019343.1, on the reverse strand, counting down.
GCTGGCCCTTAATGCCGAAGATGGTGAGCGGGTATGGTCTTTCCGAAATAACCTGCCAGTACTGACTCTACGAGGCACCAGTACGCCTTTGATCTACCGCGATTCGGTGATTGCCGGCTTTGCCAATGGCCGTGTGATCAGCTTTGAATTAGATACCGGTGCCGTGCGCTGGAATACTCGCGTTACTGTGGCCAAAGGTGATTCCGAAATTCAACGTATTATCGATATCGATGCGCCGTTGATGGAAGACAATGGTTTGATTTATGCGGTCAGCTATCAGGGCAAAATTGCGGCTATTGATCCCGCTTCCGGTCGTCGCCTATGGGCCAACGATGCCTCTAGCTATGCCGCCATGTCACTGGGCTTTGGTAATATCTATGTGGCTGGTGAAGATGGCAGTGTGACTGCCTTTGAAAAAAATGGTCAGGGTGCACGCTGGGCGCAAACCGTGCTCGAGCGTCGTAAGCTTACCGGTTCGGCGACCCTAAGCAGCTACGTTATCGTCGGGGATGTTGAGGGCTATCTGCATGCCTTATCCCAGGTCGATGGTCGGATTGCTGCCCGTACCAAAGTCGATTCAGACGGTCTTCAGGTTGACCTGCAAACCGTCGATGATATGTTGTTGGTTTATTCCAATGGCGGCAAATTGGTGACCTATAAGTTGGAAGAAAAATCCAGCGGTTGGTTTTAAGGCCAATAGTTACCCCTAATAGTTTTAACACGGTTATTCCCCTATGGTTCCAGTAATTGCTTTGGTAGGTCGTCCCAATGTCGGTAAATCGACATTGTTTAACCGCCTGACCAAAACCCGTGATGCGCTGGTAGCCAACTTGCCCGGTTTAACCCGCGATAGAAAATACGGTGACGCCACGGTTGGCGATCGCCATTTTATTGTGATTGATACCGGCGGTATTACTGGTGAAGAAGAAGGGATTGATGCGGCCATGGCCGAGCAATCCATGCAGGCGGTTGATGAGGCCGATGCGGTATTTTTTCTGTGTGATGCCCGTGCCGGACTGACAGCGGGTGATGAAGTACTTGCCCATAGGTTGCGCCAATCTGATAAACCGGTATTTTATGTCGCCAATAAAATTGATGGCGTAGATCCCAATGTCGCCATGGCTGATTTTTATCAGTTAGGTATTCCCCAGCTTTATCCAATGACTGCCACCCATGGCAAAGGTGTGCGCAATCTTGTTGACGATATGATGCAGCACTTCCCCAAGCCAGAAGTTGATGAGGAAGACGAGGCAAGACGCGGTACTAAAATTGCGATTATTGGCCGCCCCAATGTCGGCAAATCAACTCTGGTTAATCGCCTGTTAGGTGAAGAACGTGTGGTGGTTTACGATCACCCCGGTACCACCCGCGATAGTATCTATATTGATTATGAGCGTGAAGGTGAAGCTTATACTCTGATTGATACTGCTGGTGTACGCCGTCGTAAAAATGTTAAAGAAGCGGTAGAAAAATTCTCCATTGTTAAAGCTCTAAAAGCGATTGATGATGCCAATGTTGTGGTATTGGTGATGGATGCTCAGGAAGGTTTGGTCGATCAGGACCTGCACTTACTGGGTCAGGCCATCGATGCCGGTCGCGCTCTGGTTATCGCACTGAATAAATGGGATGGCCTCGATGCCGACCATAAAGAGTGGGTAAAAAGCGAATTGGAACGCCGTTTACAGTTTATTGATTTTGCAGAAATTCACTTTATCTCAGCATTGCATGGTACCGGTGTTGGTCATCTGTATGAGTCGGTAGATAGCGCTTACCAATCCTCGATGAAGAGCCTGCAAACCAATAAGCTGACTCAAATTCTAGAGGGCGCGGTATTTGACCACCAGCCCCCCATGATTAATGGTCGTCGTATTAAATTACGTTATGCCCATGCCGGTGGCTCCAATCCGCCGATTATTATTATTCACGGTAATCAGACCGCCAAAGTGCCCAGTGCCTACCGTCGTTATTTGGAAAAAGTGTTTCGCCGTGAGCTGGACTTAATTGGTACGCCGATACGCATAGAATTTAAAGGCAGTGAAAACCCCTTTGCAGAAAAGCGTGAAAACACCAGCAAGCGTCAGCAGGAGCGTAAAGCCAGGGTTAAAAATCAGGCGGGTAAACGTATCACCCAAAAGCGCAAAAAATAGTCTTTATTCAGGTTGCCGAGCTGATGAAACCAGACCTGGATTCCCCCCAACAGATTAAAACCTTTGTCGATGCCTTTTACGCCGATATGCTAAAAGACCGTCAGTTAGCCCCTATTTTTCTCGATGTAGCAGCAATCGATCTGGCCAAACATTTGCCACTGATCCGCAGCTACTGGGAAAAACTGTTACTAGGCAGTCGCGATTACCAGCGCCATACCATGAATATTCATCGTGCGGTGCATGCCAAACGCCCCTTAACAGCTCAGGACTTTAAGCGCTGGTTAAACTTATTTACCGAGACCGTTGATAAGCGTTTTGCTGGTAGTTATGCTGAGCGGGCAAAAGCCGTGGCAGCGCAAATTGCTAGCAATATGGAAAAGGCCGTCAGCACGGTTGGCAATTAAAAGGCAGAACAAGGGTATTGATAATGGCAACTCATTGGGACTACCCACAACCTTTTATCATCACCGTAGCGGTTGATGATCAGCATATCGACGAGCTTGGTCATACCAATAACCGTATCTATAACGACTGGTGTGAGCAGGCTGCCTGGGCACACTCCACCGAGTTGGGCCTAACGGGCAAGGACTACCGTGAAATGAAAATCGCTATGGCTATTCACGAAGCCAACTACCATTATTTGGCCCCGAGTTTTGTTGGCGATAACATCAGTGTGGCTACCTGGTTAACCGGCTGTGATGGCCGCTTAACCATGCAGCGTAGCTTCCAGATGATCAATAACAGCACCGGGCAGTGCTTGTTTCGTGGCAGTTGGCAGCTGGTATGCATCAATCTGTCGACCAATAAGCCCTCGAGAATGCCAGCCGCCTTTATTGAAACCTATGTGCCCGCGGTGGTGGTTTGATGGCTTTTTTGCAGTAAGAATACGGCAATCACACCGCAAATAGATTCGTAGGCCGTGGCCGCAATATTATAGCCACTATCGCCACCGTCAATCGCCAAGCCAAAAGACCGAGCTCCAGCCATGCCTGCAAAAATAAAAATCGCCACCAATAAACCCTGTGAGACACGCACTATTTGCATCGCGCAGTACAACAAGTAGAGGCCCATGGTGAGTTGCAAGCCGCCATACATAGCCCGAACTTCGATAATCGCAGTATTAGTGCTGAGCTGCATACCCGTCAGTTCAGAGACTACGGCGGGGTCAAGCAGACACTGGATGCCGTAGCTACCAAAAATCAGACCGTTGAAAATTAAAAAACCTCGCGCTAATTTCATTGTTTCCCCTTATTCGTTTTATTGTCAGTTGTACTATACCAGTTCTACTATTTTTCAGTTCTGCTGTGCTTAGTGTTATTAGTTTATAGGCGAAGACCAGCCCAGTTGCGCAATGACTGATTGAAAATCAGTAGCCAGTGGTGCATCAAGCTTGACCATCTCCCCACTGATTGGGTGTGGAATGCTAAGGGATGTGCAGGCTAATAACAAACGGTGGCAATCAAACTGGCTTTGAAAAAAGCGATTGTGGCTGCCTTTGCCGTGTTTGGCATCACCGATAATGGGGTGGGCAATATGCTTAAAGTGTCGGCGCAGCTGGTGCTTTCTACCGGTGATGGGTTTTGCCTCCACCAAGGAGTAGCGGCTTTGTGGGTATTTGTCGACGGCGAAGGGTAATTCCACTGTGGCCAAGCGCTTAAAGTGCGTGACTGCCGTTTGGGCTGGCTTATCGCTGCGGCTAAGTTTATCGGTCATTTTGTCCAGCTGCTCTTTCAAGGCGTAATCAATTGTGCCTTGCTCCGCACACCAGCCCCTGACAATGGCAAGATAGCTTTTGCTGACCTGGTTGTTGGCAAAAGCCTGGGATACTTGGCGGGCAATTTCGCTGGATAGTGCAAACAACAACACCCCGGATGTAGGTTTATCCAGGCGGTGAACGGGGAAAACATGTTGCCCCAACTGGTCCCGCAGCATCTGCAGGGCAAAGCGAGTCTCATGGCGGTCAATTTTACTGCGGTGTACCAATAGCCCACTGGGCTTGTTGATGGCCACTAGATAGGGGTCCTGATAAATGATCGCTAAGCTATTCACAGTTGCTGCTGCCTGAGGGGCTCTTAAGTAACCCATCTTATAATTAATTTAACTATTATACATTTTGATTAGAGCTTAATAATTCTATCCATTGCACAAGTAGTTGATTAAGCTATTGGCTGGTCCCCTTGTCAATGAATCAATCGAGCTATGAGGTCATGTGAGCTAAAGGGTATCAGAAGGCTAACAAGAGGTTGGCCTGTCAAAGGATGGTGAGTGATGGATAAACTGCTAAGTGTTTGCCCGGTATTACTAATTTCCTGCCTATTGCTAGCCTGCAATCCGGCCAGTCATTCACACGGCCAGGCTGTTGCTATTGCCGACCCCCACGAAGATATGCAGGACTTCTGTGAGCTTTCCCTCGAACGACTTAGCGAGCTTAATGTGATTATAGCGGTCCCCCATAACCATTCTTCAGCTATGGATAACCGACAAAATGGCGATTTTCCGCTTTATACCGCGGCTGGCAGACACCGCAGTTAATTCCCCCCTTAGTGACCTGATTGGCGCCTGACAACTCTTGTTAGGTTGTTTTTTACACAGTTTTGGCTGAAATAGTCCATGCTAGCTACCTTGCAGCATGCAGCTAGCCTTTAGTTATTAAAAAGATGATCTAAACTATTGATAGTCAAAGAACAAATTGGACTAACAACCCCCTTTTAAGTGAGCAGTCTATGGACCAAGCAAGTATCGATACGATCAGCCAGCAGCTGGAAAAGCGTATAGCTATGAAAGCCTTGGCTTTACCTATGTTGCCGCAGGTAACCACTCAGGTATTGTCCTTAGTCAATGACGTTAACTCGGATGCTGCCGAGCTGGCCAAATTAATCCAGAGTGATCAGGCATTGGCTGGGCATGTTATGCGTATAGCGAATTCTGCCGCTTACAGTCCCAATGCCAAAATGACCTCCCTGCAACAGGCGATTGCCCGTTTGGGTATGCAAAATATGTCAGAGATTGCTATGGCGGCCACCATGGGGCCCAAGATGTTTAATACCAAAGGTTATGAAGAGTTGGTGAAGGGGATTTGGATTTCCTCATTGGCCACCGCGGTCTGGGCCCGTGAAATTGCTCGCCAGGGCCGTCGCAATGTGGAGTCGACTTTTTTATGTGGTTTGTTATTCCAGATCGGCCGTCCGGTGGTGTTACAAACAGTGCTCGATATTGCCAAAGATGATGATATGGATATAGAGCAGGAGGTGGTCGCACAATTAATGGAGCGCTATCAAGCCCAGGTGGGTAGTGAACTGGCGGACCATTGGTTATTACCCTCGGCGGTTAAAGATACTATTTTGGGGATTGCCGGTCAGGGTAGTGGAGCTTCGGCAGATATTGTCGCCACGGTTAAGGCTGCCAGAACCTTTGCTGCCTGTACCACGGCCGACCGCCAATACGACGAGGCGGCGCTAAGTGCCGATGCTACCATTGTTGATATTAATCTCTATGCAGATGATGTACAGCAGCTGTTAGAGAAGAGTGATTCAGTTCACGACACCATTAGCGAGTTGTCTTTGTAAAAAGATTCCGTCAATTAAGCCCCTGACAATTAAGACCCTGACAATTGTTTAAAGTGAGTTTGGTATGAGTGAACAGCATTACGACATTATTATTATAGGTAGTGGCCCGGCAGGTCAAAAAGCGGCGGTGCAAGCGGCCAAGGCGAATAAAAAAGTCGCCATGGTTGAATCGGATAAAGTCTTGGGCGGCGCCTGTGTACACCGAGGCACTATCCCCAGTAAAACCTTGCGTGAAAACGCGTTAAGAATTGCCAACCTGCGCCATCATGCGGAATTATTTTCCTTCTCATTGCGCCCGGATATGGAAATGGCGGCGCTGATTGATAATATGCATTCTGTGATCAGTGCTCACGATGACTATATTAATAAACAAATTAACCGTAATCAGATTGACCGTATTCACGGTCGCGCCAGCTTTGTCGATAAAAATACTATTACCGTTAATATGCCCGGCGGTAGCAGTGAAAGCCTGACGGCAGATTATTTTGTGATTGCCACCGGTTCAGTACCGCGCCAGGTCGATAATATCGAAGTAGACCATGAGTATGTTTACGATAGTGATTCCATTCTGTCGATGATTTATTTACCACAAACCCTAACGGTATTGGGGGCGGGGTCATTGCCAGTGAGTATGCCTCTATTTTTGCCAGCTTGGGTGTGCGGGTGACTATGATTGACCGTTATCCTCGCCCATTGGGTTTTCTGGATCAGGCACTAACGGATAAGTTTGTTCACGCCTTTGAGGCTGAAGGGGCGCGTTTTATTCCTGATTCCAATGTAAAGCGGGTTTATTGGGACGGTGTTTCTCAGGTAATTACCGAGTTGGAAGATGGCAGTGTCTACCGCAGTGAAAAATTATTATCAGCGGCGGGGCGCGTTTCCAATATCAAAGGGTTAAATATAGAAAATGCCGGGTTGTCATTAAATGACCGTGGCATTATTCCGGTTGACCGTCATTGCCGTACTGAAGTTGAGAATATCTATGCGGCGGGCGATGTGATCGGCCCGCCATCTCTGGCCTCAGCCTCAATGGAGCAGGGACGTCGTGCCAGTTGTGCTGCCCTGGGTGTTGATCTGGGTGAAATGACAGAAATGATCCCGGCGGGTATTTACGCTATCCCGGAATTATCCACCGTGGGTATGAGTGAAGGCCAGGCCATTGAGCAATATGGCGACCCGATTATTGGTGTAGCCCGGTTTGAAGAGATAGCTCGCGGCCAGATATCCGGTTTACAGGATGGCCTACTGCGTATGGTTGCCTGCCCCAAGGGTAAGACCTTGCTGGGTGTGCAGATAGTAGGCGAGGGTGCTACGGAGTTGATTCATATCGGTCAAATGGGGCTGTTATCCAATATGGATGTTGATGCCTTTGTCGAAAATATCTTTAACTTCCCCACGTTGGCAGAGGCTTACCGAGTCGCCGCATTACATATTGTTGGGCAGCGTCAGGCCAAGGCCTAAACCACTGCTGTCTGGCAAATTCCGTCTGTTTGGTTTGATTCTCTGCTGGTGGGGGGATCAAATCTGATACTTTCGAGATATCAGTTTTAGCAAGCTTTGTGCTAGCCATCCGGCTGTGAGGTGTCTGTTTTCAGGTGACGGTTCTAGCAGCTCGCCGTCGTTCTTCCTGTATTTTGACGCCACTGAAAATAGATCCCTCACTGCCTTGGATCACATATTCTTTCTGGCTTCTTGAAAGAAAAAGGCGTAAAGCCCAGCAATAACAGTATCGTAGGGTGGATTACAATCCACCAAGCCCAGCCATCAGCTACCCAATATCGGTGGATTATAATCCACCCTACCCAGTCAAACTCGTTCCCGGTCTATACAAAACTATAAGACCTCAATCAGGCTTAAACCGCTCTACAAGCCCCGGTTTTATAAAATTGATCAAAAGGCCAATATCGTTTTTGCGAATTGGCCTTTATACTATCTGCACAATAAGATTTCACCCGCTAGAGTAAAAACCAAAGGGTCGTTTATGAAAAGCCTCAATATACTACTTCTTGTCTTGTTTATCACCGGTTGTGCTGTGGTAGCTACCCAGCAGCTTAATGATCGATATGGCGCCCCCGCAGTGGTTGAGCGTACCGTTGAAGAGGGGCATAGCGACCCGGAGTTCTATCGTGATATCAAGCCGATTGTAGATAATCGCTGTGTGGTGTGTCATGGCTGTTACGATGCCCCCTGTCAGTTGAAGATGAGCAGCTTTGAAAGTATTGACCGCGGAGCCAGTAACGATAAAGTCTATGATGGCACCCGCTTGTTAGCGGCTAACTTAAGTCGGTTATCCGTCGATGCAGGCACTACCCAACAGTGGCGTGAGGAAGGCTTCTATCCCGTATTAAATGAGCGGGCACAAACACCAGAGGCCAATACCCAGGCCAGTGTTATGTATAGAATGTTACAGCTAAAAGAAAATCACCCTTTGCCACAACAAGATATTCTTCCCGATAGTTTTGATTTTTCCCTCGATAGAAAACAGCAGTGTAGTAAAATTGAAGACTTTGATAGTTTTGAAAAGAACTATCCGCTGTGGGGTATGCCCTATGGTTTACCGGCCATAGAACAGGAGAAAAAAGAATTAATTGATCAATGGCTGGCTACGGGTGCCAAAGCTCGTTACCCTGGTCGTAAGCCAACAGAAAATCAATTGGAGATTGATAATTGGGAAGCATTTTTTAATGGTGAATCATTAAAGCAGCAATTAATGAGCCGCTATATTTACGAGCATTTATTTTTAGCCAATATCTACTTTGAGAGCAATCTTGAAAAAATCGGAGAACAGCGAGAGTTCTTTAAGCTGGTACGCTCCAAAACCCCTCCCGGTAGTGCGATTGAAATTATCTCATCGCGCAGGCCTTTTGATGACCCCGAGGTAGACCAGTTCTACTATCGTTTACAGCGGGTAAAAACCACTGTGCTGGCCAAGCAGCATATGCCGTATTTATTCAATCCGGCGCGGATGATGCGTTGGCGCCAGCTCTTTATCGAGCCTCAATATACTGTGGCAAGCTTGCCCAGCTATAAGCCGGAAGAAGCTTCCAATCCTTTCCTAACCTTTAAGGCACTACCGGTTAAGTCCCGCTATGAATTTATGTTAGATGAGGCGGAGTTTACCATTATGGGCTTTATTAAAGGCCCGGTCTGCCGTGGCCAGGTTGCCCTGAATGTGATCAATGATCATTTCTGGGTGTTGTTTGTAGAGCCAGAGCTGGAGTCAAAATATGATACCGCCGAGTTTTTGATTAATGAGGCCATGGAATTGCGTATGCCGGCGGAAAAGCAAAGTAATGCGATGATGCCGATTACTTCATGGATGAGCTATTCGCGGATGGAAAAGCGCTATATCGAAGCCAAGCAACAACGCTTTGAACAAATATTCCCCGAGGAAGGTGCCCTGGATTTAGAGATGCTTTGGGATGGCAACGGCCGCAACCGCAATGCAGCTTTAACTGTATTCAGGCATTTTGATAGCTCTACAGTCACTAAAGGTTTACTGGGTGATACACCCAAGACCGCCTGGGTTATTGGTTATCCCTTATTAGAACGTATCCATTATCTGCTGGTTGCCGGTTTCGATGTTTATGGCAATGTGGGTCACCAGTTGCTAACGCGTCTCTATATGGATTTTTTACGAATGGAAGGCGAGTATAACTTTTTACGCTTATTACCGGTGGATATTGCTGAGCAGGAATTGGATTTTTGGTACCGCGGCGAAGAATCCAAAGTTGAAGTCTATCTTAGTGAATTGCATAACCGTGAAACCGAAACCTCAGGTATTAACTTTCAGTCCAATAATCCCAAAAAAGAATTCTTTGAAATGGTTCGGGAAAAGTTTGGTGAAGAGGTGATTGCCAGCGATATTATCAATACCACACCGCTAATGCGCATCACGGATGCCTACCAGAAACAACTGCAGAAACTCTCAGCCGTCAAAGGCCTGCCGCTGGGTTATCTGCCCGAGCAGTCGATGATTAAGCTAAGCCTGAATAATGGCCAGCAGCGTTTAATTTCTCTGGTGCGTAATCGCGCTCATAGCAATGTTTCCCACCTGTTTGGTGAAGAAAGTCGAATGATTCCAGAAGAGCAAACCCTGTCGGTAGTAGAGGGAGTGATTGGCACCTACCCCAATGCTTTTTATCAATTACAGGAAGATCAGTTAGCGGAGTTTGTTGCTGCGGTGGCCCGGTTGGATAGCGCTGCCGATTATAAGCAGTTGCGCAGTCAATACGGCATCCGCCGTACCGATAGAAAATTCTGGGCCTTTAGTGATAGTGTTCACTCCCTGTTTTTAAATAGCTACCCTGTCGAGGGTGGCTTGCTGGACTATAACCGTATCGAAAATCGATAGCACAAGGCGAGCTATCCCAAATGGCCGCTATGGATAGATGGCTAATAGGGGGGAAGAATGCAGTTGGTACTTTGGTTTAAACGCTTGGTATTCGTGGCTCTGGTTTTTATGGCGGGCTGTAATCAGTCCGATAATAATACCGATGTCAAAAACGCTATGGCCGATGCTATTTATTATAATGGCAAGATTATCACCGTAGATGATCAGCAACCGAAAGCGGCCGTTGTGGCTATTCAGGACGGCAGCATCATCTATGTGGGAGATATGCGCGGGGCCAAACCTCTGATATCTCCCGCCACCCGCCGTATTGATTTACAAGGCAAGACAATGATTCCCGGTCTGGTGGATGCCCATGGCCATGTGGTGGTGTCCGGGCTACAGGCGGCCTCGGCTAATTTACTGCCTCAGCCCGATGGTCGAGCCAATAGTTTTTTTCAAATCATTAACAGTCTGACTGATTGGCTTGCCAGTGATATCGGCGCAGACTTTGTCGCCAATACCGGTTGGTTGGTGGGTTTTGGTTTTGATGATTCACAGTTGGATGAAAAAGTCTTTCCCACGGCTGCTGTACTGGATATGGTCAGTGAAGATAAACCTGTATTAATTATTCACCAGTCCGGTCACTTTGCTGTTTTAAATCGCAAGGCTCTGGCTATGGCGGGTATTGACGACTGTAGAAAAGACATTCCCGGTGGCATTATCCGCTGTGAAAAAGATGGTAAAACCCCCAATGGTGTACTGGAAGAAAATGCGTTTTTTACCTCTTTAGAAGTGTTTCAATCGTCGATTAGTGATGATTTCGGCCTAAAACTTTTTGACCTGGGTCTGCAGAGTTTTGCCCGCTTCGGTTATACCACGGCACAAGAAGGCCGGGCGTTTGCTGCGTCTGTAGTTACCGCCGAAACCCGTGCTGGCCAGAAACACTTACCTATCGATGTGGCGCTTTATGTTGACTATAGCGCTAAGTCTGCCCTTGATAACTCGGCCTATTTTTCTGGTAGCGGTTATCAGCAGCCTGCTTATCAAAATGGTCTGCGTATTGCCGGATTAAAAATGACTCTGGATGGTTCACCGCAGGGTAAAACGGCCTGGCTGACCGAGCCTTATTTTGTCCCTCCCCAAGGGCAAGATAAGGACTATGTTGGCTATCCGGCAATGACCGCAGAGCAGGTCAATGCAGAAATTATGGAAGCCTATGCGAAAGACCGACAGGTCCTGGCCCACTGCAATGGCGATGCCGCCATAGACCTCTACCTCGACGCTCTGGCACAGGCAGCAGAAAAATACGGTGTGGGTGATCGTCGCCATGTATTAATCCATGGCCAGACCTTGCGCAAGGACCAGATACCTCGGTTAAAAGCATTAGGGGTTATTCCGTCGCTATTTCCAATGCATACTTTTTATTGGGGGACTGGCATAAAAACTCGGTGTTGGGGCCTGAGCGCGCTGCCTATATTTCGCCGACGAAAGATGTATTAAATGCGGGTATGATTTTTACTACCCATCATGATGCGCCGGTCGCGCTACCGGATTCCATGCGAGTATTATCCGCTACCGTTAATCGTGTTACTCGCAGTGGAGAAGTTCTGGGGGCTGATCAGCGAGTCACCCCTTATGAAGGTTTAAAGGCCATGACACTCTGGCCGGCCTATCAACATTTTGAAGAAAAGATTAAAGGCTCGATTGAAGAGGGCAAGCAAGCGGATTTTGTGATTCTGTCGGCCAATCCATTAACCGTAGACCCTTTAACCATTGCTGATATTAAGGTATTGGAAACGATCAACGATGGTAAAACTGTGTATCAGCGGGAGACTGTTAATACTCAAGCCAGCATCGGTGGTGATCGTGATAGGCAGGGGTGTATTACTTCAGCGGGTTATCAGTGGTGTGCAGCGATTAAACAGTGTGTGCGTGCCTGGGAGTTGGCAGCAGAGCAGGGTTTTGACAATAACGCAGCACAGTTTGCCAGGTTTTGTGATCAGTAAAAATGTGAGCAGTAAAAATAGGCTGCTGGTTTACAGTGAGGGCTATAAACCAGCAGCAGTTGTCGCCTTAGTTCAGGCGTTCAACAACGGTAGTAATCCCCTGGCCAAGACCGACACACATGGTGGATACACCCAGTGTCATATCTTTGTTTTCCATGACATTTAACAGGGTACCGGTAATGCGTGTACCGGAACAACCAAAGGGGTGGCCTAACGCAATAGCGCCGCCATTCAGGTTAACCTTGTCATCCATTTTATCCAGCAGATTCAGATCTTTTAGTACAGGAATTGCCTGTGCCGCAAATGCTTCATTTAATTCAAAGCAATCAATATCATCCAGCGTTAGACCGGCACGTTGCAGAGCCTTCTGAGTAGAGGGGACAGGGCCGTAACCCATAATGGATGGGTTAACACCAGCCACTGCCATCGCGCGGATTTTAGCTACCGGCTTTAAACCCAGTGCTTGGGCTTTCTCTGCGGCCATCATAATCATGGCTGAGGCGCCGTCAGAAATCTGCGATGAGGTGCCCGCGGTAACCGTACCATTCTTAGGGTCGAATACCGGCTTAAGGGCGGCCAGTGATTCCAGATTGGTTTCAGGTCGAATGGTTTCATCATGACGAATTAAGGATTTAAAACCGTTCTCGTCATGGCCTTCAATCGCCACAATTTCACGGTCAAAACGACCTTCGATAGTCGCGGCATGGGCTAAGCGGTGTGAGCGCTCAGCAAAGGCATCCTGATCGGCGCGCACTACACCGTGCATAATCGCCAAAAATTCTGCCGTCATACCCATCATGCCAGCCGCTTTGGCGACATGTTTGCTTAAGCGTGGGTTGGGGTCCACGCCGTGGTCCATCGGCAGGTGGCCCATATGCTCAACACCGCCGACGACAAACATATCGCCATTGTTAGTCATAATGGCCTGTGCCGCGGTATGCATTGCGCTCATCGATGAGCCGCAAAGACGGCTAACCGTTTGGCCACCGGCTGAGTGTGGGATAACAGACAGCAAAGACATCATCCGGCTAACATTCCAGCCCTGTTCCAAGGTCTGGTTTACACAGCCCCAGATAACATCTTCAACTTCAGCTGGGTCAATGCCGGGGTGACGGGCAAATAAGCCATTGATTAAATCGGCGGATAAATCTTCGGCGCGGGTATTTCTAAAGCAGCCGCCTTTTGAACGACCCATAGGGGTACGGGCAAAATCGACGATAACGGCATCTCTTGGTTGTAATGTGGTCACGGTGTTTCTCCTGGTAAATTCGTTGATGTCGCTAGTTACTTAAACATGCTGCCGTTATTGGCTGCTAAGTCCCGTAGTGTGTCAGTAGGGTGGTAGAGAGGCCCCAGTTCCTTATACTGATCGGCTTTTTCAACGAAGGCAGCCAGACCCATATTTTCAACAAAGCGGATAGCGCCACCTTTAAAGGGTGGGAAGCCTACACCAAAGATAAGCGCCATATCCAAATCAGTGGCACTGCTAACAATGTCCGCTTCCAGACAGCGAATAGATTCAAGACAGAATGGCACCATTAGGCGGTCCATAATCTCTTCTTCGCTAAATTCTTTTGGCGCATCAACATGAGGTGCCAGTAATGCTTTAACCGACTCATTATAAGTTTTGCGTAGCTTGCCACGTTTGTCCGCTTTATAGTCGTAAAAGCCCTGGCTGTTTTTCTCACCAAGACGATCATTTTCCAGCATCACTTCTAAACAGGTTTTAAAGGTTTGACCCATGCGATCAGGGAATCCATCAGACATAACCTTGCCAGCATGAACGCCAGTATCAATACCGACCACATCACACAGGTAGGCGGGGCCCATCGGCCAGCCAAATTTCTCAGCAGCTTTATCGATAGCCACAAAGTCAGCGCCTTCTTTAACCAGTGCAACAAAGCCGGCGAAGTAGGCAAATAAAATACGGTTAACCAAAAACCCCGGGCAGTCATTAACAACCACCGGCTTTTTCTTCATGGCCAGTGCATAGTTAACCGTTCTGGCGATAGCAGCATCACTGGTTTTTTCGCCGCGGATAATTTCAACCAGTGGCATTTTATGCACCGGGTTAAAGAAGTGCATACCACAGAAGTTTTCCGGGCGTTTTAGCGCCGAGGCTAACTCGGTAATGGGGATGGTTGACGTGTTAGAGGTCAGGATGGTGTCGTCACTAATCAAACCTTCTACTTCGGCTAATACGGCTTTTTTAACGGCAGGGTTTTCAACCACGGCTTCTACAATCAGGTCGGCCTGGTCAATACCGTCATAGCTTAGTGTTGGTGTAATCTTGTTGAGGGTGGCGGCCATTTTATCCGCGGTTAAACGCCCACGCTTAACTTTAGTGGATAATAGTTTGGCAGCTTCTCCCATCCCCATATCAATACCGGCCTGGGCGATATCTTTCATGATAATAGGGGTGCCGGTCGAGGCGGACTGGTAAGCAATACCGCCACCCATAATACCGGCGCCTAGTACCGCAGCGCGTTCTACCGGTGTGTTATTGGAGGCATAGCCTTTGGCCGTTTTGGTCAGGGCCTGATCACCGAGGAACAGGTTGATCATATTACCGGTGATTTCCATTTTACCGAGTTTGGTGACTGCTTCGTTCTCAACCTTGATGGCCTCATCACGGCCTAGCTTGGCGGCTTTCTCAATCGTTTTTACCGCATACATGGGTGCTTTATAGTGGCGACCTGCTTGCTGGCCAATTAGCGCTTTGGCGGTGGTAAAGGCCATGATATTTTCAATATCATCTAATTGCAGTGGTGAGGTTTTCTGTTTACGGATGGCGGCAATATCAAAATCGCCATTAATCGCTTTTTGTAACAGGTCCATTGCCGCGGCATCAAGTTGATCGGCTTCTACCACAGCATCGACCATACCGGCGGCTAATGCGGCCTTGGCTTTGTTGTCTTTGCCGGTAGCAATCCACTCAACAGCATTGTCGGTGCCAATAATACGTGGTGCACGAACGGTGCCGCCGTAGCCGGGGATAATGCCCAGTTTGACTTCAGGGAAGCCAATTTTCGCATGGCTATCCATTACTCGAAAATCGGTCGTCAGTGCCATTTCCAAACCGCCGCCCAGTGCCAGGCCATTAATGGCGGTGACGGTAGGGAAGGGCAGGTCTTCAAACACAGAAAAATCGGCGTTGATGGCATTAATGCCGGCCAACATCTCTTCTTCTGGCAAATGAAACATATCACCGAATTCAGTGATATCTGCACCGACAATAAAGCTATCTTTATTGCTGCGAACTAACAGGCCTTTAATATCTTTGGCCTGGGTAAGCAGCTGGCCTACCTCTTTCAATTCGCCGAGGGTTAGTCGGTTAAATTTATTGACTGACTCACCTTGTAAGTCGAATGTTAGCGTGGCGATATTATCGTTAACATCGACGCTGATAGCTTTACCTTTAAAGTTCATTACCACAAGCTCCTGGCTATTGGTGTGTATGGGCTAAAGTCTGGTTTAAAACGGGTTTACGGCATCATCTAACAGATTTTCTACACCGGAAGTCATGGTTAGGGCCAATGACGCGGTACGAGGCAGTAGACGCTGGAAGTAGAAGCGGGCTAAATAAACCTTTGCTTCGTAGAATGCCTGTTCTGTTGTGCCTTCTGCTAACTTAACCTTAGATACCTTTGCGGATCTTGCAAATAAGAAGGCATAAATAACATAGCCGGAATACATCAAATAATCTACACAGGCAGCATTGACTTCATCCGGGTTACTCATCGCTGAGGCACCAATCTGCTCAGTTAACGTCTGCCACTCGGCCAGCAGCGTCTTCAGCGGGTTAATAAACTCGGCCATATCATCGTCGCTGGTGTTATCACAGAACTCACTGATCGGCGTGATCAGATCTTGTAGCAGCTTGCCGCCACTCATAATGACCTTGCGGCCTAGCAAGTCTAATGACTGAATACCGGTGGTGCCTTCGTACAGCATAGAAATACGGCTGTCGCGAACATTTTGCTCCATACCCCATTCGGCAATATAGCCGTGGCCACCAAAAATCTGCATACCCAGGTTGGCTGCTTCAAAGCCGGTTTCGGTCATAAAGGCTTTGGCAATGGGTGTTAGCATCGCTAACAGGTTTTCAAAGCGCTCTTTCTCTTCATCGTCTTTGGCCTGTGCCGAGATATCGCTAAATAAGGCAATATAGTAAATCAGCATTCTGCCACCTTCAGAGAAGGCTTTCTGGGTTAGCAGCATTCTTCTAACGTCAGGGTGAACGATAATAGGGTCTGCTGCCTTCTCCGGTGCTTTAGCGCCAGACAGTGCGCGCATCTGTAAACGCTCTTCGGCATAAGCCAATGAATTTTGGTAAGACAATTCAGCGTGGGCCAAGCCTTGAATAGCGGTACCGATACGGGCGGTATTCATAAAGGTAAACATACAGTTTAGGCCGCGGTTTTCAGGGCCAATCAAATAACCTTTGGCGTCATCAAAATTCATGACGCAGGTGGCGTTACCGTGAATACCCATTTTATGTTCAAGGGAGCCACATTCCAGTGTATTGCGCTCGCCAACGGAGCCGTCGGCATTGACGTTAAATTTGGGCACGATAAATAGCGAAATGCCTTTGGTGCCTTTAGGGGCATCCGGTAAGCGGGCTAAAACAATATGTACAATATTTTCTGCCATATCGTGATCACCGGAAGAAATAAAAATCTTGGTGCCGCTGATATTGTAGCTGCCGTCGTCATTTGGCTCAGCTTTGGTACGCAATAAACCCAGATCACTGCCACAGTGGGGTTCGGTCAGGCACATAGTACCGGTCCATGAACCGTCTGTTAGTTTGTGCAGATAGGTTGCTTTTTGCTCATCAGTACCGTGTTCGGTAATGGTGTGACAGGCGCCGCGGGACAAACCGGGGTACATCCCCCAGGACCAATTAGCGGTGCCTACCATTTCCGTTGCCGCTAGAGCTAAGGATTTCGGTAAGCCCTGGCCACCAAACTCTTCTGGCGCTTCCAATGAGGGCCAGCCGCCTTCAACAAACTGTTGATACGCTTCTTTAAAACCATCAGGGGTGGTGACTTTGCCATCTTTAAGGGTACAGCCTTGTTCATCACCAACGCTGTTAAGGGGAGTTAGCACGTTTTCACAAAATTTGGCACACTCTTCAAGAATGGCGCTGGATAAATCGTTGCTGACCTCATTCCATTGTGCATTGCTGGCATAGAATGAATCCATACCGAGTAACTCATTGCGAACAAACTCTAAATCCCTTAATGGGGCTTTGTACTGGCTCATATCATCTTCCTCTTTACCGTACAGGGCTAACTATTTCAGATGGCATAGCTTCGGCGATTGTGAAAGGCTTAACAATGGCTATTCATAGCAATGATTATTGCAATTTGAACCAATCTGTAATGATTTTTTGAGTGATATTAAGGGCTTAGCCTGCTAAATAGCGGCTTGTAGGGTGGATTACAATCCACCGCTGTTGTTGCTCATTACCGGTTGGTGGATTTTAATCCACCCTACGTTACTGGAGAAAATGGGGTTTGTAGTCTGTTATGCGGATTCTTGCAGGGCGTTTTTATCTAATAGCTGTTTGCGGTATTCACCGGGCGGCAGGCCGGTCCACTTTTTAAAGGAGCGGTAAAAGGTACTGGGGTTTTCAAAACTTAATAAGTCAGAAATTGCGGTGGTGCTGATATCCGGGCAATTGAGATAGTGGATAGCTGCCTCCATCCGCGATTCATTTTTTAGTTGCTGAAAGCTACAGTCTTCCTGGCCAAGCCGGCGGTGCAAGGTGGTCACGGACATATTAAAAAAGTCAGCCACTTCTGTTGCGTTAGGGAAGTCTTCGCCAATGCTTTTGGCTAATAAAGATTTTACATAGGGCGCCAGGCCTTCATTGGGATGCTTTTTGATTAAGCCGTAATAGGGGGCTTTGCGCATAAAATCTTCAACACTATTTTCATTTTGTACAATGGGATAGCTGAGATATTTTTTATGGAAACGGTGGCCAATAAAGGCCTGGTCGTAGTGGTGACGGTATTTTTCTTTGACATTGGTGGCCGGTTTATTGGTGTCGTCGCTAAAGTTGTAATAGATATCTTCAATGGGCACATACTTGCCGATTAGCCAACTGTAAAAACCATGCCATGCGGAAAGGGTGGAGCGAACTGTGCTGGGGGAGGTGGTTTTAATCAGTTGGTCAAATTCCTGCTGTTCTACACAGTCCAGTTTGCTGCCTTTAAAATACACATAGTCACCATCCAGCTCAATTATCGGCTTCACTTTAAAGCCGCGGCATAACTCAAAAAAGTCACCGGCTCTATTAATGGCGTGTTGTAAGTCTTTGCAGTGGACAATGCTTTGGCATAGCAGGCGGATTGCGCCTTTGGGGACTGGGCCGCCACTTAACAGACCGAACCATTCATCCTGGACCAGTTCAATAATATGGTGGTGAAGTTCGCCGTATTGCAAGACTGAAATCGAGGCGCCCGCTTCAATATCACTGGCTTTAACCCCGATATCCTCCAATAGCTCATCCACATTGCAATCGCGGTCGGCGGCGATGGTCAGCATGGTATTGACAAAATGGGCTGGGACTGTAAGTTGTGTACTTTCCATAGGCTCCAGGTCGTTTTTAAGTCTTATTACTGTCTGTTGATAGTAAAGGATTTAGACACAGTAACCAAGCTATAGCCACTATTCATTGGAGTTGTAACTGATTTGCCCATTTCTGCTCAAGATATTGATCTGACAGGCAATTCACCACGTATGTTCCCCAAAAGATAACGAGGTTTTTGCCATGAATCCCCCACAGCCCGCACTCGCCGACAATACTGATTTTGACAAGCTGCCAGAACCCCTCGCGGACACGATTATCGTTAGAGACCGTATTATCGAGCATTGTGGCCTTGAAGAGGTTACCGATGGCGTAGGGCCGATTTTACCACTTAAGCTGCGCCGCCCACCCTATGTTGAAGCTGGCTGGGTTCGTCTATGGAAGGCCCCGGAAGATTCTGTGATTGACCGTTTATTCCACCTCTATATCGGTGGCCCTGGCAATGATATGAACCTGATGTATGCCATGACCCGTGCCGATAGCCCGATTCCGCATTTTTTAATGCATTACAACATCAACCCACCGGCTATCTGGAGTTACCATATTGATTTGGCGCCTAAGGTGGATGGCGTGATGTACCCGGATTACTGGCGTGAAGCCTATACCCCCCTCAGTGCCACCACCGAAAGCAAGAAGATTAAATCCATACCCACCAGCCGTATTCAGGCGGATCGCAAGCAGTATCTTTCCACCTGGGGGATGTATGGCAAAGAAGTCGAGCAGCCGGAGTATGAAATGGTCCGGGATAAAGTGATGCCGGTCTATCTCGATCATTTCCTGCATTTGGTGGATAACTTTAGCTTTGACCAGGTGGATAAACAGTACCTGACCCAGCGCGGTGGCCATCTTATGGATATGCTATTAGCCCGTGAAATGGATGTTAAGGGCTGGGGTCGCTTCGATGCCTTATTTGGCGCAGAGCAAACTGACCAGGTCAGGGAGTTATGCCGCCGAGAGCTAAAGCCTGCTGAATCTTAATAAAGATTTTCATGCCCTGGCCCGGATAAGCCGCCGCTAGGGGGCAGTAACTGGTAGACTCCTTATTATTGAAGTCGATAATAATAAGGTTTCCCTGAATGCGAACGCTGTTCCTCGTCGCCCTGCTGGATAGTGCAGGGTTTGGCATTATCATCCCTGTTTTTCTGTTTTATGCGCTACAACTGGGAGCTAGCCCGGATATAGCGACGATGTTCTTTGCGATCTATCCGGTTGCCATTGTTTTTTCCTCACCTTATCTCGGTTTATTAAGTGACCGCTATGGCCGTAAGCCCGTGCTGGTGCTGTCGATGTTTGGTGCTGCGCTGGGCTATATTGTGCTGGGTTTGGCCAGTTCACTCTGGTTATTAGCCCTGGCTCGGCTGATACAGGGGGCGATGGCGGGCAATATGGCCGTTGCCCAGGCCTATATCGCCGATGTCACCAACGAAGAACAGCGGGCCCAGAGCATGGGTAAGATTGGTGCGGCTACCGGTCTGGGTTTTGTCATTGGCCCTGCCGTTGGTGCCTGGCTAGCGGGGGACAGCTTTGATAATAGCAGTCTGGAACTGGCCGCTTATACCTCTGCGGCGCTTTCCTTGATTGCCTGTATTTCCATGGCAATCTTCTTGCCCGAGAGTCTCGACAAAGCGCATCGGCAACAAAGCCGCAGCAAGCCCCTTAGTATTAACCCCTTTGCCGGTGTGCCCAGCGCTCTGGCCAAACCATTAATGCTACCGCTATTTATCTGCGCGGTGCTGTTTAACATTGCCGGTGCCTTTGGTGAAGTGGTACTGCCACTGTTTTTAAAAGACACTGAGGTGATCGAGGGGCCGCAGGGTTTAATGTGGGTGTTTTTACTGTCTGGCTTAACCCTCTCTATTGTGCAGGCAAAACTGATAGCGCCAGTCAGCAAACGCTTTGGAGAATACTTGATGTTTATTGCCGGGGCCGGTATTTATGGTCTGGCCTTTTTGGTGATGGTCTATACCGCTTCTCAGGCGTCTTTACCCGGTTCGGTCTTTGCCTGGTGTCTGGCGGGCGTGGGCATGGCGTTTTTCTTTACCGGTTTACAAACAGTGGTTTCCAAGCGTGCCGAGCCCCATGAACGAGGCAGTGTTATGGGCGCTTTTTCTGCCTTTGGTCTAATGGGGCGAGTTGTGGGGCCTTTATTAGCAGGGAGTATTTACGCATCACTGGGTATAAATATGCCGTTTTATCTGGGGGCGATATCATTGTTCCTGGTAGTATTACTGGCACTGGCTACTAAAAAGAAATCGGTTGTGGTGAACTAGAACCGCTGTAATCTCCCCCTTTACATACTATCGACAACAAGGATATTTACGGATGAATAGCTATATTGATGTGTTAAAAAAGTACGCTGTCTTTGGTGGGCGCTCCCGGCGTAAAGAATATTGGTATTTTGTTTTATTTAATCTGATATTGACTATCGTTATTGGTGTTATTGATCAGGCTACCGGTACCTTTGATCCTGAAACCGGTATGGGCCTTATCGGTATCCTCTATGCCCTGGTAGTCATTATTCCTTCTTTTGCTGTGCTATTTCGCCGTTTGCATGATACGGGTCGCAGTGCCTGGTGGTTGTTAATTTTGTTGGTGCCGCTAATTGGTTTTTTGGTTGTGCTGTTCTTTTTGTGTCAGGACAGTGAGGCAGGGCCGAACCGCTGGGGAGAACCCCCTAAATAACCTCGTTGAATATCTCTTTAATGCTTTTAGTCCGATAATGTTTAGTGACAGGGCTGTATTCAATAGCGCAAAGGGAAATGTCGATTTTTTATAACTTTTTTTATTCAAAATTGGTGGTATAAAAATCAGCTGACACCATCGATGTCGCTAATAAAACACCATTTTTCTAGCAAAGTTTACCCAATTAAACCAAAGCTATAATGGCTTTATAGCATTCTATACCGCCTTTCTTGTTTGTATAACCCTACTTCTTTTGCTTGTAAAAAATGTTAAATAAAATTGTCGTTTTTGCTAATCCATATTGCTTACGGATAAGATAGACTCCAAAAATATAATACAAAATACTTGTGCAGGATTGAGGTGTGCAAGGTAAAAAGGGTTCTAGGAAGAGGTTGTGTTGTTCGGTCTTTAGTTTACTTACTTTTTTAATGTTATTACTGCTTGCTGCTGTGGTTTTTCCTGCGCATGCCAGTCGTAAGTTTGCTAAATGCATAAGCAAATCATTAAGTGGATTAACTCTATGAGTGGTTCAAAGGCTAGTGAAGATACATTTTTATCGCTAAAAGGAGAAGTGCTGAAGGAAGTGTCGAGTGTCAGGTTTTTACTTGATATCGGTAGGCCTGAAGATTTTTCGTTTACCTATTGTCTCTGTAGTTATTTGTTGTTTGAAGGACTGGCGCCAGTAAAGCTGCATTTTTCTGATGCAGATAAAGGGAATTCAGTTTTTGCTGAAAATGTCTCCGTTGATGAATTTAATCAGCGCTATAGTGGGTTTTCGGGCCGCGTTTTTTGTGAAGACTTCTTTGAATACAGTGGCCTAAGAGTGGAAGATGTTTTTATTTTTCGTGGCGACGATAATAATGATATTTTAAGTGTGACGCTATTCTTGGAATATGGGCTGGAGTTGCATCTGGTTTCTTTTGCCCACCTGACAAGGCGGCCTTATTATGGCGCCTTATTCACTGATCAAACTGTGTTTGTTTTCTCCAGGGGAAGAGTGCCTGTAACTCGAGTAAATAAAGCCGCGTACTAGTTTGTGCGTTAAGGCGTTCTGGATTTTTAACCTCTGCCATCCGGCAGTGCTAAAAATCAGGTGGATTGTCTGCCTGTTACTTTATCTTCAAACTTTAAGGATAGATATAATGAAGACTATAACAACATTGCTTGCTTCAGTTAATTTCCGTATTTTTTGTTCTGCAATACTTTTTATCTTTGCGCCCGTATTATCCGCTGCGGCTAAAACACCGCCCGCAGCTGTACCGATTATAAAAGATGTCTGTGCCTTGCCATTAACCCCGGCCAATACTCAGGAAGAAACCGCCTGGCAATTGTTTGTGGCCATTAATTGTAAAACCGCCCAGGGCCAACTGACCTGGGAGACCTGGACCACACAGGCCTGTCTGGATAACCCTCAAGACTGCCGTACCATCGGTAGGCTTGGCGGGAGCGCTTTACGGGATACCTTGGGAGCCGCCGATAACCCCAAGCGTACCGCTGGGTGTTCACCGATGACAACCACATCAACCGCCGACCCTTCGTTGCTTGGCTTTGTGCCGACCAACTTAAGTAGCAAACCCGTATTTTGCGAAGAGGTAACGATCAATGCTGCCGAAGAGGACTATGCTCGCAGCAAGGGTTTGTTAACACAGGCAGGGCAGGTGAACTATTTGCAGTCGGGTAAGACGATTGATTTTCCTACTGCGGCGGTTGAAGTGAAAGCGGACTGGGTGCCGGCCTCCTCCTTTACGCAGGTGACGTTTGATTGTTCTGCGCCCAATAGTCAAATCTATCTGGAAAAGATTGAGGGCATTTGTTATGCATTGGCGGGTATACATATCAGCTCCAAGCTCTACCCTAATTGGCTCTGGGCTACCTTTGAGCCACAGTATGCCACGACCAACCCTAACCGCTGCAAACCAACGCTCTATAACCAGTGCACTGATAATTGGGGTTCTAATCCCGCTACCTCCACCGGTGCTGATACTGCGCCAACAGCCGCTTTGCAAACCTTGTTTAATACTGCCGGTTCAGCATTGGACCCGGCTTTCCAGAATTACCGTTTAACAGGCACCCAAACCGTGTTTGACCAGCCAACCGATAGCCAGGGGCGTTTGGGTAGTTCATTTGTAGAGTTCAATGCCAATGTGCCAGCGCAAGAAGCGTCTTGTATTACCTGCCATAACTACGCGCAAAGGCAGCCAACTCCAGCGCCTTCAGGTTCGACCCCTCCCGGTGGCCCATTGCCCGGTGGTGCTAATGTAGGAACACCGACTGCCTTGCCGCCGGCTTATAAGCCGCTGGATTTTTCCTGGTTTCTTGGCTTCGGTGTGCCTCAGACCAGCAGCTGTTCGGATATTGATGCTGGCCCCATTTGGAGTAATACCGATGCACAGGGTAAATGCCCGGCAGTCTGCGCAGATACGGCCAGAGTTTGGAATGGTCAATGGACGACGACTGAAGCCGGCGTTATGTCAGTCTGTGGATGTTGTATCTAAAGTGTTGGGGATAGCGGTTTTATGTTAAAGCGCTATCCTCGCACCACCTCAACCAGGCCTGCGGTTAAAGTGGCAATATCCTGATCGCTAATAATATAAGGCGGGATGGTATACACCAGTTTGCCAAAAGGCCTGACCCAAATGCCGCGCTCGACCAGCCGTTTTTGTATCGCTGCCATATCCACCGCTTCGGTTAATTCAATCACGCCAATACTGCCCAGTACCCGTACATCGGCGACATTATCCAGTTCTCTGGCGGGGCCAGCCCCTTTAATAGCTGAGCTTCTAAATTGGCGACGATCTGTTGCCAGGGTTGGGATAGTAATAATTGCACACTGGCATAAGCAATAGCGGTGGCTAAGGGGTTGGCCATAAAAGTAGGGCCATGCATAAACACCCCGGCTTCACCTTCGCAGATACCGGTGCTGACCTTATCGTTACACAGGGTTGCCGCCAGTGATAAATAGCCGCCGGTTAAGCATTTGCCGACACAGAGAATATCCGGTTCGATAGCCGCATGTTCACAGGCAAATAATTTACCGGTACGGCCAAAACCGGTAGCAATTTCATCGGCAATCAATAGCACGTCATACTGGTCACAGAGTTGCCGCACCTGTTTTAGATACTCTGGTGAATAAAAATTCATACCGCCGGTGCCTTGCACAATCGGTTCAAGAATGACGGCTGCCAGATGGTGGTGATTGGCTTCAATCAGTGTTTTAAAACTGCTGATATCTTCTTCATTAAAGGCTTCGCCAAACCGTGTTCGGGGTGCTTCAGCAAAGAGGTGTTTGGGCAACACTTCGCTAAACATATGATGCATGCCCGTTACCGGGTCACAGGTCGCCATGGCGCCAAAGGTATCACCGTGATAGCCATTTTTCAGGGTCAGTAATTGATGCTTTTCTTTGCGGCCAACGGAGTACCAGTATTGAATCGCCATTTTAATAGCGACTTCTACCGCCACAGAGCCCGAGTCACTAAAGAACACTTTATTCAGTGAGGGGGAGGTAATATCGACTAACAGTTTGGCTAACTTAACCGCGCTGGGATGGGTGATGCCGCCAAACATTACATGGGACATATCGTCCAGTTGGTCTTTTGCCGCCTGGTTAAGTACAGGGTGGTTATAGCCGTGAATGGCAGACCACCAGGAGGACAGGCCATCAATCAGTTCTGCACCATCGGCCATTTTCAGCCTTACACCGGCGGCGGACAGCACCGGGTAAACCGGCGGCGCATCAATCATTGAGGCATAGGGGTGCCAGATATGTTGCTTATCTAAAGCCAGAAGTTGTTCGGTGCCAAGCGTATTGATATCGCTCATTTTTTGGTCATCCCCGAGAAAGATCAGAGGCGCTATTGTAGGCAAAGCCGAAGCCTGTTTAAATCACTTTCAGGAGCAAGTCTTATATTTAAGGGTATTTATTTAACGGAAAGGAGTCCGATGCGATGAAGACAATAACCAGAATGCCGCAAACTGCACTAGACCTATTAAACAGCCTCT
Source organism: Oceanicoccus sagamiensis (assembly GCF_002117105.1). Taxonomy (GTDB): domain Bacteria; phylum Pseudomonadota; class Gammaproteobacteria; order Pseudomonadales; family Dasaniaceae; genus Oceanicoccus; species Oceanicoccus sagamiensis. The sequence goes on along the minus strand of NZ_CP019343.1, from coordinate 4,203,919 downwards.
ATGGCTATGACAGCTTTCGCGGCCACCAGGCGGAGATTATTGACCAGCTCACCGCCGGTCATGATGCTCTGGTGCTGATGCCTACCGGCGGCGGTAAGTCGCTGTGTTACCAGATTCCATCCCTGTTACGTGATGGCGTCGGGATGATTATTTCCCCGTTAATTGCCTTGATGCAGGACCAAGTGGATGCGATGCAGCAGCTGGGGGTAAAAGCGGCGTTTTTAAATTCCACTCTGGCCATTAATGAGCAGAATTTTATTGAGCAGCAGCTATTGGCTGGTGAGCTGGATTTGCTCTATATCGCACCAGAGCGTCTGGTACAGGAGCGTACGCTGGAGTTACTGCAGCGTTGCCAGCTGGCGCTGTTTGCTATTGATGAGGCCCATTGTGTCTCCCAGTGGGGGCATGATTTTAGAGCAGATTACTTATCCTTAAGTTTGCTGCATGAGCGTTTCCCGAATATTCCCCGTATTGCCCTCACGGCTACCGCCGATGTGCGTACCCGCCAGGAAATTATTGAGCGCTTGGCTTTAACCGACGCCAAGTCCTATATCAGTGGTTTTGACCGGCCTAATATCCGCTATGGCATCGCTAATAAAACCTCTCCCCGTAAACAGTTGATGGCTTTTTTGCAGCAGCGTAAACAGGAGGCGGGTATTGTTTATTGCCTGTCGCGCAAGAAAGTGGAAGATACCGCGGCCTGGTTAACCCAGCAGGGTTTTACCGCTCTGCCATACCATGCGGGTTTATCGCCCCAATTGCGGGAAACCCATCAAAGCCGTTTTTTACGGGAGGATGGGGTGATTATTGTCGCCACCATTGCCTTCGGTATGGGGATCGATAAACCGGATGTTCGCTTTGTCGCACATTTGGACTTACCCAAAAGTATAGAAGCCTATTATCAAGAAACCGGTAGGGCAGGCCGAGATGGCTTACCTGCGGAAGCCTGGATGGTTTACGGTTTACAGGATGTGGTGCGCTTGCAACAGATGCAGCAGCAATCCAATGGCTCGGAGCAATTTAAACGCGCCGAGCGTCATAAGCTTGATGCCATGCTGGGACTGTGTGAAGTCACCAGCTGTCGTCGCCAGGTGCTACTCAATTATTTTGCTGATAAGGCGCCGGACCACTGCGGCAATTGCGATAATTGCCAGATCCCCCCTGAAACCTGGGATGCCAGTGAGGCGGCGCAAAAATTATTATCCTGTGTTTATCGTACCGGTCAGCGTTTTGGGGTGGTGCATGTGCTGGATGTGTTATTGGGCAAGGAAACAGACAAAGTATTACAGCATGGGCATCAGCAGCTGAGTACCTTTGGTATTGGCAGTGATATTCATGAGGCACAGTGGCGCTCCGTGGTGCGCCAATTAGTCGTGCGGGGTTTATTACGCGTTGACCTCGAAGGCTATAGTGCGTTGCAGTTGACGGATATCTGCCGGCCGGTATTAAAAGGCGAGCAGTCTTTGCATTTACGCAAAGAAGACTTTAAAGCGCCTTCGGCGAAAAAGGCCGGTAAAAAATCCACCAGGAAAGCGCTGGTTAAGCCTGAGCATCAACGGTTATTTGATGATTTAAGGGAGTGCCGAAAACGTCTGGCCGAAGAATATAATGTACCGCCTTATGTCATTTTTCATGATGCGACCTTAAAAGAAATGTTAGAGGTTCGGCCTATGTCGCGGATAGATTTATTGACCATTACCGGGGTGGGTGAAAGCAAATTAGATAAGTATGGCAATGATTTTATTGATGTGATTTGCCGTCATGCTGAGGCGGATTTGGTGTGAACCCTCTGCAGCGCTTAATCCAGAAAACTCAATCCGTAAATCTGGATCAGTCCTTTGATTACCAGATTAAACGCCAGCGCCGGAAAACCATAGCCCTGCATATATTACCTGATGCCTCTGTTGAGGTGCGTGCCCCTAAATGGGTGCCTAAATATGAAATTATGGATTTTGTTGAGCAGCGCTCTGATTGGGTGATTGAGCAGCGACGTGAGGCTCTGGCTAAACTTGCCCTTGAGCCTGGCTTTGATCATGGCCAGTATCACCCCTATTTAGGAGAGCGTTACCCTTTGCATATTGTTGCAGGACCCAGGGCCAAGGTGGTTTTTAGCGACAGTGTGATTGTGGTGACGGTCAGGGATAAGAGCAATAGTACCCAAATAGAAAAAGCGTTAGACCGTTGGTACCGGCAGGAGGCGGAAGCGATTTATGAAGAGCGCTTATTTGCCTGCTTTGAAGTATTCCCTGATTGGTTTCAGGATAAGTATGTTATGCCGGAGGTGACGGTGCGAAAAATGCGCCGTCGCTGGGGGAGTTGCTCCAGCAAGGGCGATGTGACGCTTAATGTATCGCTGATTAAAATGCCGCTTGCCTGTATTGATTATGTGATTACTCATGAATTATCCCATTTGGAAGAGTTTCACCATGGCAAAACGTTTTACCGCCTATTGGCTCAGGTAATGCCGGATTGGCGGGAGCGGGAATTACTGATTGAAGACCTGTCTTAGGCAGGGCGCGGTGTTTGTGGCGCTTATAGTGTTACCATACTCTGGTAGCATAACTTGCCGTGATTCTAATGGCCCCTTTACCTTATGTAAGTCATGTATTTCATAAAGTGATGGGAAGCTTTACATCATGGGTTTGACCGCTTGTTTTTTGAAGTGTGACAATAAGGGTATAAAAATAAACAGTCATAGTTCACGGATGGCATGATTATTCTCAATAGATAGCCAACCAGAAGTCGTGAGCTTTCGAATAAGCTTTAAGGATGTAGTAATGAGAATTGTAGCGCTAGATATTATTAGATTTTTTGCGGCTATTTCAGTCGTGCTTTACCACCTTGTTTCAAGGCCCGAATCAACGGCTTATCCACTGTTAAGTGAGATAACAAAGTTTGGGTATTTAGGTGTGCCATTATTTTTTATGATTAGTGGTTATGTGATAGCACTATCAGCAAATAATAGAACGGCTATCCAGTTTGGTATCTCAAGATTTGTCCGCCTTTATCCTGCGCTTTGGGCTGGAATAATGTTTACTGTGGTTGTTTCGACCTTATTAACTGAACACTCTTATAGCTTGCCTCAGATACTGGCAAACTTAACGCTATTACAGGACTATCTGGGATTCTCTGATGTTGATGGAGTGTACTGGACCTTGCAGGCAGAATTGAAGTTTTATGCCTGTGTGTTTTTATTATTACTGTTTGGTGTGTTTGACAGGTTTTCCATTTGGCTGAGTATTTGGCTTGCTTTAACGGTGATGCATACAGTTTATGCCCAGCCATTTTTTATGGGGTGGTTTATCTCCCCGGCTTATTCTTCCTTTTTTATGGCGGGTATCGCATTTTTTCTAATACAAACGAAGGGTAAAAATACCTATAACTATTTTATCCTTATCTCATCGCTATTGATTTCCAGTTATCATGGTTTCTATCAGGCTGAAGGGTTTATGAAAGACCCTGGAATAGAGCAGCAGTCGATATCAGTTGCGCTCATAGGCTGTTTTTATCTATTGATGTATCTTCTTTGTACTGGAAAAATCAATATAAAACCACGCAAGGTTTTGGTAACGATAGGTGCGTTAACTTACCCATTGTATTTGATCCATAATGTGGCAGGCAAAGCTATAATTGATTACTACTCCAATACTATTCCCGAACAACTCATGATTGTAGTTGTGGTTTTTTTCATGATTTTTGTGTCATGGCTAATTCATTTAGGGGTTGAAAAACCCATGGCAACCCCGATGAAAAATTATTTGCTGTCTATAGTCGATAGGTCTAAATTCTTGAAGAGCCTATCCTCCAGGGAAGGGTAAACGACTTTTTGCGCCCCGGAGCCACATTGTCTATGCGGTAGGCGTCAGCGCCTGCTGCTGGCAAATAGCTCCCTAAGGGGGGCTGTTTATCCTGCCGCCAAGTTCCCTCAAAGACTCTGTGACTGCCGTCTGGCTGGGGGGCTGGTGATTAACAATTCTTAACCCCGCATCTACAGTAATTCCTTCAAATGCGGTAACACGTTTTGTAGTATCAATGGCTGGGCTGGTGCGGTAGGGTGAATACCGTCTTTTTGCATCAATCCGGGGCTTAAAGCGATGCCCTCAAGCAAAAAAGGTAGCAATGCAGTGTCATATTTTTGAGCTATTTTGCCAAAACTATCGTAGAACTGTTGAGTGTAGCGCGGTCCGTAGTTGGGGGGGATTTGCATCCCGGCCACTAATACCCGGGCATTGGCCTGTTTTGACAGGCTAACCATTTGATCGAGGTTGCCCCGTAACGTCTTGATAGGGTAGCCCCTAAGGCCGTCATTGCCGCCTAATTCGATAATTACGATATTGGGCTTATGGTTGGCTAATAACTTGGGCAGGCGCGATAGGCCGCCACCGGTGGTTTCGCCGCTGATACTGGCATTGATCACTTTATAGTCGGTATCGGGGTGGTCATTGATTAAATGCTGGTCCAGCAGGTTAACCCAGCCATCTTCACGGGCTATACCAAAGGCAGCACTGATACTGTCGCCCAGTACCATAATGGAGACCGGTTTAGCGGCCTCAGCCGCCCAGCATGACAGGGTGAATGCACAGAGTGTGATAGCAAGCAGGCAGTGTTTAGTAACCTGTCTGGTAAAGTGTTTAAAATATAGCAACATAGCAAACCAATCTAATTATTAAGATGACTGTAATGATAAACGCAAAAAATATAGAAAAAACCGTCGCAACCTCCGAAGGTTCCCTGTGCATATTGAAAGGGATTGATCTGGAAATCAAGCAGGGGGAAACTTTGGCGATTGTCGGTTCTTCCGGTTCCGGTAAATCAACCCTGCTAGGGCTGCTGGCCGGGCTGGATATTCCCAGCAGCGGTTCGATCACCTTGGATGGTCGCGATATCACCGCGTTGACCGAAGATGAACGCGCCACAGTACGTGCTGATTTAGTCGGCTTTGTCTTTCAGTCTTTCCAGTTACTACCCAGCTTAACTGCGTTGGAAAATGTGATGCTGCCCGCCGAGTTAAATGGTGTGGCTGGCGCCCGCGGCCTGGCGGAAAAATATTTGCAGCGTGTAGGCCTGGATCACCGTTTTAATCACTATCCCAAACAGCTCTCCGGTGGAGAGCAGCAGCGCGTTGCCCTGGCCAGAGCCTTTGCGTCACAACCACAGATTCTATTTGCCGATGAACCAACGGGTAATCTGGATACCGCCACCGGGGCACAGGTGATCGATTTATTGTTTGAGCTTAACCGGGAAGAGGGTGCCACCTTAGTCTTGGTCACCCATGAACAACGCCTTGCTGATCGCTGTCAGCGCAGTATTCAGTTAGAGGGTGGTGAAATTGTTGCTGACAAACGTAATAAGCCCAGTGTAGTCGCTTCAGTTTCGGGCCAAAATTAATGTTTGCCTTGCGTTTATTATGGCGCGATTGGCGTGGCGGTGAACTCGGCGTTTTAGCCTCTTCCATTGTAATTGCTGTTGCCATAGTTACCGGTATCTCTCTATTTGCCGATCGCTTGCAGCAAGGTATTGTTGCCCAGAGCAGCAGTTTTCTTGCCGCCGATCGGGTTTTACAAAGTCCTCGCCCGGTCGATCAGCTTTGGTTGCAACAGGCGGAAAAAGTCGGTTTGCAGCAGGCGGAAGTATTAAGTTTCCAGTCGATGGTCTACGCTGGTGAAGCAGTGGATGCCCCTATGCAGTTAGCCTCCGTTAAGGCGGTAAGTGATAGCTACCCTCTGCGGGGCCAATTGGACGTTAGCGATGAAGCCTTTGGCGTCAGTGTTAAAACCACTGCTTCACCTCCCCGTGGAGAAGTCTGGTTAGACCCCCGCTTATTGCCCTTAATGGACCTTAAAATTGGCGAGAGCCTTTTTGTCGGAGAAGCCAAGCTGCTGATTAGTAAGGTGGTGGTCAATGAACCTGACCGTGGCGGCAACGGTTTTGGCTTTGGTGCCAGAGTACTAATGAATATTGCCGATATTCCCGCCACCGATATCGTTCAGCCCGGCAGTCGTGTTGAATACCGCTATCTATTTTCCGGTGATGCCAGTTTACTGTCCAGCTATGGCGAGTGGCTGAAAGTGCAAATGCAGCCCTCCCATAAATGGCTAAACCTAAAAGATACCCAGCCCAGAATTTCCCAGTCCCTGCAACGGGCAGAGCAGTTTTTATTATTGGCCGGCGCGATGGGGGTTGGCCTTGCCGGTATTGCAATAGCGCTTGCCGCCAGACGCTATAGCGAGCGTCACTATGATTATGTGGCGATGATGAAATCCCTGGGGGCAACATCTGCCAGAGTCATGAGAATCTATATTGGCAATTTACTGCTGCTCGCCCTCATTGCCCTGTTAGTTGGCTGTGGTCTTGGCTGGTTTATTCAGGAAATGTTTATTCGAATATTGCAAGATTACTTTGATGTTACCTCGATGCCAGAGGTGACCTTACGCCCCTTTATTATCGGCTCAGTAACAGCTCTGGTGTGTTTGCTGGCTTTTGCTTTGCCTCCCTTATTAAGCTTGCAGGGCGCCTCTCCACTGCGGGTATTGCGTCGGGATTTGCCCAATAGCGGTCTCAGTAATGTGGTGACATATGGTATTGGTGTGGTTGGTATTGGCCTGTTAATGTTCTGGTATAGCGCTAATTTAACGCTTACCTTAGCGGTATTAGCCGGTGTGGGTTTGACCTTTGTTATTGTCGGTGCTGTTGCCTGGTATTTATTACGTGGTACCGCCAAGGTGGGAATGCAAGCGGGTAGTAGCTGGCGTTTGGCGCTGGCCTCAATGCGCCGTCGCGGTTTTCAAAATGCCATACAGTCAGTGATTTTTTCCCTAGCTATTATGCTACTGCTGCTATTGGCCTTGATACGCAGTTCCCTGATTGAAGAGTGGCAGGTGCAATTGCCGGAAGGTACCCCGAATCACTTTTTGGTTAATGTGGCAGAAAACGAAGTCACCTCATTGCGTACTCTGCTGGCGACCAATCAATTGGAAAGTGAGCCTATTTACCCCATGGTCCGTGGCCGCCTGACTCAGGTCAATGACGAGGCGGTGGCCAAGCGTGCCAGCAAGACCGACCCTTCAGCACAAAATAGTCTGGACCGTGAGCTTAACTTAAGCTGGTCAGATAATTTACCCAGCGACAATATTATTGTCGACGGTGAATGGTGGAGTGAAGGTTCTACCGCGCCAGAGGTATCGATGGAGAAAAGTCTGGCCCAGCGTTTACAGATTAATGTTGGGGATAAAATGGAGTTTCTGATTGGCAGCGAGCGTTTAGTGGTTACCGTGACCAGTATCAGAGAGTTGGACTGGGATACCATGAAGCCTAACTTTTATATGCTGTTTCCATCCGGTTTGTTAAATCAGTATCCCGCTACCTATATGACCAGCTTTTATTTACCGTCGGAGCAGAAGCGGTTTTTAAATCAGTTTTTGCGAGATTTCCCTACCATTACCGTGATAGAAATGGATTCGGTGATTAAGCAAATTCGGACCATTATTACCCAGGTGAGTAGTGCGGTGGAGTTGGTGCTGGGTTTGATTATTGTCAGTGGTCTATTGGTATTGATCGCCAGTGTACAGGCCAGCCTTGATAGTCGCTATCAGGAAAGTGCAGTGTTAAGAACGCTGGGTGCCAAACGCGAGCTGGTGTTGGGTAGCTTGGTGATTGAATTCTCATCGCTAGGTTTGCTGGCTGGTTTCCTGGCTGCATTTTCCGCAGAGCTTTCGGTCTATGGTTTGCAAGAATATCTGTTGCGTATGGAATATGTATTTCATCCCTGGGTCTGGTTGGCAGGTCCCGTTGTGGGCGCAATACTTATAGGTACTGCGGGCTATGTTACCTGCCGTAAGGTAGTTAATACGCCTCCTATAGAGGTATTGAGAGAATTATAAGCTCCTTATGCAGGGTGGATTGAAATCCACCTTTTGGTTATAGGTTGGTAGATTTTAATTCACCCTACAGGCTGACTTCCTGTATTAGTGGTTGAGGGCTATTGGCAATTTCAGTACCATCGCTGCTTCACTCTATTGGAAGGTAGCTAATGTCTCGCCATAATCAGGTTTTCTTTGTTGTTGTTCTTTTAGCATGTGCCGTTGGTTTTTATTTAGTAATGGGCATCAGTAAAACTACACTGCCAGATGTAGCTCCTAAAACAGCTTTAATTGGTGAACCAGAGCTTCCGGACTTCACTCAATATACCCAGGTTAAAGAAAAGAAATCTGCCTTTTTTGCTTTTATGCTGCCATTGGTTGAGCAGGAAAATCAGCGTATCGCCGCTTTGCGTGTAGCGTTGATGGGCCTGAAAGCTGAGGCCAATCAATTAACCGGCAGTGAAGAAGATTGGCTGCAAGAGCTCGCCGGATTTTATCGTATAAAAGATGCCGCCGCTGCGAATGAAAAGCTCATTAGTGATTTATTATTAAAAGTCGATACCATTCCACCGTCATTGGCCCTGTCCCAGTCAGCCAATGAGTCTGCCTGGGGTACCTCTCGTTTTGCGGTTAAAGGTAATAACTTATTTGGCCAGTGGTGTTTTAAAAAAGGCTGCGGTATTGTGCCCAGTGGGCGTGACAATGGTGCCAATCACGAGGTGGCAAAATTTTCCAGCCCTCGGCAATCTGTGCAAAGTTATATCCATAATTTAAATACCAATGCCGCCTATATCCCGCTACGGGCGCTACGCGCCACAAACCGCAAAGAGGCAAAGCCGGTCACCGGGCAGCTATTGGCTCAGGGGCTGCTAAAGTACTCCAGCCGCGGTGAAGCCTATGTGGACGAGTTACAGCAGATGATCCGGATCAATAAACTGGGGCAATATGACACCCTTTAGGGCTATTTATGCTCTTAAATGTTATAGCCTTGCCGACCCAAGTCACTTACACTGCTAGGCCTATAATAAATACAATCCGGTGATTTACGTTGTTTTATCTCGCTGCCTCTTTACTGCTGGCAGGCAATTATATTGCCTTCTTTGCTGACGCTGAGCCTATGGTGGCAGCGTTCTTTAAAGTGCTTCCCATTGTTATCCTGATTCTCTGGGCCTGCCGCCAAGCGGCTAACCGTCCCCTGTTAATTGCCGCTTTATGTCTAGGCGGCTGTGGTGATGTTATTTTGGCGCTGGGTTATTTTATTCCAGGCCTTGTCGCCTTCCTGATAGGTCATTGCTTATATATAACACTATGGCTTAGCTCGCCGACTAAGATGCGCTGGGCTATAGCGCTGCCTATGCTAGTATTGCTGGCAATATCCGTCTGGCTAATCGTACCGGGAAGCGGTGATTTACAGATACCTGTGGCAGCCTATTTGTTGGTTATTTTTGTGATGGCTATATTGGCCTGTCGCAGCACTTTGGTAAATAACTGGGGTTTGCTAGGCGTATACAGTTTTTTGGTGTCAGATTTTATTTTGGCCTGGCATCAATTTATAGCGCCGCTTGGCTATAGTGTGTTGGCGATTATGGTGACGTATTATTTAGCGCAGAGTTTGATAACGCTGTCGGTTATTCAAACAACAACAACTACTACTACAACTAAAACAACAACTAAAACAACAATAAAACAGTCATACTTATAGCCGTTTATTGATGGCATAAGTATTTCGGGGAAACAACTATGATGAATAAAACCCTTTTATCCACGACTATCGCTGCGGTTATAGCCACACAGACTGCTGTTGCGGATTACCAGATTGAAGAGGTGGTGGTGTCTGCCCAGAAACGTGAGCAGGGCTTGCAGGATGTGCCTATTGCTATCACTGCTTTCCAGGGAGACTTTATCAAAAGTGCCAATGCCGAGCTGCTGGATGATCTGGTTAAATACACGCCATCGCTAACCGTACAAAACACCACACAGGGTGAACCCAACATTTATATTCGTGGTATCGGTTCTAACGATTTTGGTGTGGGTGGTGATACCAGTGTGGGTGTTTTTATCGATGATGTTTATGTGGGCCGTATTCACGGTGCCTTATCGGATTTGGCCGATGCAGAGCGGGTAGAAATTCTTAAAGGTCCGCAGGGTACATTATTTGGTCGTAATACTATCGGTGGTGCTGTCAGTATTACCTCAAAACGGCCCGGTGATGAATTGGCAGGCAAGGTCAAAGTAGAGGGTGGCAGCTATAACAAGCGCCGACTGGATGCCAGTGTTGAAGTACCAGTAACAGACGAGTTTGCTATGCGAGTCTCCGGTTTGATCAATAAGCGCGATGGTTGGAAGGATAATGACTTTGACGATAGCGAAGTTGAAAATGAAGATAACTCCAGTGTTAAGCTATTAGCAGTTTATCGTCCACAGGATAATTTTGAAGCCATGTTTAAATTATCCTATGACGATGTGGATGTGATTTCCCGTGGTCCGCAGTCGACAAATCCGCTGTATGCCAACGGTGATGCCTATGACAATATCAATAGTGATCTGGGTAAAAAGGGTTTGGAAGCCAGAGAGCTTTATGATGCCTCGGTACATTTAAGTTGGGACTTGGGTGACTATACCTTTAAATCGGTCACCGCCTACCGTGACACCGATTATGACTCCAGAAAAGATGCCACCGGTACCGGCAGCCGTGATGCACGTTTGCGTACCAATATTTTTATGCAGGCAGAGCAGTACAGTCAGGAGTTTCGTTTAAATTTTGATAATGGCGGTGACTGGATTTGGTTTGCTGGGGCCAGTATTTTTTATGAGGATGTCTCTCAGGGCTCTTTATTGGAATCTACCAATGAAACGGTTAAATATGTGATTCAAGACCGCGAGCCGCTAATAGCGCCCTTTATTCTCCCGGATTTTCCCGATGGTGAAGACTATTTTGAAACTCTGGAGAATAACGGTGAATACTATAGCTATGCGGTTTATGGTGATGCGACATGGGATTTTGCCCCGCAGTGGGAGTTAACGCTGGGCTTACGTTATTCTCTGGATGAAAAAGATCACTATTTGGCCAGTAACGGCCCTGAGCCCGATAAGAAAGTCTTTTTTGGCACTCAGGATTTCCCCGGCATTGTTTATCAGACCGCGGAGCCTGCCGAAAACGATGAAAGCTGGGATGCATGGACACCTCGTGCCGTCGTGCGCTGGAATCAGACTGATGAGAATATGTTTTATGCCTCGGCTTCAAGGGGCTATAAGTCAGGGGCTTTAACAGCTTTCTGCCTAATAATGATTTTGATCCCGAGTATGTGGTGAGCTATGAGCTGGGTAATAAAAGCAGTTGGTTAGAAAATCGCCTGCAATTCAATGCGGCCTATTTTTATTACGACTATGAAGATTTGCAGGTCAATAATATTGAAGGGGCGCTGGTGGTTATTCGCAATGCCGGTGAAGCCACCGGGCAGGGTATTGAGTTTGATATGACCTGGTTAATGACCGAAAGCTTGCAGTTATTGGTCAGTGGTAACTACCTGAATGCTGAGTTCGATGAGTTCTCTCCGGCGATTGATAATATCCCCACCGATCTTTCCGGCGAAACCATGCCTCTCGCTCCTGAATTTCAGTTAAGTACCAGCTTGCTCTATAACCAGGTGCTAAGCAGTGGCGGTGAAATTGATTACCGGGTTTCTTATTCATGGACCGATGAATACTATTTTGAAGTGGGCAATACTGAGGAAGAAGCGCAGGATTCATTTGGTCTGGTGGATGCGCGTATCGCCTGGACCAGTGCCGATACACAATGGCAGGTAGCGGTGTTTGGTCAGAACCTGACTGACGAAGAGTATTTAAACTATGCCGGTGGTTTGGCTAAGTATGATCTTGATGCGCCGATCACGGTGTCTGCTATTGATCGTACGTTTGGTGCCAGCCTTGAGTACAGTTTTTAAAGGTTAGTCCCTATGGATTATGTAGCTTATGCCATTCCATTTTTTTTATTGGCTATTGCTATTGAGTTGTCATGGGATCGGCTAAAAGGGACTCAGTACTATCGCGCCAATGATACGGTGAATAGTCTGAGTCTTGGTATTTTAAGCACCACTAGCAAATTGGTGTTAATTAATATTGCCGCTATGGTCTATCTCTGGGTGCAGCAGCATTTTTCGCTCTCCCAGTGGCAAAGTGTTAGTGCCTGGCATTGGGTCTTTGCTTTTGTTTTTTATGACCTTTGTTACTATCTGTTTCACCGTATCAGCCATGAAAGAAAAATTTTCTGGGCAGCTCATGTCGCCCATCACCAAAGTGAAGAGTACAATTTAAGTACCGCTCTACGCCAAACCAGTATGAGTTTTTTACTGAGTTGGGTATTTTATATTCCCTGTTTTTTAATCGGCATGCCCGCTGAGCTGTTTGTTTCGGTGGCCAGTATTAATCTGATTTATCAGTTCTGGGTGCATACCCGTTTTATTCCTGAGTTGGGCCCTGTTGAGTGGGTGTTGGTCACGCCGTCCAATCATCGGGTTCATCATGCTAGAAATGCCCATTATATTGACAGAAATTATGGCGGTGTCTTTATTGTCTGGGACCGTTTATTTGGCACCTATCAGCGTGAAGACCCCGAACAAGCCGTAGACTATGGTATTACTCGTGGCCTCAATAGTTGGAATCCACTCTGGGCCAATGTGCATGTCTATTGGTCGATGCTGCAAGATAGCTGGACAACGGCATTATGGGCGGATAAATGGCGGGTATGGTTTGGCCGCACAGCCTATAGTCCACCGGATATTGATAAAGGGCCGCTGCATTTGGGCCAGCACTATAACCCTGAAGTAACGAGTGGTTTACGTAATTATATTCTTGCTCAGTTTGCGTTGGCCGTGGTTCTGGCGGTGGTATTGATTTACGGCTCAGCTGAACTGCCTTTTGCCGCGGTGCTGGGCTTGTTTGTTATGTTGCTGATATCGCTAATCAGTTTAGGTTGGATATTTGAAGGGGGTTATCGCTGGTTTGAATATCTCCGTTTATTGCTGATTCCAGTATTAGCCTATTTTATCTATCCGGCTTTGTGGTTCGCTGTAACCATTGCCTGCTTACTATCCATAGTGGTTTTTTACTGGCTAAGCCGGGCAAAATCGATAGCCAGCTAATCCAAAATCCATTGATTATTCTTATCCAGACGTATCCAGGCATGTGAATACCAATAAAAACGCTGCTGCCCCTGGTGGCTGATACTGCTAGTACAGTTATAGCGCGAGCGACCTGCGGGAATAGCTTTATTTGCACCGACTACCAGTGTTAATGCCTCCTGTAGCTGCGTATTAATTTTGCCTTGGTAACTGGCAAAACATTGCAGATTGCCAAGGGACTGTTGGAATAATACATCCTCGGCTAATTTTAATTTAAGGGTGGGTTGCTGTTGATGATGGCTTAATGGATTGATCGGAGCTATCAGCCCTTTGACGGGGAAGGGCAGTGTCATCGCCTTGAGGGCAAAATCATCCAGTGAGCTATAGTTGCCCGAAAATGGGTAGCGAGGCAGTGCGGTAAAATCACTGTGGCTGCCAATCGCGCCCGACTGTTGGCCAAAAGCAATATAGCCCATCTGCTTAAGCAGCTTTGCCAGTGCTGGATTATATTCACCATAGGGGTAGGCAAACAATTTAGGGCTGTGGCCTATCTCTGTTTGAATACGCTGCTGGGCTCTATTGATATCTTTTTCTACCCGTTGTAGCCATTGCTGTTTGCTTTCCTGTGGCTTGATGGGGTGCAGTAAATGCCGGTGAGTGGCACTATGGTTGGCAATGGTGGCACCATTCCGGGCCATCGTCCGCAGCTGCTCCCAGCTGGTTTGTCGATTAAAGTTACCGTCCACAGCGTCCGTACTGACAAAAATGGTGAAGGGCCACTGGCGTTTTTTTAGCAGAGGGTAGGCTGTGTCATAAACGGATTGGTAGCTATCATCAAAGGTGATAGCTACCACCTTGTCAGGCATTGTCTGGTCGGCTTGCAAATGCTTAACGATTTTTTCCAGGGGCCAAACGTGAAAATCATTATCCGCCAAATAGCTTAGCTGCTGCTGAAAATTCTCCGGGCTGATACTGGTAATGGCGGGCGTATTATCAGCAACATGGTGATAAAGCATAACAACAGCATGATTGGGTAGTACATCTTCAGCATAGCTAGCCTGGCTGAGTAGCCCGCAGCTTAGCCAGACAACTAACGATAATAATAAGTGTTTATGCAATGCGGGTTTCCCTGCGACGCTGTTGCCGCTGTACTGAAGCGAGGTATTGCTGTAATTTTACGCGATGTTGGGGGTTGGCAATGGTGAGTTTACCGCCGCCTAAAATGTGGGGTAGCGGTGTGCGAATACTGTATAGGTTGCGCAGTACAATATCGCAGTCAATATCAAAGCCGGTAGGCAGGCGAATGATACAGTCGGTGAATTCCTGACCGTCTTTTATGAGGTCTTTGATCTCTTCGGCAAAGCTAAGCTTAATACCCTCAGCGGAAATATTAATAATACGTACATCCAGCATGGGCTCGTTATCACTATAGAGTTCGATTTCCAAATCTTGCTCACTTTCAACATAAACACGGTAGGCGCTGCGACTTTGATTACGGCCTACTTCAGCAGGTAATTCCAAGCGCCAGCGTGCTTCATCTCCTTCAGTTTCCCGGGCCAGAATACGGCTGTAAAAATTAACCGGCTTGCTGGTATTTTGGCTATAGATTTCAACGGTATCGCCGGGTTCGATGTGGTCGAGTTTATCGGGAGGGTAGAGTTCATCTATCAGCAGTTCGTTATGTTCAATATCCACTTGCAGGATCAGGCTTTGGTAAACCTCACCATTTTTAGTGACCTTGGCGGTAATCCAGTCGTGATCAATACGCAGTCGTTCCAACTGAAGATAGTGATCTTCAGTGCCGGTGTTTTCCTGCTCACTATTAGGCAGAATTTTTTTAATGATTGATTGTATAAAAGTCATGTTGATTTGGACGGCGTAGTGTTAAATTATTCCTCTTAATACTATTTAATCGGCAGGTAGGACGCAATCTGTAATCCTACTTATACCGGTGTTTTGTTGGCTTGCATTTAGGGGCTTATATTCAGGGCTGTATCAGAGGTTGTTATAGTGAGCCGTAATCAGAATCTTTACCATATTCTCAGTCAGCGTTTTCCTGCTGATGGTGAACAGCCGTTTATTATTGATCAGCTGTCCTATGCGGAGCTGGAAGCCAGTTCTGCCCGAATGGCTAATTATCTGCTTAGCCTCGATTTAAATAGCGGAGATAGAGTGGCGGTGCAGGTCAATAAGTCAGCACAGGTACTGGTGGTTTATCTGGCCTGCTTACGGGCTGGCCTGATCTACTTACCTCTTAATACGGCTTATACCCAGGCAGAGCTGGCGTATTTTTTTCAGGATGCAGGCCCTGGGCTGATTGTTGCCGACCAAGCAAGCGTCAAAACTCTTGCGCAACAGCAGGGGGCAAGGTTTGAGACGATGGCTGGCTTACTGGCACACAGTGCTACAGCCCCCGCTCAATTTGCTACCGTCCACTCCAGTGCTGATGACCTGGCTGCTATTCTTTATACCTCCGGTACCACCGGCAGGCCTAAAGGCGCGATGTTAAGTCACAGCAATCTGGCGGCCAATGCATTGATGCTGCACGATTATTGGGGCTGGGATCAGCAAGATGTGTTATTGCATGCGCTGCCGATTTTTCATGTGCACGGTTTATTTGTTGCCTGTCATTGTGTGTTAGCTGCTGGTGCTTCGATGATTTTTTTGCCGTCTTTTAAGGTGGAACAGGTGATTGAGCAATTGCCCCGGGCCACGGTGATGATGGGCGTGCCCACTTTCTATACCCGGCTGCTGGCGAGTGAGGATTTTTCTGCCCAGCCTTGCCACGCGATGCGCTTATTTATTTCCGGTTCTGCACCATTGCTGGCAAGTACCCATCAGCTGTTTGAGCAGCGTACGGGGCATAAGATTTTAGAGCGCTATGGTATGTCTGAAACCAGTATGTTGATTTCTAACCCTCTGCACGGTGAGCGCAGGGCGGGGACGGTAGGCTTTGCCTTGCCCGGTGTTGATGCCCGTATTGTCGATACTAACAATAAGGCTGTGTCGGAAGGTGTTATTGGTTCTATTCAGGTTAAAGGGCCCAATGTTTTTCAAGGCTATTGGCAGATGCTGGAAAAAACCGCGGAGGAATTTACCGACGATGGTTTTTTTATTACCGGTGATCAAGGGCTTATTAGCGAAGATGGCTATATCTCCATTGTAGGCCGGGCTAAAGATATGGTGATTAGTGGCGGCTATAATGTTTACCCCAAGGAAGTGGAGTTGGTTATCGATGCTATTGAGGGCGTAAAAGAATCAGCGGTGTTTGGTGTGGCCGATGCTGATTTTGGTGAGGCGGTATCCGTGGCGGTGGTGCTTGATCATACGGTGGCCTTAAGCCCGGAGCAGATTGCGGCCGAGGCCAGAGAAACATTGGCAGCTTATAAAGTCCCAAAGCTTGTTCATTTTTTAGATGAGTTGCCACGTAATACGATGGGTAAGGTGCAGAAGAATGTATTGCGGCAGCAGTTTGCCAGCTAAGCTTTGTGGCCTGCTTTATTTTTTCCGGTAATGCTCAACGGTATAACGCTCTGCCTTAAGGGTGTCACTCCAATAATCACCCTCCAACCCGGCCTTCAATTTTAGCTCATAGACAAAACGGCTATTATCGCTAATCTGCCCCCACACAGTAGGTAAAAAAGTGGCACAGTGTTCACCTTCGGTAAGAATTAAGCCATCAATGCCGGGCCGCAATTGCTCTAGTAAATCCTGCTCGGAACGACAGTCTATGGTTTCTGGCTCACTGAGAATGGAAAACTCAATATCTAATAAGGGAAACTCATCCTGGTTGACGGGTAAAAAACGTGGGTCATCAAAAGCAGCGCTGTGGGCGTTATAGGCGAGATTATCGATCAGTGGTTCAGTGGCGTAGACAGAGCCAATGCAGCCTCGCAATAGACCATCCAGCTTTAGGGTAACAAAGCTGGCTCGGTGGGCGAATAAAGACGGTGCATATTGCTGGTGGTCCAGTTCAATCCGTGTAGTCAGGTTTAGACCGTGCAGAATGGATTCTTGCACAATGGAAAACAGTTGTTGGCGTTCAATAGCGGAGAGCATGACAAAATCTTTTTGGTATGTATTGGTTATTGGGTTTTATCAGTAAAAGCCCAACTACCATAGCCTACCACGCGTTCCTGGTCACCAGAAGTATCACCAGAGTTACATAATCCCAGAGTATGGACTTGCATATTGCGATGTTTGGCGGCTTGCAATAAGGCTTTAAGGCCAATGGAGCCGCAGGCTTGTTTTAGATCGATATGGTCAAGGTCAAAGTGTTCGATGGCTTCGCAGGTGCTGCGATCAATATATTGGGCGGTGCTGTAATCGTGAAAGTGGCTTAAGTCGCTGCTAATCACAATCAGTGTTTCTGGCCCGCCCCATAATAAGTCCAGTAGCGCCTGGACTTCAGCACTGGTGCTATCGCCCACAATCACTGGAACCAGGCTAAAGTCTTCCAGTACGGCTTGTAAAAAGGGCAGTTGGACTTCCAGGCTATGCTCCTGCCAGTGGGCGGAGTCCATAATTTGAACCTCAGGCAGGTTCAGGCAGGCGCTATTGGCCTCCTGATCAATGGGGATATCACCTAGTGGCGTTCTAAAATATTGCACATCGCTGATGGCCAGCCCGCGCAACTTAACCCGGTGGGCGGGGCCAACCATCACCACCCGTTTAATGGTGCTGGCTTTTGGGCCCAGTGCGGAGAAAGCTTTGGCGGCGGTAGAGCCAGAATAGATGTAGCCTGCGTGGGGGACGATAATGGCTTTAGCCTGGATAGGGCTGTGCTGCTGCGCTTGGCTGGCATCACTTAATAGCTGTTTAACGTCCTTTAATAGCTGCTGGGCAGAACCGGGGTAAAACAGACCCGCTACGGCAGGTTGCCTGACACTGTGCATACTGTGAGTTACCCCTATCCATTGCGGTTGTTTAAATATTGACCGCAATGGCTGGGCTTTGCAACTATTTATTGCCGGGGTAGTTCTTCATGGTAATAAAGGGGTGGAAGGCCAGCTCTATGCCTTCTTCAATATTATCTTCACTTTTTAGCATCTTTTTGCGGCGTACAAAGGCCGGGTTAGAGCGTTTCAGGTCAACCGCATAGAGGGTATCAATACCGCCGCGGCTGGCAAAGACTCGGGTCAGGCTGATATCGTATACCGTGACCATCAACGAGGCGGCTTTGATCCGCTGGGACCAGTCAAAGTCAACAGGTACGCCGGTGCCAGAGCCTTGCAGGGCGGGTTTACGGGTGACGCCATACCAGCGGGCATAGTGCTTCATACTGTTGCTATGCTGCACTTCATGTTCAAATAAGTCAGCAAAGATAATCGCGTCGGTATCGGTTTGATCCCGGAGAATTTCACCGGTGGTAATCATGGCGCCGCGCCAGGCTTTGATATCTATCTTGCCGGTACTGGGGTCGTAGACATTGCCATAGGTTCGGCTGGCTTGTTTCCAGGCATTTTCAAAATGGTAGTTGGGCAACACCTCATAGCCATTGCTTTCAAGGTACTGTTTGACCATGGCTTTAACTTTGCGCTCGCGCTTTTGCAGGTAGGAGGGGGCAGGGGCCCCCATACTGACCGGTGCCAGCACAACCTTTTTGATCGGTTTGGCGGCAATTTTTTCTGCCTCGTAACCATAGTCGAAAACGGTAGGGTTATAACCGCCGGAGCTGCTGCAAGAAACAACAGAAGAGAGAATGAGAGCGACGGCAACAAGCAGTATAATGCGCACAGATTTGGTCCTATAAGTGGTAATGTGGCGCTAATTCTACCAATCACTGTGCCGGATTTGAAGCCGGTCGTTCTATGGATAACCGTATGAGAGCACTCTATGTCCAACCCTGTTTTACATTATAGCGTTAGCGGTGAAGGTGAGCCGCTGATATTGCTCCATGGCTTATTTGGTATGGGTGATAATTTAACCAGTATTGCCAAAGCTCTGGCTGGATTATTTACCGTCTATCAACTGGACTTACGCAATCACGGCCGTTCCTTTTGGGCGGACTCTATGCGCTTTCCAGAGATGGCTGCGGATGTCTTGGCATTTATGGATGCCAAGGCTATTGACCATGCCCATCTGCTAGGGCACTCGCTGGGTGGCAAAGTCGCGATGCAGTTAGCCCTGTCAGCTCCCGAACGCGTGGGGCGCTTGGTGGTAGCGGATATGGCACCGGTCTATTATGGTGGCAATCACGATGAGGTGTTTGCGGCTATTAATGCGCTGGATCTTGCCAGTCTGGCCTCCCGTCGCGATGCAGACGAGCTATTAACGTCTTATATAGAAGAGGATGGGGTTCGCTTATTTCTATTAAAAAGCCTTTATAAAAACGAGGCAGGGCAGTTTCAATGGCGTTTAAATACCCGAGTATTGGAAAGCCGTTATGATGATTTGCGTCAGGCGCTGGAGGCTGAACAGCCTTTTACTGGCCCCACTTTATTTATTAAGGGTGAACTATCGCCCTATATTAAAACCGATTATCGCGATGCTATCGAAAGCCTGTTTAGTCAGGCACAACTGAAGATTATTCAAAATACAGGCCATTGGTTGCACGCCGAGAAACCCGTGGCCTTTAATAATGTGGTGAAGCAGTTTTTAACCGCCAGCTAAAGTGAGCACAGGTTAGTCTATGTCAGTCAGTCAAACAGTCAGTCAACAACAGGTCTTTAGTGATATTGTCAGCCAGCGTCGTTCGGTACGGGGTTTTTTACCGGAACCCGTGCCACAGGCATTGCTCAATACTGTGTTTGAATTGGCGCAAAAGGCCCCGTCCAACTGCAATACCCAGCCTTGGCAGGTCTATATATTAAGCGGTGAAAAACGTCATCAACTCGCTTCCCGTCTAACCGAATCCATGGACCGTGGCACCATCAATATGGATTTTGAGTACGAGGGTAAATATCAGGGCGTCTACCGGGAACGTCAGTTTGATTCTGCGATGCAGCTATATGGTGCCATGGGTATTGAGCGGGATGATAAGGCGGGACGTCATCAGGCCTTTTTGGATAATTTTAATTTTTTTGGTGCGCCCCATGTGGCTTTTTTGTTTTTACCTGAGCCCTTTGGTCTTAGAGAGGCGGCGGATATAGGGCTCTATGCACAGAATTTAATGCTGGCTTTAACCGCTCACGGTTTAGCGAGCTGTCCGCAAACAGCACTGAGCTTTGATGCGAATACTGTGCGGGAGGTCGCCGGTATTGAGGCGAATAATAAATTATTATTCGGTATTTCTTTCGGTTATGAAGATAAGGATTACCCGGCCAACCAATGCCGGGTGGGGCGCGCCGGGTTAGATGAGTCGGTACACTTTTTGGAATAACAGCCAAAAAAAACCGCAATCAATGCGGTTTTTTTTCGAATAGCCGGTGGGTGTTTTACATCGCTTCAAGAGCAACAGATAAAGCCTCGCCACCACCAATACATAGAGAAGCCACACCTTTCTGCTTACCGTACTGCTGCATAGCATGCATCAGGGTCACAATAATGCGTGAGCCAGTTGAGCCAATGGGGTGCCCCTGAGCACAGGCGCCACCATGAACATTAACCTTGGCGTGATCAAGTTCCAGACCCTGAATGGCCAACATTGTCACCATGGCAAAGGCTTCGTTAATTTCCCATAGGTCGACATCGTCTTTAGCCCAGCCCGCTTTGGCCAACACCTTTTCAATCGAACCGATCGGTGCCGTAGTAAATAACTCTGGCTCATGGGAGTTACTAGAGTGAGCAACAATCCGCGCCATGGGCTTTAAACCGCGAGCCTTGGCTTCAGATTCTTTCATCAGTACCAGTGCCGATGCGCCGTCAGAAATAGAGCTGGAGTTGGCAGGAGTAATCGTGCCGTCTTTAGCAAAGGCAGGGCGCAGGCTGGGGATTTTATCCAGGCGAGCTTTACCGGGCTGCTCATCATCTTCGATCACGGTTTCGCTTTTGCGGGTTTTAATCGTGACAGGGACAATTTCAGCTTTTAATGAACCGTCGGCAATGGCTTTTTGGGCGCGGGTGGTGGACTCAATGGCAAAGGCATCCATCGCTTCACGGGTAATATTGTGATCGTCTGCGGTGCCCTGGGCAAAGGTGCCCATCGCTCTGCCGGTATAGGCATCAGATAAGCCGTCGAGAAACATATGATCGTAAATGGTTTTATCGCCAGTGCCGATACCGTTGCGGGAAGCGGGTAGTACGTGAGGAGCATTGGTCATGCTCTCCATGCCGCCTGCCAGTGCAATAGTGGCGGTGCCCGCTTTAATCATATCGTGGGCATAAATAGCTGCCTGCATACCGGAACCACAGAGCTTATTCACGGTAACAGCGCCGGTGGTTTTAGGGATGCCAGCATGAATCATGGCTTGTCTGGCGGGGCCTTGCTTAACGCCTGCCTGTAATACGCAACCCATCACCACTTGCTCAATATCTTCTGCGGCCACGCCGGAACGCTCTACAGCAGCGCCAATGGCCGTGGTGGCTAAATCAACAGCGGAGGCAGCACTCATGCAACCGTTTAATCCGCCCATAGGTGTACGGGCACCGCTAACAATGACTACAGAATCTTCTGACATAGTAATTTCCTGAAAATAAATGACGTTGGGGGGCCTAAACCTTGGCAATCCCCCATAAAATAGGCCGCATATTTAGCCATATAGGCCCTCTGGATTCAAGTTTTAGGCCCATGTCAGGCGTTATAGTCATGATAAAACTGTTAGCTGTTAACCGCTCTTTTGACTAGAATATAATCACTAAATAAAACAATAATGGATTTATGAACGATTCTTCAGTGACCAACAGTCCATCTTCTG
Source organism: Oceanicoccus sagamiensis (assembly GCF_002117105.1). Taxonomy (GTDB): domain Bacteria; phylum Pseudomonadota; class Gammaproteobacteria; order Pseudomonadales; family Dasaniaceae; genus Oceanicoccus; species Oceanicoccus sagamiensis. The sequence goes on along the minus strand of NZ_CP019343.1, from coordinate 4,182,145 downwards.
CATCGCCTTTGCCGTTAGCTGCCGATATAGTGGCCTGTCACGACTGTGACCTGTTGCTGCGGGATAAAAAAATCCAGGCCAATCGCAAAGCCACCTGTCCTCGCTGTGATGCTGTTTTACATATTACCCGCCCCAATAGTATGAGCCGTACCCTGGCTTTAAGCCTGACTGGCCTAATCCTGTTTATTCCCGCCAACACACTGCCAGTGTTTACTCTGGAAATTATGGGTTTGAGTACCACCAATACCATGGTTAACGGCATTGTACTGATGGCCAAGGGGGGTATTGGTGGATGAGTTTCCTGGTGTGCTTTTGCAGTATTTTGGCGCCGCTGTTGAAACTGATCTTGCTGGCCTATACCAGTGCCGGCTATTTATTGGACTGGTCGGATAAAAGTTTGAGTTTCTGTTTAAAGCTCTACCAGCATCTGGATGAGTGGGGCATGTTTGATGTTTATATGCTGGGGATATTGGTGTCCTATATCAAAATGAAAGATATGGGCGCTTTGGTGCCGGGCTTTGGTTTGCTGTCATTTTCAATTTTATTGGTGGTGGCCACGGCTTGCTCGACGGTATTTGACCCGCATATAGTCTGGAACAAAATCGGCTCACAGACTGCGGATGATAGTGATGAGGAGGCTGCCCTTGTCAAAAGCTAATACGGTATTCACCGCCAGAGACAGCGGCTATATGGTTTGCCATAGCTGCCATAAGTTACACCGTGATAATGGCCGTGATCATCAACAGTGTGCTCGTTGCGGTGATGCTGTGCATTACCGTAATCAAAATAGTCTTGCTCGCACCTGGGCGCTCTGCCTGAGCTCAACGGTCTTTCTGGTTTTTGCCAATGTGTTTCCGATAATGACGGTGATGTATTTAGGCAAAGGCAGCCCCGATACGATTATCTCTGGGGTCATCGCTCTGGTGCATTACAATATGATACCGATTGCGATTGTCGTATTTATTGCCAGTGTCGCGGTGCCTTTACTAAAACTGTTGGGTCTGTACTGGTTATTATTAAAAGTGCATTTTAATTGGCAGATGGACCAGCGCCAGTGCGCGATTATGTTTCGTATGGTGCAATTTATTGGCCGCTGGTCCATGCTGGATTTATTTGTGATTGCCATTCTGGTAACGCTGGTTGATCTCGGTGGCATAGCTACCATTACCGGCGGCCCTGCTGCCACGTATTTTTCCACCGTGGTAGTGCTAACCATGCTGGCGGCCCATACCTTTGATCAGCGGTTAATCTGGGACTTACAAAAACAACCATCCGCTGACCGTTAACGCCTAACAGGACAATGTTATGAATGCCGACAACCTGGCGACAGTAGAAGAACAACCCAAGGCGAGTATCTCGGCCATTTGGATACTGCCGATTATTGCCGCCGTGATAGGTGGCTGGTTAATTTATAAAGCCATTATTGAGGCACCGATAAACGTTACCGTTTACTTTGAATCCGGTGATGGTATTGAGGTGGGTAAAACCCAGGTGCGCTATGAAGGTATGGTGGTTGGCAAGGTTGTTTCTGTCAAAGTGCGCCCGGAGTTGGTCGGTATTGCCGCGGTGATTGAAATGGACCAGCGCACAGAGCCGGCACTATTATCGAATACGGAATTTTGGGTGGTAAGGCCGGAGGTTTCGCTGTCTGGCATTACTGGTTTAAGCACGGTGTTATCTGGTAATTATATTACGCTGCGTATTGGTGATGGCACGCCGACACGGACCTTTAATGCACTGCCTAAAACCCCGCCAAAATCGATGAGTGAGCCCGGCTTGCACCTTACGCTTAAATCCCGCGATTTAGGTTCTGTGGTCGAAGGTTCTCCCATCCTCTATAAAAAAATGACCATCGGTGATGTTGAAAGTTACACACTGGATGAAGATGGCATGGGGGTTAGTATGAGCGCCTTTATTGAGCCTGAATATGCCCATCTGGTCCGTAAAAGCAGCCGTTTTTATAATGCCAGCGGGGTCAATGTGCAGGGCGGATTAACCGGGTTTAATATTCGTACCGAATCTCTGGCGGCCATTATTAAAGGAGGCATTGTTTTAACTTCACTGGATAAAACCAGTACGGAACAACGTGCCATCAATGGTGATCGATTTCCGCTGTATGACGACTATATGGCAGCTGAGGCTGGCGTGATTGTTAATGTGCTATTTCCCATTTCAGATACCATCAAAAAAGATATTACCAAGGTGGTCTATCGGGGTATTGTGATTGGTCAGGTGGAAGCGGTCGACGTCACGGACGATTTGCAGCAAATGAATGTTGAAATTCATATGACTCCCCGAATCTCAGAATACCTGAATAAACATGCTCGCTTTTGGCAAGATAATCGCGAGTTAAATCTAAAGAATTTTAGTGCGGTTAAGCAATTACTGGCCGGTGTGTCTATCAATCTCGAAGTGGATGGTAACGGACCGGATGATACCCGTAATTTTACAGCTCTGCGCAGTAAGCCGATTCTGAAAAGAAACGCTCCAGGGTTACATATTCAAGCCCGGGTGGATAGTTTGAAATCTATTGTGCGAGGCTCAGAAATTCTCTACCGCAATGTGCCGGTGGGGGCGGTGATTGATTATCGTTTTAACGAGGGCGGTCAATCCCTGTTGATCGATTTACATATCGAGCCGCAATACCAACATTTGGTCAATAGCAGTACGCGGTTTTGGGATGCCAGTGGTGTTGAAATCTCTGGTGGCTTGGAAGGACTTAAAATACGCACGGCATCACTCAATAGTATTTTGGCGGGAGGGCTGGCCTTTTATACCCCTAAGCCAGAAGCGGCTGCGATTGCTGATGACCAGATTTTCAGAGTTTATGATGATTACGCCAGTGCCCATGTGGTCGGTATTCCGATCACATTAAATTTTGATCACGGCGAGGGTTTAAAGCGTGACACCTTAATTAAATATGAAGGTATCGAGGTAGGTAGAGTTCGCTCTGTGCAATTAAATAAAGCCTTAGACGGGGTTGTTGTGAAAGCGGTGCTGGATGAAAGAGCGGTGCAGGTAGCGACGGCCAGTACTGAGTTTTGGACCGTAAAGCCGGAAATTGGTTTGGCCAAAACAGCCAACCTCGGCACCTTGCTAACGGGTGAATATATTACTTTCCGCTTGGGCGCCAAGTCGGAGCCCCAATATACCTTCAATGCCAGCTTATCACCGCCGTTGGCGAAAAAGGAAAATACCGGCCTGAATATTATTATTAAGTCACCCACGTTGGGGTCAGCCAAAGAGGGGATGGCGGTGTCCTACCGTGGTGTTCGTGTGGGAGCGGTGACCGGCTTTCGTTTAGCGGATACGGCGGATCATGTGCGTATTTATGTCAATATAGAGAAAAAATTTGCTCCCTTAATTCGGTCCAATACTATGTTCTGGAATGCCAGTGGTTTGGATATAGGCTTTAAGTTATTTGGTGGTGCCAGAATTAAAACGGAGTCCCTGGAGTCTGTATTAGCGGGCGGTATTTCCTTTGCGACACCCAATAACGCTGATATGGGTGCGGCTGCTCAGGAGAGGGATGAATTTTTACTCTATGCCGATAGAGATGATAAATGGTTGCAGTGGGCACCCGAGATAGAGTTGCAGGAGTAAGCAGATGCTTAGCCTTTTAAAACACGGTTATCGATGGCTTGTGATTAGCTTGACGGTCTTATTATCAGCCTGTGTCGAACAGCCGGTTTACGAAGCACCTGATGAATTGTCTCGTGTTTCAGCGGTGGCGGTTAGCAGCCCCGGTTTTAGTTTAGAGCCGGGAGCAAGTATAGCCTGGCGGCGGGATATTCTGTGGCTGCGCAGTGATCAGTTTGCCAGTGCGGCTAACCCGGTTAACCGGATAAATTTGCAGGCAACCCTCAATCAGCAATTCCAGCAATTGGGTTACCGGATTGACCCCGTGAATACCCCCAGTGACTATGTGCTGATAGCGGCGATCGTATTGGGAGACAGTGACAAAGGTAGGGATTTTGAAGAACTCGCCAGGCTTTACCCATCACTGGAATATATTTCTGAGAATTTGGAAACGGGGACCTTGATGGTGGGCTTAAGTCGGCCGGGTAGCCCGGTGATTTTATGGCGGGCAGGTATTCAGGCTTTTATTGCTGAAGACCTGGCGATGGATAAGCGCCAGCAACGGCTGGAGTCTATTATAAGAAGCCTGTTGCGCACCTTGCCCCTTAAAGGTGCAGAGCAGGGCTGACTATTGACTGAGTTGGCTGTCCAGCCAGTTATGAAAGTGTTGAATACGCACTTCATCGACATTCAATGTCACCTTATCAAACCCTCGAGAATGCATTCCTGCCTGCATATCCCTTAGATAAAAAATATCCTGATCGAAGGTGAGTGATAGCGTTTTTTGCTGTGCTATTACCGCATCCTGATCAAAATAATCATGCTTGGGTCGAGGTGTCTCTTTAGAGGTATTTAATAACGGCGATAACATCCACCCCTTTGCGGGGTCACAGGCCATTTCTTCTGGTATCTGTAAGGTCCACTTATCAAAATAACATTGGTCCGGATTGGAAGGATGTGGTCGCGGTGTATAGATAGACACTTCTTCCGCTTGAATGGTCAAAAATAAATTAGGAAAGATATCCAGCTGAATAACATCCGTCAGCTCTTCATCTGAAAGGGGGCCATAATCAAAGCCCAAATGTTTGGCAATCTTGCGTTTTTGCTGTTGCACCGCTTGACGAATGTCTGGCACACGGCCGTCAAAACTATCTATATCCAAATCCAGACCGGATAGCAGTGGCGCTAAATAATGGGGCGCTTTCTCCGGCACGGTATACTTTTCATCAGTGACAAAGCCTTTAACACGGGTCATGGAATGGCCGAAGGGGAACAGCGTATTGATAGAGTTTTCACAGTCAACGGTATCGGCGTGTTGTGGGTGGATAAAATCGACATGGTATTGTTCTAAAAAATTATCCCTTACTGTTTTCCAGTTGCAATCCAGTGCGACAGTCTGTTGGCTGATTAACTGCATCCGCTGTAGATTATAGGGCGCGATTTTATCTTTAAGAGTGCCAAGATACTCTTCCAGCGGCATGGCGTCCTTATCCATATTGACCCAAATTAAACCTTCAAACGCTGCTACCTGCACAGATTTTAGCGAGTGTGTTTCAGCACAGGGTTCCGTACTAAAACGTTTGCGTGAAGGTACACCTTTCAGTGCCCCATCAAAACCATAGGTCCAGCCATGGTAGGGGCAGCGAATATGACGCATGCCTTTGCCATGGCTATCGGTAACGATACGGTTGCCGCGATGTTGGCAGCTATTATAGAAAGCGCCCAAGCTATGATCACTGTCGCGAACAATCAAAATGGATTCGACGCCGATTTCAAAGTGTATATAGTCACCGCTGTCTTTCAGGTCTGATTCAAGTCCGGCAAATAACCAGCTTTTTGGCCAGAGTTGCTCCGATTCCCGTTGTTGCCATTGTGTGCTGAGATAGCGGCTTTTATTCATATCAGCGGTGACCGGGGCTGTATGATCGACAGTGCTGTTGTCGGCCATGACAAACGGTGCGGTATGGGTTGTCTGAACCATGCTCTTCACTCTTAGTGGTTATAACACTAACTATAGGCTATCAAGGGCGGAAGGGTATGAGCCTTTAGTCTTAGCCGACCATCCGTTTAGGGCGGTAGCGAATAAAATAAGCAGCCGCCAGGAAAAATGTTAGTGCTTCGGCGGTGGGCAAGGCCAGGATAAAACGGAAGTCGTCAAATAACGGGTAAAATGCCAGTAGCAATACAACGGGTAAAACTAAGCTGCGTAGCAGGGCGACCACACCGGACTGAAAGGCCAGGTGAATAGCTGTCAGGTAACTGGAAAGAATAATATTTATACCAACAAAGATAAATGTCGGCCACAGATAAGTCACAAAAACCTGTGCCAGAGCAATGGTTTTTTCAGAGTCGTTGTCGTCAACAAATAATAAAATTAACGCTTCATTCTGGCTCAGCAAGACGGTGATAAAAATCAGGCTAAGGGACAGCGCCAACCAACCGGCCAGGCGCAGAAACTTATTCATCCGCCGCGCATTTTTTGCACCATAGTTTTGACTGGTCATGACCTGGCAACTATCGCCGATAGCAAAAAAAGCCATATAACCGATCATTAATAAATAATTAACCACGGTAATAGCAGCCACACCGTCAACACCGGCCCGTTGAATAAGCATCCAGTTAAAAATAGCCGCCAATATACCTGCGGAAATATTATTAATAAATTCGGACAGCCCATTGTATGCCGCCTGAAAAACCTCCAGCCAGCGTGATTGCCTGAGACTAAAATGCAGTGTTCTTTTTTTGCTGAAAAAGTAACCGCCATAAATAGCCAGTGAAGCAAATTGCGACAAGCCGGTAGCCAGTCCAGCACCATAGAGTCCCCAGTTATTGACCACAATAAACCAGTAATCCAGTGCAATATTTAATAGTGAGCCCGCGACGAGTGCCATTGCCGTGAGCAGTGGGTGGCCATCCAGTTTGATAAAGAAGTACAACACCACCGATAGCATCTGCGCGATCATAAACGGCAGCACTATACGGTAATACTCGCTCATCAAGGGAAATAGATCCGGGGAGGCACCCAGTGCTTCGAAGAGTGTGGTTTCAAATATCAAGCCCAGAGATAGCATCACGGCGCCGTAGACCGTCGCTGCGATCAGGCTTTTACTGAATATGGCAGAAGCTGCGGCGGTATCTCGTTCACCTAAATACTTACCGCCCCTGACAGAGCCGCCAGTGGCTAACATAATACCAACGCCGAAGAGTATCGACATAATCGGGATCAGCAGATTAACTGCGGCCAGAGCCCTGACGCCGACGAAGTTACCAATAAATAAGCCATCGACCAGCGTTGCAGAGGTCATCGCTAACAGCCCAATCAGTGAGGGAATCAGATAGCGAAAGAAGGTGGCTAAAATAGGGCCGTGCAGGGCATCGACCTGTTCAGGTATCTCGCTGTTCTGGTGTGTTACTTGAGGGCTATCGTTAATAGGAATGTCTGCCTTGTACTGCGGTTATAATGTCTGTGGTTGGCAATGACCATGGTTGCCAATAACGTATCTGGGGCTAAACTGTAATTTAAAGCAATAAAATAGATTTTACCATTATGGCAAAGACCTATTCACCCTGGATTATAGATAATGAGTCACTGACCGTGCCGGTCGAGAAGTGGCAGCACCTGGTCAGTCTGATCACAAGGGTGTTTGATGCCCCGGGGGCCTATATCGTAGAGTCTAACGAACACGGTTTTCGTTCCGTCACCGGCTGCTTCGATGGCGAAGTTGATACTGATGATAGCGTGACACCCGTCGATGTGAATATCTATTGCAGTAAAATTCTCAACTCGGGTGACATGCTCTATGTGCCCGATGCCTCCAAGACATCTGAATGGAAGGATAACCCGGAGTATACCGAAGAGGGTTTACTCTCTTATCTGGGCTGGCCTATTCGTTGGCCAGACGGGAAAATCTTCGGTTCTATTTGTGTGTTTGATGGCAAGGCAACCCATTACCAAGAGCATGTTATCGAGTTGTTATCGACCCTGGCAGAGCTGGTGGAAGCTGACCTGCTATTGATAACCCAGCACGAAGAGATGCGGCAATTATCCCATACAGATGATCTAACGGGTTTGTATAACCGAAGGGGTTTTGAGTTACTGGTCGACCGGCAAATGCAGTTAAATCGTCGTTATGACTTTACTATGGGTTTGTTCTATCTCGATATTGATAATATGAAGGCAATCAATGATACCCACGGTCACAAAGCCGGTGACAGGGCATTGCAATTGGTGGCCAATGCCTGCAAGGAATCCCTGAGGGATAGTGATATCGCCTGCCGTCTGGGTGGCGATGAGTTTGTCATGGCCTGCGCACTCACCCATCTGGTGGATATTGACCCGTTGGTTGAACGAGTGACTGGACAGGTGAAGGACTTGGCTATTGATATAGAGGGGGAGTTGGTTGCGGTTGAAGTGAGTTTGGGGTTTGTGACCAATCAAAATGATAAAAGTTTGTCGGAATTGCTGGATGAGGCGGATCGGCAGATGTATCGGGCTAAGGAGGCTCGGAAGGGGCTTGGGTGATTGTCGGTTTTTTTGGGGTGGGTTATAGAAAAACCCCGGCCATATGGCCGGGGTTTTATATGGCGCGCCCGACAGGATTCGAACCTGTGACCATCCGCTTAGAAGGCGGATGCTCTATCCAGCTGAGCTACGGGCGCTTAACCTTTTATGTTGAAAGTATGTATAGGGCATAGTGCCTTAGCAGCCCCAAGGGCGGCATATACTCCAAATAATTTGCGGGGCAGTTTACTGTAATTCAGCCAACAAAACTATCATCTTCAGCGGTGGTTTGACGAAAAAGCCCCAAGTTTCACCTCGGTTATAGCTTATAGGCCAGTTAGCCAATAAATACCCTGCCAAACGACCGTCTACCAGTCGTGATAGCGCCTTAGAGAGTGTTGATATTTTATACAAAAGTCTTGCTGTGACAGGGCCTTTGGTGAGCCGGCGAGTCAGGCTTCGAAGCTGGGTTAATTGCGCTTAATCTGAGCTAAAGCCCGAGCTCTGACCTATAGACTGTCATGCTATAGCGAGTGAGTTTGACTCCTTGGGCGGTAGCAGGAATAATTGCGGCTCACTGAATAATAATAAGCTAATGACTTTAAAGGACTATACCTGCTTGAAAAAAACGTATCTGGTGGTGTTATCACCATGGTTCGTTTATTGACTTAATAGCATGGTTGTAATCGGATATGTTAAAACTTCCCTCTTTCTTTTTCGCCTTATCATTTTTTTCTGCGCTGGCTTCGGCAGAGATAGTCGCGACTAAAGAAGATACCAAAGCACTTGCACGCTTGTATTCTGCAGCCTTTGATCGCCAGCCAGACTTGGGTGGTTTGAATTTTTGGGTGAACAGCTTTCAGCAAGGTCGAACCATAGAGTCCATAGCTGGAGATTTTAACCGCTCTTTTGAATTTTCAAGTAAATATGGCGATCTGGATAACCTCGCCTTTATCCGTCAGCTGTATAGAAATGTTTTAGGTCGAGGTGGTGAGCCTGGTGGTGTTGCATTTTGGCAATCTCATTTGGATGAGGGGCGCATGACTCGATCAGGCGTGTTGGAAGACTTTGCGGACTCCACAGAGAATAGAAGAAAAACAGACCCCGTCTTTAATAGCCTGATGCAGAGAGGGGATGCAAAGTGGGATTTTGACATGGATGGCGATGGCGTTAGTGACAAAGAGGATGCGCTGCCTTTTAACCCAGACTATAGCACCATACCCCCTGTCGTCGCGGATGCGGGTCAAGACCAGACAGTAACAGAGGGGCAGGCTATTACATTATCTCCAGCGGGCTCTGGAGGTATTATTGCCCATACGCTATGGGAGCAGGTGCTGGGCCCGGTAGTGGATTGGATGTACGGATTAAATGGTTCAATAAATTTCAATGCCCCAAGTATTTCCCGTGATACCGAGCTGGGGTTCTTACTGACGGTTACCGATGAATACGACAGCAGTTCCACGGATACGGTCAATATTTTTGTTGAGCCTATACTGGAGCCATTGACCGTTGATGCAGGCAGTGATCGAGGCGTTATTGCCAACAAACCAGTGCTGTTGCAAGGGCAGGCTAGCTCCCCGAATGCTGAGTTGGCCGAGGTACTGTGGCAACAATTAAGCGGCCCCACGGTCACTATTGAGCAAGCGGATAGCTTATCCGCATCTTTTATTGCCCCCTCAGTCATAGCTTCGGATCTGGTTTTTCAGCTATCGGTGACTGATGAAAAAGGGGTTGGAGGTGTTGCCACCCTTACCCTGACACAGGCCTTTGAAGAGCTAGTCGTTGATGCGGGCATTGACCGCGAGGTGATTGCAGAGGGACAGGTAAGCTTGTTAGGGCAGGTTATCTCCCCTAATGGAGAACTTGCTCAGGTGCAGTGGCGGCAGCTAAGTGGCTTTGCCGTAACACTAGAGCAAGCCAATAGCTTGTCGGCGTCTTTTACTGTGCCCAGATTGGTGGAATCAGAGCTGGTTTTTGAACTCTCCGTTACCGATGACAAAGGCGTCATAGGTCTGGATACCGTGACCTTATCACAAGCGTTTTTAAAGAATACAGCGCTTACAGGCCGGGTGTCTCTGGAGGGGGCTGTCACGGGTTCTGTGGTTTCAGTTTATGATCTGGAGAATTTTTCTGCCGGTGTGCTTTGTCAGGTTAGCAGCTCGGCCAGCGAGCGAGAGGCTACCAGTGGCTGGCTTGAATTACCCGCCGATTGTATCGAAGCGGATAAACAGTATTTGTTGATCGCCCGTGACGGTATCGATTTGTTGTCAGACCCTTCGGAGTGGGCCTGGGTGGACGGTAGAATCCGCGCCATTATTGACGGCGCGCAGTTAATTGCCGGGGAGTGGAATATCTCCATGCTCACCGAGGCCTGTTACCAATATGTGAATTATGATGTGTTATCTGGCCAAACGTATCAGCACTTAAAAGAGCGTATGACCGAATGCTCTCGCTATTTGTTAAAAGACGATATTACCGGCGACAGCGAGATTAACATTGAAGATTTATGGGCCTGGTCGTCTTTTGATAATCCTGAGGCACGCTTTACCAAATTTCTGTATTACCAGGCCGACCCACAAAACCTGCAACTGGATGATGAGTGGGGCTATAGAAACTTAACAACGGGCGTGAGTAGCGAGCGCACCTCATTATTTGCTTCTTTGCTGTTAACCACCGATATTAATGATAGCTGGGGATTTGTGGATGCTCAGACTAGTGCCTATGACGATCAGTATGCCTATATGGGGTCGAATAGTTTAAGGGTACTTGATTTGGATAACGGCAATATTTTAAGTAGTACGCCGGTCGAGTTTTCAGCGATAGCAGTCAGCGGCAGCTATGCCTATGTGGGTAACCGCGATACTGACTCAGCCGATTATGGTTTTAATGTTATTGATATTAGTGATGTGACTAACCCTGTGCTGGTTGGTGCGATAGCTTTACCCAATTCACCGGGAGGTGACAGAGAACACCCAAGGTCTATTCAAATAGTCGGTGATGTGGCCTATGTATTGTCATCACGGGTAGAATCTGTCTACAGTATTGATATTAGCGACCCTGAAGACCCGCTTTTACTGGATAGTATTATTACGCCTTTAAATACTGCCAACACCATCGTAGCCGGGCAGAATGTTCTCGCTGTGGTTGCCTGGGACAAGGTGGTGCTAATCGATACGAGTACCCCCGCAGATATCGCTGTTATCAGCACTGTGTTTAGTTCCGGCAGTAGCAATTCTATTGGGGCTGCATTGATTGACGGCGATATTTTATATTTAGCCACAGACCTGGGTTTAAATGTGGTTGATATCAGTGTGCCTGCATCGCCGCTCACCGTTTCAACCTTCAATGAAACCGGGCGGATTTATACGCTGTCGATAAACGATAACAAACTCTATGGTAACCTGGGGCACTCTCTGGTTGAGTTTGATACCTCTGACCATGACGCTATTGATATCGCTGCGCAATACTATTCGTCGGCGGCTAACACGGCAGAATTTATCGTGCGTAATCAGCGCGCCTTTTATGAGCGCAATGAAGGTTTGGTAGTCAGTGATTTAAATACACTGCATAAGCCACAGTGGAGTGAACAGTCAATAGTCAGCTCCAATAGTCCGTATTTGGCAGTGAATGACCAGTGGCTAGTAGCCGTAGGCCATGAGGGTATTTCTACATTTGATACCGCAACGGAGTCACTGAATTCCGAGGAAGACAATAGTTGTTTTCATCTGCGCGTTATAGCGATTAAAGGGAACCGCTTATTTATCCTCTGCGATGATAGTGATATTCATTTCTCGATCCGTGAGCTTGTAGCTGATGATGTTAGCCAACAAATCGGTGAGATAACTTTGTCGGATTCTGGCTCCGCTTATGACTTTGTTATCGAGGACGATATCGTGGTTATGGTCGGGGCCAAATCTCCGGCTGCTGTGCTGACGCTATTAGATATTTCTGCTGACACACCCGATAGACTCTCAATATTTGAGATTGAGGATGACTTTTTTAAATCGGTGGCAGTGCAGGCTAATACTGCCTATATCGTCGGTTCCAATCAGGGTAAATTATATGCTGTAGATATCAGTAATCCCTTGTCGCCAAGCTTAGTCAGCAGTGTGGATATTAAGGGGGCTACGATTACTTTGGAGGGCGACTATCTCTATGTAGCGCAAGATTTCGGAGGGCGAAGCAATGGGCCATTGCTTGAGGTGGTTAATATTTCTGATCCGGCAGCAATGACTGTTGTTGGGCGGCTAGAGTTGGCCAAGAGTGTTTATTATGGACCGAAAATGTACGACGCATCCTATGGCGTTGAAACATTGCTTAAAGAGGGTGACTATATTTATGCTGGCACCCCTGGTGTGCTAGGAACCCAGGTTATCAATGTGGCCGATCCAGCCAAGCCTTATTTAGTCGGTGGTGGCAGCAAAGGGGGAGGCCGTCCTGTTGCAATCCACAATAATTTTATCTACTACTTTGACTCCAATGGGATTGCAAAACTACCACTGATTAGCCAGGAGGCACCCTAACGGAACTATGCCTTTCGCTGTAAATTGATGGTGATCACCTGACAGGCAGGCTTTAAGATGGGTCGTATGTTGATGTTACTGCTACTGCCATTGGTTCGGAACCGACTTTAAGCCTCGACGATAAAAAATCCGGTGGAAACCATAATAAAAACAAAGATATAGGTTGTATTTTCGGAATATAAACCCTGAAAAACACCCCGAAAAAGCCCATTTTAGGCCGTTCTAGGTACTGTATATTCCGAAAGAAATTGGTCATCTGGCCGCCTTTTTTACTTTAACACTAAGATCGTATAGCTCGCACATAACCTGGGTATTACTTTATTTAGTGTCATTTATTGACCCATAGAAGACACTAACCGTATTAAAACAGCATGTGAACAATAAGTTCGACTATTTCGCTTACACCTCAATTCTATAGGTGTTATGTTTTAAATAATCAATTTATGAAAAGCCGGAATTACATAATGAAAAAAATCTCTACTGCCTCTATTTTGACGCTTCTACTTTGTCTCACGCATTTTACTTGGGCGGACGGCAACCCTGCTACGGCGCAGCAGAGATCTGGATCGACATTCAAATACGTCGAATTGAATCAAATTGGCGACCCTGCAAAAGTACTTGAAGTTAAAGAAACTATGTCACGATCCATAACCACTGGTGAAATAAGAATAAACGTGTTGGCCGCACCGATTCACCCCTCCAATTTATTACAAATTTCTGGTGAATACGGTATCGATCCTGTATTGCCCTCAACACCGGGTAGCGAAGGCATTGGCCGAGTTATAGAGGTATCGGCAGAAGTGACCCAAGTAAGTATGGGGCAATTAGTTCTGCTTCCCGGAATGGGGACCTGGCGTGAAGAAATCATCGCTCCTGCAGCTAGTGTTATCCCTCTGCCTAATCTTGGCAAGCTCAGTGATGAGGTGATTGAGCAGCTTTCTATGACAGCTATCAACCCTCTATCAGCATTACTTATGCTTACCTCATTTGTTGAGCTTAAGGAGGGTGACTGGATTGTACAGAGCGCATCTAATTCAGCAGTAGGGGGTTATGTGATTCAGCTTGCTAAACAGCGAGGGATCAAAACTATCAATGTTGTTCGTCGCGAGGGCTTGGCTGAAGACCTAAAGGAAAAAGGGGCTGATGTCGTTTTGATTGATGGGCAGGATCTTGTTCAGAAAATTGGTCGCGCATCTAACAATGCATCTATTTCCCTAGCGATTGATGCAGTAGGTGGAGAGACATTTACTCGCTTATCAGAAAGTCTTAGCAATGGAGCTACCTTGGTTGCTTATGGTTCAATGTCAGGAAAGTCACCAATACTGAACCCCGCAGTCACTATATTTAATGATATTCGCATTCGCGGCTTTTGGTTATCAAAATGGTTTAAGACGGCTACTGTGCAAGAAAAGCAGGCGGCCTTTGGCCAAATTATACCTTTGGTTGCAAGCGGCGCACTACAAGCCAATATCGACTCGCGCTTTAACGTTGCTGACATTAAAGCTGCGGTTACACGCGCAGCCGAGAAAGGTAGAAATGGTAAGGTACTCATTGTTCCAAACACTGAATAGCGGTTTAGACAAAAATATTTAGTCGTTACACAGATTTCAGTTTCAACTGCCTTTACTGTTTCGGGTAATGGCAGATGAAAAACTTAAGACTGAAAGCGGATGAGCGCCTATGGCTGGACAAAGCGCTGCTCATTCATCGGGGGCTTTTTAGTATCTGTAGGGTCTGCTTTTGGCACATAACAGTCTATAGGGCGGTATCCGGCCCAGCGTGCTGTTTTGGCAGCTCCTGACCCATAACGGACTATCTATTACGCCTAACGATGCTAACTTCCTGGCTGCTCCTGCCCCTTGGCTGACGCACACCTCGCGAAGACTTACCGCCTCTATGGGGCTGGGTAGACCGAACACCGAGCGGGGACCGAACTCGATGTGACTTAAATGGGTCGCCTGCTCTGGTTTTATTTAAAGCTATTACTGATTTCCTCGGTCAGCCAACTCAAAGCCGGCTCCGAAGCTCGCCGCCGCAAACTGAACAATGCCATCGGGAGTGTCTCCATTTGTAACTCCGTAGGACTTTTTAAAACACGAACTCCCGACCAGCGTACCTTCGCTTGATCGGCCACACTTGTTTTCACACTCGCCAGAGAGAAAATACAGTCGCTATCACGAGTGATTTCTAACAGCGTTGCCATATCGTGACCGTCATAACGAACCTCACGCTGCTTGCCCATTTTGGATAATCGTAAATCGATCAAACCTTGGTTATCCGTGTTTAGCCCCGGAATGTAATAGCGTAAATGCGGAAAACTTAAAAATTGTTTTAAGCTGATTTTCTTACCCGTCAACGGGTGTCCCTCTCGAACCAGACATAAAGTTGTAGCGTCAGGCAACGGCGTAGCTGCAAACTCACCACTTTCTGTCTCAGCGGTATGCACTACTAAATCGGCGCTGTTATCACTAAGTAATTGCTCAGGGCTTGCTACCGCTTCAATCGTTCGCAGTTTCACCCGAGGCGCTACTGTCGCTAAACGAGCCACTAAACTAGCCAGCCAATGGGTGCTAAGTACAGAAGGGCAGGCAATCACAAACTGACCCTGTAACTGGGCGGGGTCAAAACTGACAGGCTCCAGGGTTTTATCAATACCCGCGAGCAATGGCTGTAACTGCTGATGCAAGTCAATCGCACGTTGAGTAGCCGCCAGACCATGAGATTGCCTGACAAACAAAGGGTCATCGAATAAATCTCGCAGTCGTTGCAAGGTACGGCTCATCGCCGACTGGCTAACAAAGGCCCGCTCGGCAGCGCCGCTTACCGAGCCTTCATCCATCAGCATCTGAAAAGCCACCAATAGGTTCAAGTCAGCTCTGGCTAGTTGTCGATAGTCGTACATGATTCCCACTTAGGTCATATCATTAATGATTTTAAGTCGTTTGTATCATATCATACTCTTGCGTAATCTACACTCATTGCAGAGATAAGCCACAAGCAGCCACATTAAGGCTGGGGCACCAAAAGATCTGCGGAGGGATGTAGGGCGTAGCAATTGAATAGGCTCTTAAATCTTAACCATACGACCATTACCTTAAGACAAGCGACACAATAGGAGTCGACAATGAAAAAATTACTATTAGCCAGTGTTATAGCAGCCGCCTCAGTAGGCGTCATAGCCTCCATGCCAGCGGTTAAGTCAGTGACTATGGAAAACTATGTAGTGGCTGAAAGTGACTGGTACTTTGCTGGCGTACAGCAAAAGGTTGGGGTTAACACCTGGATACATGACGAGCCCGTCTCCAAAGAGAAGCAGCAAGTGATTCGGTCAAACCGCGATGTGGTTTACTCCATCGCCATTGTCGATGTCAGCCAAGGGGCTACTTTTAGTGTGCCCAAGTCTGATGAATTTCAAATTATCCATATCATTGATGAGGCGCATCTATTTCATCAGGTAGTACTGAATGGTGAATCGTTACAGGTCAATGCTGCCGATATCGAAGGCGATTATGTTTATCTGTTGGCTCGTACTCGCGACAACGGTGACATTGCTAATACTAAAGCCCGTCAGCAGGCATTGAAATTCGAAGCCAAGGCTAACCGCCCTTATGAAAGCAAAGGCTTTGATGCCGACGAAGTAGTCTCTTTCCGAGAAGAGTTAGTTCGACAGGTCAATGCTGGCGAGCAAAAGATTGCAGGCCACGACGCCTTTGGCAAGACACTGGCCGATGTTAACCCGCACAACTATCTGTATGCAGCAGCCTACGGCTGGGGAGGCTTACCCATGACAACTGCACAGTATGTTCCACTGCAAATAGACTCTGAAGCCTGTCAGGTTTGGACTTTTGAGAAACCTGGGCTAGATTGGGATAACAACGGCTTTATGTCGGCGACTTTTTACGGTGCTGACGGCTGGATAAAAGTGGATGACTTTTATATTTCGCACAATGAAATGAAAGACGAAGGTGACTCGCTGTCCTTTACTACTAACTGTGAAAAAGGGCCAGGTAACGCCTCAGTAGAAAAAGGAGGCAACCTACTGATACGCATGTACTTACCGGTAGATGCAGCAGAGGTTAAGAAATCGGCTGATGCCATGTACAGCGTAAAAGGCAAAGACGTTTAAACGACTTTGCCCCCCCACAGAATTTAACAAACTCAGTAACTTCAGGCTGACCCGATGAGGAGTAGTACCATGAAGAGGTACAATACAATGAAGACGATACTTATACTTGCCTGCGCAGCAGCGATCACCGTTGGTTGCACAGACAAGGCTGCCGACACACAAAGTAATCCAACTGTGTCCCAGTCAATCGAAGACAAGCGCTTCGAGCGTCGTGCGCTTGAGGCGGGTACATGGATCATGCCGCAAGTCATGTATGAGCGGATGGCACAAGTTGCCTTTGATAGTTTCGGTGGTGACGCCACAAACACCGTTTACTATTATGCAAAACCAATGACCCACAGTGCGGCCATGGTGACAGGTAACAATAACTCGCCATACGTACACACATACCACAATATCAAAGACGGGCCGTTAGTGGTTGAGATGCCAGCCGCAACAGACACGAACTCATTCTTCGGTACATTTCTCACATCATGGCACATGCCTTTAGTTGATGTAGGGCCAGACGGCGCAGACGAGGGTAAGGGGGGTAAGTATTTAATTGTTCCAGAAGGCTACGAGGGTGATACCAAAGGCTATATCGTAGTGGAGCAACCGACAAACCGTGGCTATATCTCTATCCGCTCTCTCACCAAGACAACATCAGACGAAGATATGGCTCGCTCGGCGGAGTATATCAAAGGCTTGAAAATTTACCCTCTGGGCGGTGAAGCTGTAACAAATCACATCGCCCTCGACGGCTTAGAGTACGAAGGACATATCAAATTCGACGCTTCGTTTTGGGCGTCAGCACACAAGGCTATCAATGAGGAACTGATCAAGGCTGACGAGAAAGCCTTTTACGGGATGATGAAGTCTATCGGTATTGAGAAGGGTAAACCGTTCGAGCCAGCAGAGGCACAGGCGCAGATGCTACTCGGTGCTATTGTTCAACTGAAAGCCGAAATCGCCCACGACTTCACGTATTATGCACCGCGTCTATGGGGCGAACAGTCACAGTGGACCATTCCCGTTGACAAGGAAATGATGGCTACGAACGCGACCTACGTGGACGACAATTGGAACGACTATTCGTCTCGCGGCACTACATTTACCTATTACTTTGCGCCACCCGCGTCGCTTGCCGATTCAAAATCTACTACCTACATCAAAGGTGTATTGGATAGTAAAGGTCGCCCAATGTCTGGTGACCACGACTACAAGTTACATATTGCGAGCCACGAGGATGTTCCGGCTGCGCGTTTCTATTCATTCTTAACTTACTCGATGGATAACGGGGCGTATATCGCGGGGTCAGAAAAAATCGGCGTAGCGTCAAACGACACCGACTTCGTAATCAACGCCGACGGTTCTGTGAGTATCCATTGGTCCAGTCGCTGTGATGACACCGACTATACCAACTGCATGCCAATAACCCCTGGCGAGGAATGGTTCTCTCTATTCCGTATGTACGGTCCCTCTGAGGCATGGTTCGAGTTTGTCCCGCCATCAATCGAACGTATTGAGAAATAAGGATACTTTGCGCGAGATACTTGTGGCTACGACGTTAACTTTAGGGTGACTAAATGTCAGCTGTTGGCACATTACAGACATTTCAACCGATTGAGTTTCGGTAATTTATCCAGACTTTTGAGCGCTGCATTCAAATCAATAATAGTTGGAGAGGCGGCCGTGTACTGTACACAGATACATACTGTATATTCCGAAAATAATATTCCGAAAGGAGAAAAGTGAAACGGTTACTATCCCTGTAACCAGTAGAATAATGGGGTGAACGATGGGGATTGAACCCACGACCACCGGAATCACAATCCGGCGCTCTACCAACTGAGCTACGCCCACCACAAACTTTTGTCACATTAAATCACAGTGTTAGCAGGCTGTGTTTAACGTAGGAATTTGGTCGGGGTAGAGAGATTCGAACTCCCGACATCCTGCTCCCAAAGCAGGCGCGCTACCAGACTGCGCTATACCCCGAAGGCTTGAACACCAGCAAAACAGCCACTGCGTCAAACGAGGTGCGCATAATACTCATGCTATAGGCTCTCGTCAACGCTAAATCACCCACAAAAGATAACATAGTTAGACAAAATTTAGCTATTTGCCTCAGCTGCTGGGCATGAGAGAATGCGCCATCTTTTTCTACTGAAATCAGGAGTATAGCAAGCATGTCTGCACTGGTACTTGATGGCAAAGCCCTGGCCGCACAATGGGAACAGCAACTGAGTGAGCGGGTGGCTGGCCTGAAGGAGAAATCCAATGGCAAAACGCCTATTCTCGCGACGATTTTAGTGGGGGCTGATCCCGCATCTGCTACCTATGTGAAGATGAAGGGCAATGCCTGTCGTCGTATTGGGATGGAGTCAATGGCCGTCGAGTTGGGCGAAGAAACCACGACTGAGCAATTGCTGGCCAAAATTACCGAGCTTAATGAAAACCCGGATGTTCACGGTATCTTGCTACAGCACCCGGTGCCCGAGCAGGTCGATGAGCGCGCCTGTTTTGATGCCATTGCGCTGGAAAAAGATGTCGATGGTGTGACTTGTCTGGGCTACGGCCGTATGGCAATGGGGGAGGAAGCCTATGGCTGTGCCACCCCTAAAGGGATTATGCGTATTCTTGAGCACTATAAGATTGAGATTGAAGGCAAGCATGCGGTGGTCGTAGGTCGCAGCCCTATTTTGGGTAAGCCTATGTCAGCGATGTTACTGGAAGCCAATGCAACCGTAACCACCTGCCATTCCCGCACCCAAAAGCTGCCGGAGCTAATTAAGCAGGCAGATATTGTGGTAGGCGCTGTTGGGCGGCCTGAGTTTATCAAGAGTGAGTGGATAAAAGACGGTGCGGTTGTGGTTGATGCCGGTTACCATCCCGGTGGAGTAGGGGATATCGAACTGGGCGGCGTAATTGATCGCTGTGCGGCTTATACGCCAGTACCGGGCGGTGTTGGGCCAATGACCATTAATACGCTGATCTTTCAATCAGTGGCCTCTGGTGAAAAGTCACTGGGTTAAGCCGCAATACAGTTATTCCCGCGTAGGGTGGATTATAATCCACCAGACCCAGCCCAGAGCCGTCATAAGCGGTGGATTATAATCCACCCTACGCGGGAATAACGTCTGCTTTTAGTGCCGGGATAGCGCAATTAACCGCGCTTAACACCGCTTCCAGGCTAGCTTCAATGATATCCTTGCTTTTACCGACTCCACAGTAGCGCTGGTTTTCTATATTCAGCTGAATATAGCTGATCGCTTCTGAGCGCTCATTATCCCCCAGCGTATGCTCGGAATAATCCACCAACACCATGTTATAGCCCAGTTGCTTATTTAGGGCGCCGATAAAAGCCTCCATGACTCCCTGACCGCTGCTATTAATCAAAGTGCTTTGGCCATCAATCGTGATGGTGGCGCTTAACTGGTCCTGTTCCTGTTGGCGGCTAATCTGGTAAGCCTCCAGTTCAATCGGCTGCTTACGTGCAATATAGCTCTGCTCGAAAATCTTATAGATGGAAGCTGGTGACACTTCAGCGGATTCCTCTTCAGCATATTGTTGTACATACTGGCTAAAATCTACCTGCAACCAGCGCGGCATTTGAAGTCCATAATCCTGTTCGAGTATATAGGCGATGCCGCCTTTGCCGGACTGGCTATTAATGCGGATCACTTCCTGGTAATTGCGCCCAAGGTCGGCGGGGTCTATCGGGAGATAAGCAACATCCCAATGATCGCCGGGTTGGTAGCGTTGCAGGCATTTCTTAATAGCATCCTGATGGCTACCGGAGAAGGCGGTAAATACCAGCTCGCCCGCATAGGGGTGACGTGGATGCAGAGGTAATTGCGTACACTCGGTCACGGTCTGGATAATCTTATCCATATTGGACAGGTCTAACTCAGGGTTTATACCCTGGCTATATAGATTCATTGCCATGGTAACAATATCCATATTACCAGTGCGCTCTCCATTGCCTAACAGCGTACCTTCAACTCGGTCAGCTCCAGCCATAACGCCTAACTCGGCAGCGGCAACACCGCAGCCGCGGTCGTTATGGGTATGTAAGCTAATCACCACAGCCTCACGGTGTTGAATATGGTCGCCCATCCATTCAATTTGGTCGGCGTAGATATTGGGTGTAGCCACTTCTACGGTAGCAGGCAGATTAATGATGACCGGGTTTTCTTTGGTCGGTTGCCATACCGCATTAACCGCATCGCAAACCTCAACGGCATAGTCCAGTTCGGTGCCGGTAAAGCTTTCAGGGGAATACTGGAAGGTCCATTGGGTATCTGGCTGTTGTGCAGCCTGCTGCTTAACCCATTGTGCACCTTGCACGGCGATGGCTTTAATCTCATTTTTGCTTTTGGCAAAGACCTGCTCACGCTGTACCGTCGAGGTGGAGTTATATAAATGCATAATCGCCTGGCGACAGCCTTTAAGCGCTTCAAAGCTGCGCTTAATCAACGCTTCCCGAGACTGGGTTAATACCTGAATGGTGACATCTTCAGGGATTAAGCCCTGTTCGATAATTTGCCTGACAAAATCAAAGTCGGTTTGTGAGGCGGCGGGGAAGCCCACTTCAATCTCTTTAAAACCAACGTCGACCAGTAATTTAAATAGCGCCAGTTTCTGCTTGGGGTTCATCGGCTCAATCAAGGCCTGATTGCCATCCCGAAGATCAACACTACACCAGCGTGGCGCCTGCTTAATCTGCTGGTCAGGCCAACGTCGTTTAGCCATTGGGATAGGAGCGAAAGGGGTGTATTTGCGGTGGTCGAAGCTATTCATGGTCTGTATTCCTGCAATCTGCTGTTTTTTTCAACCGCAGGCAGTGGCTGCTCTGGTAAAACATTGCCGGTTAACCCTTATGGGGTGATGGCTGCCTGCGATTGAGCGGAGAGTGTATACCGCCTTGATGAGCGAATTACTGCAAAGATGCTCTCTATAGAAGAAAATAGAGTGATAATACTTATAAAATTGCTATTATTGAGTGAATATCGTCAGTTATACAATTTAAGGTGGTTTCCATCCCTATGAATACCCAATTAGACCGCATTGATAAGCATATTTTGACTCTGATGCAGCGCAATGGCCGCATTAGCAATTTAGAACTGGCGGAGCAGGTGGGTTTATCCCCTACACCTTGTGCCCGGCGGGTAAAACGGTTGGAGGAGTCCGGGATTGTGAGCCGCCATGTCACCCTGCTGAATGCCGAGGCGCTGGATCTCAATCTAACCGCAATGGTCAGCATTGCTATGGATAGGCATACCCCAGAGCGTTTTGAGCAGTTTGAGCAGACTGTGGCCACCTTTCCAGAAGTGCTTGAATGCAGCATAGTGACTGGGCAGGCGGCGGATTTCCTGCTTAAGGTGGTGGTCAAGGATATGCGCCATTATGAGCAGTTTCTGCTGGGTCGATTAACCAACTTGGAAGGAGTAACCGGTGTCCATTCCAGCTTTGTACTGCGCAAGGTGGTCGATAAAACCGAATTACCCCTTGATTGAGTTCAAATAATTGCTATGAAATGTAACTTTCAGGGTCGAAAACAGACTAAGTTGACTAGAATAAAATAATCTGGAACTCACGAAGGTCGTCCGCTGTGCTGGTTCGAAATAAGATACTGATTATGTATCTGCTAGTGCTTTGCATTGGCGTGCTGCTATCCCTGCAAATCTACCGTGCTGGGGGTAAAGTCGATACCATCACGGATAACCTGCTGAATGATAAATTCCCCCGTTTACAGTTGATTGCGCAAATGCAGTTGGCGGTGGTGGATCACGAACGAATTCTCTATGAATATTACGCCACCATGGACCAGGATTTTGCCATTAAGCATCTGGCGATAGAACAGCAAAAAATCATCGAATCCATAACGCGGCTTGAACAAGCCTTTCCTGAGCATTCTGCCGTTGTGATGCTGGATGATTACTTTATCCAGCTAAAGTCAATGGCAGTGGCCATGGATAATACGATGAGTGCTGATCGCGTTGACTGGGACCTGGCCAGAGAGCATTTGGTGGGTATTAGCGGTATGGGGCGAATGATGAACCCGGTACTGCTCAGTCTGGCCGATGAAATACAAACTCAGGCACTGGCTACCGGCGAGCAAACCCGCTTAACCACACGCAATACCACCAGTCTGGTTTTGGGTTTTAGTATTTTGGTGGTTGCTGTGGCTGCCTGGGTGGGGGTGTTTATTAATCGTTATATTAATGAAACCACCGAGCGTCGGCGCCTGTCGATGTTTGTAGAGCGCAACCCCGATCCGGTGATCAGTACTGATTGGGAAGGGCAGGTCGTCTATTTTAATCCCGCCACAGAGTATCTGTTAGCCGATTGTGATTTGGAACTCTCCCAAGTGCAGAGTTTACTGCCCAGTGATTTATTGGTCAGATTGGGGCAACTAAAACAGACCCATTCCCATGATGATTATTGGGAGTTTGAGTATCGGCATCGTCATATCAGTTGTAGCCTTAGCGTGTTATACGATCTGCGTCTGTGTCATTTACATTTAAAAGATATTACCGAGAGCCGCCAGGCCACCGACCAGCTTAACTTTTTGGCCTACCACGATAGTTGGACCATGTTACCCAACCGTTATCGGCTGGAAGAAGATGTGGATCAACTGATTCACCGCAGCCAAAAGCCACCGCAATTTGCCTTAGGCTTGCTGTCCATAGATCGCTTTCAACTGGTGGCTGCCAGTAATGGCAATGATATTCGTGATGACTTGGTCGCTGCCGCTTCAGAGCGCTTAAAAGCGGTATTGGCCGATAGCAATAGCGGCACTCTATACCGTCTGGATAGCTCCCATTTTGGGGTGTTATTACGGGATTTTTCTGTCGAACAAGCACTGCAAGCTTTTGTAGAGCCCGCTAAATTGGCCTTTGAAGAACCCTTCGAGGTAAAGGGCTTATCCTTCTATTTAAGCCTCAGCATGGGGTTTAGTCATTACCCTGAGCAGGGTGCGGAGTTGAATAAAAATGCGGAAGCTGCTCTGGCCCGTGCGATTGATAATGGCGGCAATCAAGCGCTGGTTTACAGCGCTGATATGTCCAACCGGGAACAGGCCTGGGTTGCGATGGAGGCGGCCCTGCGGCAGGCCTTTGAGCAAGACCAGTTCCAGATGTACTACCAGCCGCAATTTGATGTAACTGGCAATCAACTGATTGGTATGGAAGCGTTAATCCGCTGGCAGCAAGCGGATGGCCAGTTTATCTCCCCGGCAGAATTTATTCCGGTAGCAGAGCAGACCGGTATGATTGTGAATATGGGGCAGTGGATTTTAAAAGTAGCCTGTGAGCAGGCGGCTCACCTCTACCAAAGTGGGTTACGCGACTTTGTGATGGCGGTCAATATCTCGGCCCGTCAGTTTCAACATCCCAAATTTCTTGAAACCGTAGCGCGCATTATTGACGAGAGCCAAATCGACCCGGCCTATATTGAGCTGGAGATTACTGAAAGTACTATTATGCAGAATATCGAACACTGTATTGAGATTTTGCAGCAATTAAAATCCTTGGGGCTGGCTCTGGCGGTGGATGATTTTGGTACCGGCTATTCCTCCTTAAGTTACTTAAAACGTTTCCCTATCGATAAATTAAAAATTGACCAAAGCTTTGTCCGCAACCTCGGCAGCGACAAAAGTGATTTGGCCATTGTCCGGGCCATTATCGATTTGGCCCATAACCTTGATTTGGCAGTGATCGCCGAGGGGGTGGAGACCGAGCAGCAGCGGGCTATGCTAGAGGCCAACCGCTGCGAACAAATTCAGGGCTATCTTATTAGCAAGCCAATGCCAGCAGCGCAGGCGGTCAGCTTTGTGAATGAGAAGCTAAAGCGAGTTGTGTAAATATTATTAAACCCGCTTAAATTGATGTTCCAGAACGTGTTTAATAGCCGCAATGATAAAAATGATGTAGGTGGCTTATGTTCCTTTATACCCGTTTTCGTTGTGTGGTGTTTGCTTTGGCAGCGCTATCGTCTTCGGTGGTTTATTCCCAAGATTATTCACTACAAGCCTTAAAGGCCGCCGATGCCATTGCTGGTGAGCAAACCTGGCAGCAGTACTGTGCCTTTTGCCATACTCTGCGTACCGGTGAAGCCGATATAACCGGCCCTAATCTGGCCCTGCTATTTAAACGCAAAGTAGGGACTAAAGAAGGCTTTAAATATTCTGACGCTATGGGCAAAGACCAGCGTGAGTGGACCCCCAAACTGTTTGCCGACTATGTACAAAATCCGGTCGGTATTATTCCCGGCAATGCCATGCCTGCTGTGAATATCCCTGCTGATAAGGTACAGCCATTAACTGCCTATGTGATGCGTAAAAGTGGCTCGGTGGATTGGGATGCCGCCGCCAAAACCACTCAGTCCACTGGTGGCCTGGATGCGGAGCTGCGGGATAAAAAGCCGGAGTTCTGGACGCTGTATATGGACAATGCCGTGAAGTTTACCTTGCCCTATGAAGATAGAACATACAGCTTTGTTGCTTACTTTAATGAAGATGGCACTGTGACCGGTAATAACCGTGGCCTTACCGGTATTTGGCGGATGCGGGATAAACGCAAGTTCTGCTTTGCGATCGAGCGGATTGCCGTACACCCCTATGAGTTTATGCATTGTATGCAGCCCAAGGTGCCCAAAAATATGAACTTTGGTGAGCCGGTTGAAGCGCTGAAAGTGGTTAAGGGCTTTGATGATTTTAAAATGGGTATGATGTTCTTGGAAGGGCGCCCTCATCCGTTGGAAGGTGATGCGCATCCGGACTATTGGACTTTCTTATTTAATAACACCATGCGTTATGAAATCAGAGTTAATAAGAAAAAAGTGATTGTTGATGCTCGCTTTAATCGCGATAACACCATTGATAGCTTGCAGGGTGTCAAAGGAGAGTGGCGCACGGAAGGGGATGTAAAAAACCCGGACAAGATGTGTTACACGCTTAATGGCGTGCCCGGCGTCGAGGGGCAGTTGAGTGAGTGTTTTGCTTTGGTGCTGATGTTTAATCCGCGAGTAGGAGCCCGTTGGCCAGCGCGTTTTGAGCAGGGTAATACCTATTGGGCAGAAGTTACTGAAGGCCGCCCCTGAGTTAATAACAATAAAAGGTTTAAGCATGACGAACAATCCCCAAGCTGCAGTCAGTATTGATGCCATAGAAAAACTTCCAATTTGGCGTTATTTCTTGTTGGCCTATTTATTTTCCTGGTCGGTTAGTGTGCCGTTGATGCTGTCGGTAAGAGGGATTATCGATATTAAACTGGCCCATGAATTGGAAATGCTGGCGGCTATGGGTCCCATGTTGGCGGCGTTTTATATTGCCAGGCGCTATGGCGGTAAAGCGGCGGTTAAACAGTTAGTAGATAGCTGTTTGCATTTTCGTGTTGGCGCATTTTGGACGGCGTTTTCGGTACTCAGTCCTTTTGTGTTGTTATTGGGCGCAATAATTTTCCTGACGGTTCGCAGTGGGGAAATCGTGAATCTCGATAGCGACGGTGTCGCGCAAATGCTGACCATGGCGGGGCTATTTAAATTATTAGTGGCCACCAGTCTGGTGCAATCCTTTGGCGAAGAGCCGGGGTGGCGGGGTGTTGCTACCCCAGTGTTGCGCAGCCGCTTTGGGCCGTTGCAGGCTTCTTTTATGTTATTTCCTCTTTGGCTGTGCTGGCATTTGCCGCAGTTTTTAGCGCGGCCGGAATTTGGTGTCGGTCAATTTATTGGTTTTTCGGTAGGGATATTATCGGCAACCATTTGGTTAACGCTGATATGGGATAAAACCCGCAGTGTGTTAATGGTTTTTTTCTGGCATATGTTTATTAATATTGCCCGTAATATTGGTCTGGCGATTTCCCCCGCCGTCTTTATGACGATGAATACGGGGGTGTTGCTAGGTGCTATCGCTATTGCCATTTACTGGTGGCGCACTAAACAAACATAAGGTTTAGTGGCCTGCGGCCAGTGCTTCTTGCTCCTGACTGGCCAGGTACTCTTCGTAAGTCCCCTGAAAATCAATCAGCTGCTGGTCTTTGATTTCAATAATGCGGGTGGCCAGAGATGAAACAAATTCCCGATCATGGCTAACAAAGATCAGCGTGCCTTCGTAGTGCTCCAGCGCCAGGTTTAAAGCTTCAATCGATTCCATGTCCAGGTGGTTAGTGGGTTCGTCCATTAACAAGACATTGGTATCCATCATCATTAGCTTGCCAAATAGCAGGCGATTTTTCTCACCACCGGAACAGACTTTTACTTTCTTTTTAAAGTCATCGGCAGAAAATAATAAGCGACCCAATGTGGCGCGCACTATCTGGTCATCGTGGCTGGCTTTGCGCCATTGGCTCATCCAATCAAACAGATTTAAATCGCAGTCAAAATCGGTGGTGCTATCTTGTGGGCAATAACCGAGAGAGGCATTTTCTGCCCATTGAATTTTTCCCTGTTCGGGAGGGATTTCACCCATCAGGTTGCGAAGCAGGGTGGTTTTACCAGCACCGTTTTCACCGATCACAGCCAGTCGTGCACCGGCTTCTAAAATAATATGGCCATTTTTAAACAGGGTTTCGTTATCAAAGCCATGGCCCAGTTTTTCCAGCACTAATGACTGGCGATGGAGCTTTTTATCTTGCTTAAATCGAATAAAAGGTGTGACCCGGCTGGAGGGTTTAATATCATCCAGTTTGATCTTTTCCAGTTGTTTGGCGCGGGAAGTGGCCTGCTTGGCTTTGGAGGCATTGGCCGAAAAGCGGCTAACAAATTGTTGCAGGTCGGCAATCTGGGCAGATTTTTTGGCGTTCTCACTGTGCAACCGCTCACGAGCCTGGGTGGAGGCCGTCATAAAGTCATCATAGTTGCCAGGGTAAACACGTAGTTCGCCATAATCAATATCCGCCATATGGGTGCACACCGCATTAAGGAAGTGGCGGTCGTGGGAAATAATAATCATGGTGCTTTTCCGCTCGTTTAAGGTTTCTTCGAGCCAGCGGATAGTATCGATATCCAGGTTGTTAGTGGGTTCGTCCAATAGCAAAATATCCGGGTCTGAAAATAATGCCTGGGCAAGTAATACCCGTAGCTTCCAGCCGGGCGCAACTTCACTCATAGGGCCGTAGTGGAGTTCCTGTTCAATACCCGCTCCGGCTAAAATTTCACTGGCGCGGCTTTCCGCACTATAGCCATCCATTTCTGCAAACAGGGTTTCCAGTTCAGCGGCCTTCATACCATCTTCTTCACTCATTTCCGGCAGCGAGTAAATACGGTCCCGTTCTTTTTTAATGTTCCATAATTCGGTATGGCCCATAATCACCGTATCCACCACGCTATATTCTTCAAAGGCAAACTGGTCTTGTGAGAGTTTGCCAATACGCTCATTAGGGGTAACGGTGACATTGCCCATGCTGGGAGCCAGGCTGCCATCAAGGATTTTCATAAAGGTGGATTTACCACAACCGTTAGCGCCAATCAGGCCATAGCGGTTGCCGTCACTAAATTTAACGGAGATATCTTCAAACAGCGGCTTGGCGCCAAATTGCATGGTGATATTAGCAGTAGAGATCAAAGGGGCCGTCCTGAATTAACAATGAGTACAGCAGCAGTCGTCGGATACGACTGCTATCAAGGCGGGCGTACTATAGAGATTTGTAAGCGATTCGTCGAGTGGAATTGACTGAAATTTGCACAAAACAGGGGCGAATAATCAGTCGTCAGCCCCAGCGGCGTCAATGCGCTCTAATCGCTCCTGTTCCTCCGCCCAAGCCGCCTTAATTTCAGCCAAAACACCGTCCACATCGGCATCTTCAGCATCATCTTTAAACAGGCCCGTTAACGGGGTATCAGGCTTTAATTGGCCGTCTTCGTAGAGCGCCCATATTTCTCTGGCATAGTCAGTATTGAGTAATTCGGGGGCAAACTGGCCGTAATAGCTGCGCATATTGTTAACATCACGGGTCAGCATTGCCTCGGCATGATTATTGGCAGCAGCATCCACAGCCTGTGGCAGATCGATAATGACCGGTCCTTCATTATCCACCAACACATTAAATTCAGACAGGTCGCCGTGGACAATACCGGCACAGAGCATACGTTTAACATATTCCATCATCACCGCATGGTCTTCCAGAGCCTGTTCTTGCGGCATAGCCACATCGTTAAGGCGGGGAGCCACTGTACCGTCATCGTCGGTGACCAACTCCATTAGCAGTACGCCATCAAAGCAACCATAGGGTTGCGGTACTCTTACCCCAGCTCGCTCCAGACGATAAAGGGCATCGACTTCGGCGTTTTGCCAGACTTCTTCCTGTTGTTTGCGGCCAAATTTGGAGCCTTTTTCCATGGCGCGGGCGCGGCGGCTATTGCGGACCTTGCGGCCCTCTTGATAGGTCACCGCTTGCTTAAAGCTGCGCTTGGCCGCTTCTTTGTAGACTTTGGCGCAGCGAATATTTTTGCCACAGCGCACCACATAAACGGTGGCTTCTTTGCCGCTCATTAGCTGCCGAAGGACTTCATCAATGACGCCGTCGTCATAAAGAGGCTGGATTTGATGGGGTATTTTCATGCCTGGAAATGCGCTTTCCTATAGGGAGGGTGGTTTGTTTATTGTTGATAGTGATAATTGTCGTCTAAGTTGCTGATAATGCCAGTTATTTTGCAAATTAATCGTGGTGCCAAAAGCCCGCGTTTTGATTAGATAGCTATAGTCTAAGGCGCTATACTGGTGCCATAAAAATCAATATGCTTTAACTGTGGTTACTACGATGCTCGAAAATAATGCAGCGCTGGATTCTGG